>DASXHF010000208.1:0-2356 GCA_036488775.1 Gemmatimonadaceae bacterium | reverse complement strand
ACTCGCCCGCCGAGCGGCAGCGCACGCCGCTTCGCGGCGACCGACTCAGTCTGCCGGCGCAGCGCGATCTCGTCGCGCAGCAGCTCGTCACGAGCAGCGCGGTAGGCGTCGGACTCTCCGGGAAACCGAACGGAAGAGCGGCGGTCGGCCATTGGGCCCTCCGGCTCGAGACGCGAACGTGATGCGATGCGATGCGAGAGGGGGGACTCGAACCCCCAAGCCTTTCGGCGCCAGATCCTAAGTCTGGTGCGTCTGCCAGTTTCGCCACTCTCGCGTCCGAGGAAAGTAAGACCGCACGACAGTGTGACGATAGGCGCCAATGACGGTGAACCGTGAACCGTAGCTGACTCAAACCTGGCTGGCTGGCTGCAGAGCACAGAAAACGGGGTTGCCCGACACCGACAAAGCGCGTGGACCATACGTCGAGTCCACTCCGCCGAATCAGGTTCGGGCAACTACGTCCTGAGTCCTGAGCGGCCGGTCGAACGGTGCTGGGTCACCCACGGTTCACGGTTCACCGTTCACGCGACTCACCCTCCGACCTGCACCGTCACCGCCCGCAACGATCCGCCCGGGCCGAGGTCGTACACGAGGAACGTCACCAGATCGCCGTCGTTCAGCTTGGACAACACCTGGTCGAGATCCGCCGCGGTGTGCAGGTCACGCTTCGGACCCGGGTTCAATACCCGCACCAGGATCGTCCCGTCCGCGAACAGCTTGCGGTAGGCGGGCCCGGTCACGTTCACGTCGCTCACGATCAACGCGCGTCGATATTGCTCGTCGAGACGGGCGCGGGTGAAGAGCTCCGGCGAGACCGGCTCCACCGCAATCCCGATCTTGTCGAACCGCCGTGACTCCGCCGGCACGAATGGATGCGACGGACCATCGGTCGACGCCACCTGCTGTGCGTCCGGTGCCTCCACCAGCTTCACGCGGAAGGTCTTCTTCGTACCGAAGCGCATCGCCTCGAAGGGGATCGTCTCGCCCGGCTTGTGTCCACGCACGATGCGCTGGAGCGTGCTCGCGCGATCCGTCGGCTTGCCGTCGGCCGAGACGATCACGTCGCCTGGCTCGATGCCGGCCTTCTTCGCGGGGCTGTCGTCCACCGGATCGAAGCTGTACGTCTGGACGAGCACCCCGGTGACTTCGTTCAGCCCGGCGGCCTTCGCGTCGGGCGCCGTCGCATCGGTGATGGCCACGCCGATCACGGCGCGCTTCACCTTGCCGTACGCGATCAGGTCGTCCATCACCTGCTTCGCGAGGGTAACCGGGATCGCGAAGCCGTAGCCGGCGTAGAAGCCGGTGCTGCTCGCGATCGCGCTGTTGATGCCGATCACCTCGCCGCGGATGTTCACGAGTGGACCGCCCGAATTGCCCGGGTTGATCGCCGCGTCGGTCTGGATGTAGTCCGTGATCGCGTAGGTGGCGTTGAGCAGCCCGCGCAGCGGACGGCCCTTGGCGCTGATGATCCCGGCCGTCACCGTGAAGTCGAGGCCGAGCGGATTCCCGATCGCTACGACCCACTGTCCGACCCGCGACACGTTGTCGTCGCCGAGCGTCGCGACCGGCAGGTTGTTGCCGTTGATCTTGATCACGGCGACGTCGGTCGTCGGATCGCGACCGATGACCTTCGCATCGAAGATGCGCTTGTCCAGCAGCGTCACCGTCACCTTGTCGGCGTCCGCGACGACGTGATTGTTGGTCAGGATGTAGCCGTCCTTCGAGACGATGAAGCCGGTCCCGCTGGCCTCCTGCGCCTCTTCGCGCGGCATCTGCTGGTCGAAGTTGCGGAAGAACTCCTCGATGCCCGGCCGCATGCTACGCCCGCCGCGCGGATTGCTGCGAATGCGCTGTGTCTGGATCGACACCACGCTCGGCGTGACGTGGTCCGCGATCGCCTCGAACGCGCTCCCGGTCTCGGCCAGCGACTGTACCTGCGAAGAGGCGACCTTCGCGCCCTTTCCCTCCTGCGCGAAGCCGAACCGCGTCAGGTCGAACCCGGTCGCGAACAGGAGTCCACACACGAACGCCGTCGCCAAGGCGGCCGTCAGCCGCACGCGAGAGAACCTGTTTGCCATAAAGATTGAGACCCTTCGAGAAAGAGTTACCCCGTGCCTTGACCCAAAATACTCAAGCGGGCGCCGTACGTCCCTCTATAGGACCCTTACGGCGCCCGCCTGGTTTCCGATGCACCCGCCGAGGCGGCTGGCGGCTACTTCTTCCCTTCGTCCACGATCTCGTAGTCCGCTTCGACCACGTCGTCGGCCCTGGCTCCTCCACCGGCTCCGGAGGGCTGTCCGGCCTCGGTCGAGCCACCAGGCGCCCCACCGGGCGCGCCTGCCGGTCCGCCGCCGGC
>DASXHF010000201.1:0-16719 GCA_036488775.1 Gemmatimonadaceae bacterium | reverse complement strand
TCGCGCACGACGTCGGTGTACCAGTACGCGCCCAGCGGATAGCCGGTCGCGAACTGCTGCACGGCGCCGAAGGTGCTGAACTGGATGTTATTGAAGCCCGTGCCGAAGTTCACCAGCTTGTTCTGGTTCGTCGACACCGAGAGCACCGACTCCCAGCCCAGGTTCGCGCGCGAGAGCAGCGTCGCGTTGAGCGTCAGCTCCACGCCGGCGTTGGAGATCTGGCCGAGGTTGGCGAGATAGGTGCCGGTCGCCCCGCTTCCCACCACCGCTCCGTTGCCCGACGACACGAAGCCGGTGGACGGAGGTGCCGGAACCGCCACGAGGGCGTCCTTCGTCTGCTTGTTGTAGTAGGTGAGCTCCGCGCCGAGGCGCCCGCTCAGCGCACTGAGGTCGAAGCCCAGCTCGATCTCACGTCCGGTCTCCGCGCGGAGATCGGGATTGCCGTAGGCCTGTGGCTGCAGCGCGTTCACCTGCACGTCGCCGATCGCCGTGTTGACGGCCGAGTACGCGCGCACCGCCGAGAACGGCTGCGGCGAGTTGCCCGCCTCGCCCCAGGCCGCGCGCAGCTTGAGCTGATCGACGTAGGGCAGGTGGAAGAACGGCTCGTCGGAGATCACGTACGACACCGATGCCTTCGGGTACGTCACGAACTTGAAGTTCGATCCGAACGCGGAGTTGTTGTCCACGCGGACCGCCCCGGTGACGAACAGCCGGTTGCGCCAGCCCAGCATTTCCTGCACGTACGTGCCGAGCGATTTCTGTTCGAGGTAGCTCTGGTCCGCCGTCGTCGTCGCGGCCGAGCCGACGAGGTTCAGCGAGTTGGCCACCAGCCCCTGCCCGGTCGCGCGCCACGAATTGATCTGCTGGGACGAGTACTGCGCGCCGACGGAGAACGCCGACGTCAGATCGCGCGGCAGCGTCGCGTTCGCCGTCCCGGCGTAGTCGACCGTCCACTGGTGCGTCGACGGGAGCAGGTACGAGATGTACCCGTTCGAGAACGTCGTGCCCCACGGCGCTTTGCCGGTGGTGTCGATTCCATAGAAGACCGACGACGTCTGGTTGTTGATGTCCACGCCGAGGTTCAACCGGTTGTGGAACCACTGCAGGGGCTCGTACTCCACCGTCGAGCCGAGGATGTAGCGCTCGGTGGAGACGCGGTTGTCGTACTGGTTCGCGATCGTCGGCCCGAAGCCGCGGAACTGCGCTTCCCACGGCCATGGGCCGCTCGGACGGTCGCGGTACGCGTTGCGCAGGATGCTGTTCGACGAGTTGTCCGACAGCGCCTGGGTAGAGCTCGTGCGGATGTACGCCGTGTTCAGCGTGACGTTCAGGTTGTCGAGCAGCCCGATCTGGAAGTTCGTGCGGCCGTTGTCCCGCTTGAACGCGTTGTTGTTCAACACGCCCATCTCGCCATCATGGTCGGCCGAGATGAAGTACGAGTAGCGCTCGCCACCGCCGCGCACGCTGGCACCGACCGTCGTCAGGCTTCCCGTGCGCAGCGCGCCCGGCGCGTTGAACGGATCGTCGATCAGCATGCGGTTCGCCGGATTCGCTCCGAGCGCCGTGCAGTTCGGATAGAGCGTCGGGTTGGCGATCTGCGCGTCGGTGCAGTACCAGTAGCGCTTCGGCCGCTCGAGCGACCAGTCGATGTTGCCCGCCTCCGCCTTCGCCGACCACACGGCCGACTGGCGCCCGATCTTCCCCTTCTTGGTGATGATCTGGATGACGCCGGACGCGGCGTCGGCGCCATAGAGCGTCGCGGCGGCCGGACCCTTGATGACCTCGATCGACTCGATGTCGTTCGGATCGATCGCATCGAGCGCCGACGTCGCCTGCACGGACTGTCCGCTGTTGTCGAACGACGTCTGGAGCCCGCTGTTCATGCGGATGCCGTCGATATAGTAGATCGGCTGCGAGTTCGCTGACAGCGAACCGGCGCCGCGAATGCGGATCGTCGCCCCGGTGCCCACGGCGCCGGAGTTCGTGACGACGTTCACGCCCGCCGCGCGTCCCTGCAGCATCTCGGTGACGTTCGGAACGGGCATCGTCGCCGTGAGCTGGTCCGCCTTGATGGAGGACACGGCGTTGCCGAGCGTGCGCTTCTCCGTCGCGCCCGGCGTGCCGGTGATGACCACCTCGTCGAGCGACAGCGCGGCGGTCGTCAGCCGGAAATCGGCCACGGCGGAATCGCCGGACGCCACCGTCACGGACTGCGTCATCGGGGAGTAGCCGAGCTTCTGCGCCCGGACCGTCACACGGCCCGGCGTCACGCCGGCAATGACGTAGCGGCCATTCTCGGAGGTCACCGCGCCGCGGCGCGTGCCCACGATGGATACCTGCACGTCGGGGATCCCGCGACCGAGACCGGGATCGATCACGACGCCGCGAATGCTTCCAACCCCCTGCGCGGCGAGCGGGCCAGCCGCGAGCAAGGCCAGTACTATGAGGCCCGCGCGGGTCAAGGTCCGGCGACCTCGCACCTGGTACCGGCGTCGGACCAGAGTGAGTCGTCGGCACATCCGTGTCGCTGTCATTCGGGGGTTCTCCTGGGAGGAAAAACTGCGGCGGCCCAAACTCGGCGTCGCGCGCCAAGGGGCCACTGTGGTATACCAGACTGGACCCCCCGATCGCCGAGATCGTCAACTATTCGATTACGCCCCGATTGTAACGTTCCCCGATGTCCCGAAATGACTTTCTCGCCTTCCGCCGCTCCCTCGGCCGAACGCCCCCGCTCGACCGGATGACGGTCCGCGTCCGGGGGCTCGCGCTCGCCGTGTTCACCTCGCCCCCCGTCGCCGGCGCACTACCGCTGCTCCTCGTCAACGGGGGCCTGATCTACGACCACACCCTGCTCTGGCCGGCCCTCTCGCCCCTCGCCGCAGGCCGCCAGGTGATCCTCTACGACCAGCGCGGCCGCGGCGCCTCGCAGCCGCCCCCGAACCCTCTCGACGCGACTATCGAGGATGACGCCGACGATGTCGGCGCGCTGCGACGCGCCCTCGGCATCCGGCAGTGGGACGTGCTCGGACATTCCTGGGGCGGTGGGATCGCCCTGCTCGGCGTCGCGCGCGATCTCGCCGGCACCCGCCGGCTCGTCACGGTGGACGCCGTCGGACCGACCAGCGCATGGATGCCGCCGCTGCACGACGTTCAACTCTCCCGGCTGACCGGCGGCGACCTCGCGACGCTTCAGCGGATGAGCGATACCGCGCTCCACACGCCCGATCCCGCCGTTCACACCGCCCACGGACGGGCCGTGTACCCCGCCTGGTTCGCCGATCCCGAGCTCGCCGCCTTCTTCAAGCCGCCTGCGTCGACCAGCGCGACCGGCGCCGCCGTCGTGGCTCGTTTGCGGCGCGAGGGGTATGACTGGCGGGAGCGGCTACGTGCCCTTTCTACGCCTGTGCTCGTCATACACGGTGAACGGGATGCGCTCCCCGCGGCCGTAGCGCTCGAGTTGGTTGGGCTCCTGCCGCGCGCGCTCCACACCCTCCTTCCTGACGCCGGCCACATGCCGTTCTGGGAGGCGCCCGCACCGTTCTTCGGTGCGGTGACGGCCTTTCTGGATGCTTCCACGGCTGGGATCCGGCGATGATCCAGCTGACGAGTCAGCATGACGCTCCGCACCTCCCGCCTCCGGGCCGGCCTTGTCGCGGCCCTCGTCCTCACGCTGCTTCCCACGAGCGCCCCCGCGCGTCCGTCCAACAGTCGGACGAGCGTCGCGAGCGCCGGTGCGCTGGCGAATCCCTTCTCGCCGCGTGCCGCCGAGCGTGCCCGCCAGAAGGAAGCGGTACGGCGGCGGCTGGTCGAGCGGGGTGGCGGCACCTACATCGGTGACATGCTCGCCGATCGCGACAGCGCTCTCGCGCGCTGGCCCGACCGGCACGGCAAGCCGCTCACGATCTGGATCCAGCGCGCCGCCTCGCTCGCCGACTGGACCGACACCTACGTCGACGGCGTCCGCAGCGCCGCGCACGAGTGGGACGCGCTCGATCTTCCGGTGCGCTTCGCGTTCACGGCCGACTCGGCCAACGCCGACGTGCACGTGACGTTCATCGACCACTTCGATGAGCCGATCAGCGGGCGCACCAAGTGGGCGCGCGACGACTCCTGGTGGATCACCGACGCGGACATCGTGCTGGCGATCCATCATCGCACCGGCTCCGCGCTCGACGACGACTCGATGCACGCGATGGCGCTCCATGAGTTCGGGCACCTGCTCGGGCTCGACCACACGGACGACGTGACGAGCATCATGGCGCCGAAGGTTCGCGTGCGGACGCTGTCCGCCGCCGACCGCGCGACTGTCCGCCTGCTCTACACGCTCCCGCCTGGAGGCGTCCGGTAGTTCGCCTCCGGCCCGAAGCGCTGCTGCTGGTCGTTCTGGGCGGCTTTGCGGGGCTGGTCATCACGAGCGGCACGCGCAGCATTCGGCGCAAGCGTGCGCGCGACGCCGCCGAGGTCGCGCGAGACACGACGCTCACTCAGGCGCAGGTCGCGAGTGGAATCACTCGTCGGGCCATCGCGCCGACCGGCAAGGTGTCGCAGACGGAACCGCCGGCCGAGCTGCGCCGGCGTGTGGCCAACCTCGCGCCGGGCACCTACGTCGGCGACATCCTGGCCGAGCAGGACAGCACGCTGTATCGCTGGCCGGAGCACCTGTCCGACGCAGTGCGCGTCTACGTCGAGCCGGCGTCCACCGTGCCGGGATGGAGCCCGGAGTACCCGCAGACGGCGCGCCTGGTATTCGACGAATGGAGCGAGGCCGGATTTCCGCTCCGCTTCACCTTCGTGTACGACTCGGTCCAGGCGGACCTGTCGATCCACTGGCGCGATCGATTTCCTCCGTCGGATGGACAGCGAGTGGGCGTCACCGAGCGCACGCAGACGAGCAAGTATCTGATCTCCCACGCCGACGTGTCGATTGCGATGCACGACAGCGCTGGCCACGTCTTCGTCCCGTCCGTCGTCGCCGGGATTCTGCGCCACGAGATCGGCCACGCCCTCGGCCTGAACCACGCGACCGACCCGCACAGCGTCATGTATCGGGAGTCCGCCACGCTGACCATCGGTGCGTCCGACCGAGCGACGCTGCGACTGCTGTATCTGGTCCCGGCTGGGACGCTGAAGGACTGAGGTCGGGCGGTCAAGATCTTGCCCTCTCTCCCGTGATGCATGACACCGAGAGAGAATCTCCCACGACAAAAACGGCCGCGTACGACGTGGCCATCGTCGGTGGTGGACCCGCCGGCCTCAGCGCCGCCAGTTGGTTGGCACGGTATCTCCATCGCGTCGTCGTGGTCGACTCGGGCGATCCGCGCAACTGGGAGACCCGCGGCATCAACGGCTACCTCGGCCTGCCGGGCATTCGTCCCGCCGAACTGCGCGGCACGGGCCGCGACGAAGCGCGTGCGCTCGGGGTAGCGCTCATCGACAGCATCTGCGAGACCGTGACCAAGCTCGGCGAGAACAGCTTCGAGCTGGTGCTCGACGACGGCGCGTCGGTGCGAGCGCGGCGGCTGCTGCTCGCGATCGGGCTCAGAGACGTGTGGCCCGACATCCCCGGGCTCGAGCGCGTGTACGGCGCCAACGCCCACGTGTGTCCAGACTGCGATGGCTACGAATGCGTCGACAAGAAAGTCGTCGTGATCGGATCGGGGCGAAAGGCCGTCGGCATGGCGCTCAATCTCACCACGTGGACTCGCGACATCATCATCTGCACCAACGGCGAGCCGCCCGATCTCGATCTGCAGGAGTACTGCGAGAAGCTCGATGCTCTCAACATCCCCGTGCTCGAATCGCCGATCGTATGCGTGAAGCACAGCGGGGCGCGGGTGCACGCCCTCGACTTCGCCAACGGCATGTCGCTCGATACCGACAAGATCTTCTTCGCCATCGGTCAGTATCCGGCCGACGATCTCGGCGCCCAGCTCGGCTGCGACCGCGACGCCGGCGGCCACATCGTCGTCGACGACGCGTATCACACGTCGGTGGAGAACTGCTTCGCGGCGGGCGACATCGTGCCCGGCCCCCAGCTGGCGATCGCCGCGGCGAGCGACGGCGCGATCGCCGCCCTCGCTATCCACAAGTCGCTCGTGCCGGACGCGGAAAAGCTGGAAAAGCTCGAGCCCGCGGAGTACTGAGACTACTCAGCGGCGTCCGTTCACCACCGCAACGGCAGATGGATCGTCCGTCTCTCGCGCACGACTTCCAGCTCGACCGAGCGCTCGCCGGCCTCCGCGGCCATGGCGACCAGGTCTCGCACCTGCCCGACCGACATCACCAGCTGACCGCTCACCTTCACGATGACGTCGGCATCCTGTAGTCCCGACTGAGCGGCCAAGGAGCTGGTTGGTGCGCGTGTCACCACCACACCGCGCTTGACGCCGAGTGCCCGAGCCCAGGCGTCCGTGACGGAATTGAGCTCGGCGCCGGCCACGCCATTGGTGGCGAACACCATCGTCATCGGAGTCGCCGGCGGCATGGGGGGCATCGGCGCGGCGGCGAGCGCTCGCCGCGGCGCTGCAACGCGAACGTCCGACGGCGGCAAAGGAGCGAACGGCGTGCGTGGAAGGCCGGGTGGCGCGAGCATCATCTCGCCGGCTCCGGGGGTGAACCCGTCCGCGACCCGCTCCTCTCGCCGCACGGTGATGCGCGACGGCACGTTCGCGATCGTTACCGGCACATCGCGCGTGCGCCCGTCGCGCCTGATGCGCATCAGCACGCGAGCGTTCGGCCGCAGCAGGCGCGTGAGCGAGATGTCCCGGTCGCGGACGTCGTGGCGGTCATAGGCGATCAGCGTGTCGCCCGGTACGAGTCCCGCGTGTTCGGCCGGGGAGTTCGGCTCCACGGAGACGATCTCCGGGTGGGTGAGATAGCGGACGATCATCTCACCGTTCTCGAATCGCGGGTCGCGCGCCGCGCCCGACAGCACGATGCCGACCCAGCCCCGCGGCATCGTACGCCCAGCCCGCATCATCATCTGCGCCATCGGCGTCGTCTCGAAGCGGAGCTCGATCGTCGAGCGTGCTCCCATCGACGCGAGCCGCTGCAACAGCGGCTCGATCTGGTCTACGGTCGCGTCCAGCTCTACGCCAACGCGCCGGCGTTCGGAGAGCTCCGTCGTCTCGTTGTACAACCGCGCGAGGGAATCGGCTCGCGCGCGTAGACGCCGAAGCTGTCGCACCGTCGAGTCGCCGGAGGCGGACTCGGCGCGCGCGGCGCGGCGGGCCGATGTCTCCGGTCGTTGCGCGAGCAACGCCGGGCCGGACGCGGACAGCGCGGCCAGAACGAACAGCGGGAAGCGAGTGGAGCGCACAGTCATGTGATGCGGATGTTCAGAAGCTGTTCAGGCGAAGGCTCGCCGGCAGCGCGGTGTTGAGCTGACGCAGCGTCGCCTCACGCTGATTGATCGTGGTGAGGTAGTAGCCGTTGATGACCGGATCGTGGGGCGCCTCGCGCATGGCCTTGCGTGACGCGGAGATGACGCGATCGAGCGCGGCGAGTCGCGAGCGATACGCGACCGGACTGCCTTCCGACGGTGCCGCCGTGTCATACTGGGCGAGAAAGGCGGCGGCGTGTTGATAGACGGTCTCCGACTGCAGCTGTGCGCGGCGCGCGTCCTCGAGCGAAGCGAAGGCGGTGTCCAGCGGCTGCGTTCGGGTCGTCACGGAGGCGGACGCCGACTGGACGGGCGTCGACACGTCGCCGGGCAGAGGAGCTGCACCAGCGGTCGTCCGTCCGAGCATCGCACCGCCTGCCAGAAGCAACAGTCCGGCGGCGGCCTGCATCGGCCATCGGGTAGCGCGGCGCGGTCGGTCCGCCGCGATGAGGGGCGACGTGTCCCGGGTCAGCGCCCCGGCGATGGACTCCCAGCGGGTGAGCGGCAGCCCGATCGCGGTGCGTTCGGCGTGTGCCATGGCCACCAGCGTGCGGAACGCGTCGAGCTCCCGCGCGCACGGCTCGCACGAAGCGAGATGCGCCGCCTCCGGCGGCGTTGGCTGCTCGTCGCCGAGCGCGGCGAGGCGATCAATAGAGAGGTGCGACATGTCCTGATGTCTTGGGTCGAAGCGTCGCCGCGGACGGCGTGTCGATCAGGTGAGCGAGCAACGTGCGCAGCTTCGCACGCGCCTTGAACAATTGCGACTTGCTGCCCCCGGACGTGATCCCCAGCTCGGCGGCGATCTCCTCGTGCGTGTAGCCCTCCACGTCGTGCAGAAGGAACACCGTGCGCGCGCCGGGCGACAGCTTGGCCGCCGCCTCCTCGATCGACGCGGCAAGCAATGCCCGCTCCGCCTCCGGCTCGACCGCCGCGCTTTCTTCGTCCACGTCCACCTCCAGCGCCGCTATGCGACGCGTGCGGCGAAGCGCGTTCAACGTCCGGTTCACCGCAACGCGGTGCGCCCAGGTCCCGAACTGTGCATCGCCGCGAAAGCCGGGCAGCGCACGGAAGATCTGAATCCACACTTCCTGTGCGACGTCGGCCGCCAGATCCGGATCGTTGCCCACCAAGCGCCGGACCACGACATCGATGTGCGGCGCGTGGCGCATCCAAAGCGCCCTCATCGCCGCCTCGTCGCCATTCCTGGCGCGCTGTACGGTGAGTTGTTCGTTGTCCATGACGTTCCGGCTAATTGGTCACGGGCGGGAGCGGGATGGTTGCCTATTGGGGACTGCGGTCGACTGAAAGACTGCGGTCGACGGACCGACGGGCGGTCGACTGACCGACCCGCCGTCGCCCTACGCAAGGCGGTCGACCGCTGTTTCCTCAGCCGACCGCGGGCCCATCAATTGACCGCGGTCTCATCAGTTGGCCGCGGTCTCATCAGTCGACCGCAGTCCCATCAGTCGACCGCAGTTACGAGAGTTCCTATTGCTCGTCGTAGGACCAGTGCCCATAATGGGCCCTTCGGCGTTTTCTGTGACTTGGAACACCGCTGAAATCGCACGGTAGAGGTGTGAACCGGACCCGGCCGACCGGGGCTCCGGACCGTTGCTCCAGAAACACGCGCACGCATCCTGCCTAGCGGTCAGGACAGTACGTCGTCCGCGGTCGTTTGGTCACGAGGAAATTCCGTTGCTCAGCCTGCTACTCGCCGCCACCACCATCCTCCATCCGGTGCGCCCGACGCCCACCGAAGGAGATGGACTGCCCGCCAAGGCGCCGGGCGCCGTTGGCATGTCCGCGTCGCGACTCGCCACGATCAATCGAGTGGTCGAGCGAGGGATCAAGGCGGGTGGCTATCCGGGCGCCGCGGTGGTCGTCGGACGCAAAGGCGCGGTCGTCTGGGAAAAGGGCTTCGGCCACCTCGGCTGGACCTCCGACGCCGCCACCGTCACGGCCGAGAAGACCATCTACGACCTGGCGTCGCTGACCAAGGTCGTCGGCACCACCACCGCGGTGATGATCCTGTACGACGAGGGGAAGCTCCGCCTCGACGACAAGGTCGTGAAGTTCATCCCGGAATTCACCGGCGGCGGGCGGGAGAACGTCACCATCCGGCATCTGCTCGAGCACCGCTCCGGGCTGCCGGCGGGTCGCGATCTCTGGCGGCTTGCGCACACGCCGGAGGAAGCGCGGGCGGCGGTCATCTCGACCGAGCTGTTCGCCCAGCCGGGACAGTACTACGAGTACTCCGACCTCGGCGCGGACATGCTTGGCTTCGTGGTGGAGGCGGTGTCGGGTCAGCGCCTCGACCAATTCCTCGACGCGCGGGTATTCGGCCCGTTGGGAATGCACGACACCCACTTCCGTCCCGATGCGTCGCTGCGCGGTCGCATCGCACCGACCGAGCTCACCCCTCCGCGCGGCTATCCGCTGCGCGGTGAGGTGCACGACGAGAACGCGTATGCACTCGGGGGTGTCGCCGGCCACGCGGGGCTCTTCAGCACGGCGAACGATCTGTCGATCTTCGCGCAGATGCTGCTCAACGGGGGCAAATACCGCGACACCCGCCTGATTGCCGACAGCACGGTGCAGCTCTTTACCAAGCGCGCCGCGGGCACGCGGGCGCTCGGCTGGGACACCTGCGCCGGCGAGTATGGATGCGGGAAATACATGGGCAGCAATGCCTACGGACACACCGGGTTCACCGGAACGTCACTGTGGATCGATCCCGACCGCCAGATGTTCGTCGTCCTGCTCACGAATCGCGTCCATGCGGCGCGGGCGCGGCGGCCGGCCAAGGTGATCAGCGACGTCCGTGCGGACCTCGCGGACGCCGCGGCACTTGCCGTGACGGACTCCCCCGATGGCGTCTATGACATGCCGCGGTCCTTCCGCGCCGACCGCGCGGTCGGGTGGAACAACCCGACGCACGTGTCGCGCTCGCGGAGCAGCAAGGCGAAGCGGTCCGCCGCCGCCGCTCGGGCGCGCGCGCGTAGCAAAGCCGCCAAGGCCAGGGCCGCCAAGGCGAAGAAGGCCGGAGGGTCGAAGAAGAAGTCGCACCGCTGAGTCAGGCCGCCCACCATTCCTCTGAACGCCCGCGTTGCGCGGGCGTTTGTCGTTGCGGCGAACGTGTGTCCGGGTGATACTCCAAGGAGTCTCACGCGGAGCATCTTTCCCGATGTCGAACGAGCACCCGATGGGCGACGCCGTCGCGTCACCGCCCCCCTCTTCCCCACACGCGCCTCATGTTCCTCCGGCGCCGCAGGCGGACGGAAGTGAACGCGCGGCCCCACCGGTGGCACCGGGCAGCGGCGCAGCGTTCGCCGACGTGAGCGTCGAGCAGGCCAAGCTCGCCCTTCGCAAGGTGAAGGATCCGGAGCTCAACCTGAACATCGTAGACCTGGGTCTCGTCTATGACGTGCGCGTCACCGGCACCGACGTCGACGTCGACATGTCGCTCACCTCGCCTGGCTGTCCGAGCGGCCCCGAGATCATGACGGACGCGGAACGGGCGCTGAAGGCGCTGCCGGGCGTCGGGACGGTGACGGTGAATCTGGTGTGGTCGCCATTCTGGACGCCCGACAGGATCGAGCCGCGGGTGCGGGCGTACATGGGGCTGTAACTATCCCCGGGTACCTGTACGGCTCCTGATACTACCTGATACTTCAGTAGCCCTATCAAGTACTTGAGTAGCAGTATCAGCAGCCGTCAACTCTTGTACGGTGATGTCTCCGCTTTCCGGTGCGGCGCGAGCGCGGCGACGAACGCATCACCGAGCTCCGCGACCTGCCACCGGCGCAGCTCCGGAATTTCGCGCATCTCGTCGATCGTCGCAGGGTTGCGGCGGACGACGGCCTCGAGCCGGTCGCGCGAGCAGAGCACGCCCGGATCCAGCGCGAGACGCTTCGCCGCCGCGTCGCGCGCCGTCTTGAGCGCGCTGACGCGCGTGTCGAACTCCGGATCGCGATCCCAGCGCGGCGCCTTGGGAAAGCGCGGCAGTTCCCCTTCCGGGACCGCGAGCGCGCGGCGCACCGCGTCGAGCAGCTCGTTGCCACGTTGTTCGAGGATACCGCGCGGCATGCCCTTGATCTTGCCGAGCGCCTCGCGCGACTGCGGCTGCGAGCGGGCGATGTCGAGCAGCTGCTCATTGCCGAGCACGCGGAACGTGGCGCGGTCCATTTGCCCCGCCACGCCTTCACGCCACGGGACGAGCTCGCGCAGCACGGCCAGCTCGCGCCGCGACAGATCGCGCGCGCCTTTCAGCTTGAGAAACGACTGCGACGGGTCGTCGTCGCCCCAGCGCGTGCCTTCGAGCAGGGCGAACTCCTCGCGCGCCCAGTCCATCCGCCCCATCCGCGCCAGCTCGGCCGACATGCGATCCTTCAGCTCCAGCAGGTAGCGAGTGTCCTGCGCCGCATAGTCGAGCATGTCGGGAGTGAGCGGGCGCATCGACCAGTCCGCACGCTGGTGTTTCTTGTCGAGCTTGACGTCGAAGAATCGCTCGAGCAGCGCCGCAAGACCGAACGCCGTGTAGCCGAGCAGCTGCGCTGCGACTCGAGTGTCGAAGATGTGGCGGACCTTCCACCCATAATCCTGCTCGAGGAGCCGGAGATCGTAGTCGGCGTCGTGAAAGACGACCTCGACGCCCGGGTCCTCGAGCAGCCTACCAAGGGCCAAAGGCTTCCCGATGGGTATGGGATCGATGACCGCGTGCTCGTCGCGCGTGGAGAGCTGCAGCAGGTAGATACGATCGACGAAGCGGTGAAAGCTGGCGCCCTCGGTGTCGAGGGCGAGCTCCTTGACCTGGGCGATTCTGGCGGTGAAGGCATCCACCGCGGGCGCGGTGTCGAGATAGACGAACGGTACTGCGGCGCTCGCGCGGTCGGCCACGCTACTCCTCGCTCTGTTGGCGGCTGGGTTCCCGCGATAATGTAGCGCCGCGCGCCAGCGCGCCACGCGGGGGCCACGGCATGTTCCTCGCCCCGCGTCTGCCTCCCGCGCCTTCACCTTTCTTGCCACCGCATGACCGACCCCACCCGCGATCCCGGCCTCGATCTCCACCGCGGGCCGGCTGGCGAGCCGACCGCCAACTCGACGGACACGAGCCGGCGGGGGACGGTCCCCCCGCCGCCCGTCGGTCGCGGCGAGGTCCGCCACGGGCGCGCGGTGGGATGGCGCAGCCGCGACGTCGTACGCGCGGCGGCGCTCGTGCTCGCCATGTACCTGGTGCTGCAGCTCGTCTGGTTCGCGAACGCGCTCTTCCTCACGATCTTCCTTGGCGTGCTGTTCGCCATCGCCGTCTCGGCCGGCGTCGACAAGTTGCAGCGGTGGAGAGTGCCACGCGGGGTTGGTGCCGCGCTCATCGTCCTCGCGTTCTTCGCGGTCCTGATCGGCGTCGGCGCGGTGGTCGCTCCGGTCCTGCGCTCCCAGGGCGCGGAGCTTCGGGTCAAGCTCCCCGAAGCGGTGGACCGGGTGGAGGCCTGGATTAACCGCCGAGAGTCGGGCATGGTCGGCATGCTGCTGGGTGGGTCCGAAGCGGCGCCGGACAGTCTGCTGGCGAGCCGGCCCGCGCCGGCGGGCGCCCGCCCCGATTCGGCCCGCCGCGATTCGACGGTCGGTCCCTCAACGTTGAGAGGACGGTTCCAGAGGCAGTTCCAGGGAATGTCGCGGTACCTATTTCCCTTCGCGAGGTCCACCGTCGCCGCCGTCGGCGGGTTCCTGCTGGTCGTCTTCCTGAGCATCTATCTCGCGGCTGACCCTGACCTGTATCGACGTGGCGTGCTCGCGCTTCTTCCGGCGCGCCGGCGCGAGACGGCGGCGCAGATCATGGACCGCATCGCGACCGTGCTGCGGAAGTGGCTCGTGACCCAACTGATCGCGATGGCGGTGATCGGCTCGGCGAGCACCGTCGCGCTCCTGGTGCTGGGCGTGAAGGCGGCGTTCGCGCTCGGACTGTTGGCGGGATTGTTCGAGTTCATGCCGACCGTGGGCCCGCTCCTCAGCGCCATCCCGGCGATCGGCATGGGCTTTCTCGACTCGCCGGAGAAGGCGGCCCTGGTCGCCCTGGTGTACACGGTGATCCACTTCTCGGAGAGCCACGTGCTGATACCGCTCCTGATGAAGGGCGGAATGAATCTGCCGCCCGCGCTCACGGTGGTCGCCCAGGCGCTGTTGGCGCTCGTCTTCGGCTTCCTCGGCCTCATGGTGGCCGTACCGATGGTCGCGACGGTGATGGTGATCGTGCAGGCGTTGTACGTCGAGCAGCTTCCCCTGCGGGGCACGTGGACGCATCGCGCACGCGCGCCGGGGCTCGGCGAGCCGGACGACGCGGCCGGCGCGCACGCATAGGAAGTGCGCGCACTGCTGGCGCGCTTTCCCCACCTGGGCGCGACGCTGCCGCGCGTGGATCTCGGCGTGGCGGAGACGCCGCTCGAGGAGTGGCAGGTCGCAGGTGCCACGCTGCTCGTGAAGCGCGACGATCTCAGTGCACCTGTCCTTGGCGGCAACAAGGCGCGCGCGCTGGAGCTTCTGCTCGCGGAGGTGCCGCCGGGCCGTCGGGTGCTGACCGTCGGCGCCACCGGGTCGACGCATGCGCTCGCGGTCGCGCGGCATGGTGCGCGGCTGGGGCTCGCCGTTTCCGTGATCACCTGGCCGCAGGAGACGCACGACGTCGCGGACGCGACGTCGCGCCGACTTGCGTCGCTCGCCGCGGTGACCGCCGCCGGATCGGTCGGGGGGGCATATCTTCGCGCCGGATTCCGCCGGCTCTCTCGACGCGTGCACTGGATTCCCGCCGGAGGAAGCGCGCCGCTTGGCGCCATCGGACAGGTGAATGCCGTGCTCGAGATGTGCGATCAGTTGGATCGCGCAGGGCGGCCGGCCCCCGACACGCTCGTCGTTCCACTCGGAACCGGCGGAACGGCGGCCGGCCTGCTCGTGGGTCTCGCCATCGCCGGTCTGCCGACGCGAGTGCTCGGTGTGCGCGTCGTGCCCGCGGCGGTAGCGAACAGGACGCGCGTGCTGCGACTTGCACGGCGCACGCGCGCGTTGCTCGCGCGGCTCGCGGAGGAAAGGCTTCCACCGCTACTCGGTGATCGACTCGAGATCGAGCAAGGCGCGTACGGCGGCGGGTACGGCCGCGCGACGGCCGAGGCGCGGAGCGCCCTGCAGGCGATGCGCGACGCCGGCGGGCCGCCGCTCGATCTGACCTACAGCGCGAAGGCATTCGCCGTCGCCCTCGATCGCGCGCGCCGGTCGCCTGACGGCCGCGTGGTGTTCTGGCTAACCTTCGACGGCCGGTGGCTCGCAGGCGCCGGCACCGGGACGGGCTCGGACCTCTCACCACGCGGGCGATGACGAACACGCTGCCGCAGGTCGTCTTCCACATCTACCCGTCCGACTGCGACATGCTGGGCCACGTGAACCACGCGACGATGCTCGGCTTCCTCGAGCGCGCGCGGTGGGAGCTGCTGGAGCGCGAGGAGGTCGGCGGCGTGCGTGACTTCGCGACGGTGCCCATCGTGTCGGTCGTCCGACACGTGGACATCGACTACTTCGCGCAATCGCTGCCGGGCGAGGATCTCGCCGTCCGGTCCGGGCTGCTCGCGATCAAGAATACGAGCTACATCGTGAAGCAGGACGTGAAGAAGGTCGGGAGCGGCGTGCTGGTCGCCCAGGCGTCGATCGTGTTCGTCGCGATCGATCGCTCGGGCCGGCCGGTGCGGGTGCCGGACGAATGGCACCGGCTGCTGCCGCGCTGGCCCGACGACGGCGACGCCTGACGCGATGAGGGTTTCGCTGGCCCGTGGGCTCGAGCTCGCGTACGAGGAGTCGGGGAGCGGCACGCCGGTGTTGTTCATCCACGGTTGGCCGCACAACCGAACGCTGTGGTCGGGACAATTGAGCGGGCTGGCGACGAATGCGCGCTGCATCGCGCCGGATCTGCGCGGGTTCGGCGGCTCTGAGGTGCGCGGACCGTACACGATCGGCCAGTACGCGGACGACATGGTCGGCCTGCTCGACGCACTTCACCTCCAGCGCGTCGTGGTGGTCGGCCTGTCCATGGGCGGGTACGTCGCGTTCGACCTGCTGCGCCGGCATCGCGCGCGGGTACGGGCGTTGGTGCTCGTCAGCACGCGCGCCGGTGCCGATGGTGACGAGGCGCGCGCGAGGCGTCGGCGATTGATCGAGTTCATCGAGCGCCAGGGAGTGGAGGCATTGGCCGAGCAGCAGCTATCCACCCAGACCGCGGCGCCGACGCGAGCCACGCGGCCTGAGGCGGCGGAAGCGCTGCGGCGGATGATGGCGTCGGCGTCCCCCGAGGGCGCCATCGGCGCCCAGCGGGCGATGATCGAGCGCCGGGACTCCACCGACCTCTTGCGCACGATCGACGTGCCGACGCTGGTCGTCGGGGGAGCAGAGGACGCGATCACGCCGCCCGGAGAGCTGAGCGCGATGGCCGGGGCCATCCCCGCTGCGCGGCTCGAGCTGATCGCGGCAGCGGGGCACGTCTGCGCCTTCGAGAAGCCGGCCGCGTTCGATCATCTCGTCGGCGAGCTTCTCGCCGGATTGTTGCATGACTGACGGCGATCGACCCGTGAGCTTGAGCAATCCACCCGGCGTGGCGACCTTTCGCCTTCGTCACACTATCCCGCTGCCATGCCGTCAGAGACGCCTTCCGTGAATTCATCCACTTCGACGACCGATTCGACGACCGAGCCGCCGATCTCGGAGACCGAGCGCAGCCCGAGCGCCCAACTCGGAGCCGTGCTGTTTCGACATCGCGGGTGGCTCCCGGTGCCGTTTCTGCTCGTGCCCCTGCTGGCGCACGGCGTGATGGAGCCGCTCAACTGGATCGTCGGCTTCGCGCTCATCATCGTCGGGGAGGCCATCCGGCTCGCCGGCGTCGCGGCGGCCGGCCACGTCACGCGCCGCCGCTCACGTACGGTGCAGCGGCTGGTGACGTACGGCGTCTTCGCGTGGATGCGAAACCCGCTCTACGTCGGAAACTTTCTGATCTGGATGGGCTTCACCGTGATCTCGGGGGTGCTCTGGTTCATCCCGGTCGCGGTGCTGCTGTTCGCCATCGAGTACAGCCTGATCGTGCGGTACGAGGAGGGCGTGCTCGAGTCGATCTTCGGCGACGAGTATCTCCGCTACAAGGACTGCACGTCGCGCTGGTTCCCACGCCCTCCGGGCCGCGACGATGAAGGCGAGCACAATTGGAGCGAGGCGTGGCGATCGGAGATGTCCACGTTCCTGCAATACGCGGCGCTGACGATCGTGTTCGTGTTGAAGGAGAAGTACGGGTGGTGAGGCGGTGAATCGGTGAA
>DASXHF010000132.1:0-7932 GCA_036488775.1 Gemmatimonadaceae bacterium | reverse complement strand
GCCGGCGGCTGGTACCGTCCGGGGCTGCTCGCGGCCACCTTCCTGACCGGCTACGGCGTCGTGCGCTTTCTGCTCGAGTTCACCCGACAGCCGGATACACAGCTCGGTCTCGTGCTGGGACCGTTCAGCATGGGTCAGCTCCTCTCGGCGTCGATGATCCTGCTTGGACTCATTCTCCTCGTCGTCCTACTGGGACGCCCCCCTGCGACCGCGACGCGGGCTTTCCCCGAATGACTGAGATCGTCGCTCGGCCCGGTCGACGAACGACGTGGCGTCTCGTCGCCGTCGGCCTCGCCGTGATCATCGCACTGTTCGCCGCGACCGCGCTCGATCCGTGGGCGTATCGCGTGCTCGTGTTGCCGGACGTCTACGAGCGCGACTGGGGCCGGATGCTCCGGATCGCCGGCTTCCTGCCGACGTGGGCCATCGTCTCCGCCGCGCTGCTCCTGTGCGCGCCACCGTCCGTGGCGAGGTCGAAGGCCGCGCGATGGCGCGCCTTCTCACCGCTCATCGCCGCGACGGCCGGCGGGCTCGCCGCCGAAGTGCTCAAGCTGCTCTTTCGACGTGAGCGGCCGGATGCACACGCGGGCGCCTATGTCTTCCGGAGCTGGCACGACCACCCGCTCTCGACGAGCGGTCTCGCGCTGCCGAGCAGTCACGCGCTGGTCGCCTTCACCGCGGCGGCGATGCTCGCGCGCATGTATCCGCGCGCGCGGTGGCTCTGGTTCGGGATCGCCGCGGGCTGCGCTCTCACGCGCGTGTTGGCGCGTGCGCATTTCCTCAGCGACGTCACGCTCTCGGCGATCGTCGCATGGCCCGTCGCGAGTGTGATCGCGTATTGGACGCTGCGGCGCACAGCCACCAGCGAAGCGCGAAGAGCGGATTCACCGGATTGAACCGGAAAATGCCGGAGAATACTCCAAAGGGTTTTTCAATACAGATCCGGCTCTTTCCGCTCGTCCCGCTTCTACTCGACTACACTGCCCGCCGCGGTTGGACGAAGCGTCGTGATTGACGTTCATAGGCGTGCGCCAACGCGAGCACGCGCGCGTCGTCGCCCGGTAGTCCGACGATCGACACGTTGAGCGCCGGCATTCCGTCGGCCCCCAGTCCCGCCGGCACCGACACCTCCGGCAGACCGAGCCAGTTGCCGTAGCCAAGCGCGGTACGGACGTCCGGCCACGGATCGACGGCGCGGGGCGCGTTGAAGGGCATGGTCGGGTACACCATCGCCGCGACGCCTGCCGCGCGCATCGACGCCGCAAGCGCGGCCACGACCTCCGCACGTGATCGGGCGAAGGACCGCCCGGCCGGATCGTCTGCCATTGGCTGCTCGAAAAGCGGCTCGCACTCCTCGAAGGTCGCGGGAAGAACGTCGTAGAACGCCCGGTAGGCGGCGTAGCCTCGGCGCACCGCCGCACGGGCGTCGTCGGTTCGTCCGGCGAAGTAGCGAAGGAGCGCATTTGCTGTCGGCGCAGGCGATCTCGCGTCGATCGCGACATCTCCGCGCGCGCGGGCCGCGTTGACGAATGCGTCCCGGAAGTCCACGCGGGTGACCGCGGGGGCGAATGCCTCGACCGTCGCGCCGGCGGAACGCAGGTCTCCCACGGCGCGATCCCAGATGGCGAGCGCTTCGGTGCTCATCTGCGCGCGCGGAACGTGCACCTCGACGAGCCCGAGTCGTACCCCCGCGAGCGCATCGTCGCGCAGCGCGGCGAACGATGCGCGGTCGACGCCGGTCGTGAGCGCAAGCGGATCCGACGCATCTGCGCCCGCGATGACGGCGAGCAGGAGCGCCGCATCGGCCACCGTGCGCGCGAGCGGCCCGTGCGTATCGAGGTAGGGCCACGTCGGGATCACGCCGGTGCGCGGCACCAGCCCGAACGTCGGCTTCATCCCCACCACGCCGGTGAACTGCGCCGGAATGCGGTTGGATCCGCCGTCGTCGGTGCCGAGCGCGGCGAACGCCATCCCATCCGCGACCGCGACCGCCGAGCCGGCGCTCGATCCGCCGGGCGTGCGTGTCCCGGTCGCGTCGTGCGGATTGAGCACCTGCCCGGTGTGGCTGCTCGTGCCGTTGCCGCGATACGCGAAGTCGTCGGCCGCCGTCTTCCCGAGGACGATCGCACCAGCCGCGCGGAGCCGGCTCACCTCGAGCGCGTCACGCTGCACGGCTTCAGGGAAGAGGCGCGCCCACTCGGCGCTGGACCCGGTGGTCGGGAGGCCGGCCATGTCGTAGATCGCCTTGGCGAAGACCGGAACGCCGTCCAATGGCCCACGAGTCCGACCACCGCGGAGGCGCGCGTCGGCAGCGCGGGCGTCGGCAGGGGCGGTGTCCGAGAGCGCGTCGATGGCGCGCCACGACATGCCGTCGGCGCGGCAGCGGTCGACCGCGTGGGCAGTCACCTCGACGGCGGTCCATGCCCCGCGCCGTCGTCCCGCCTGGTACGTGGCGATGGTGCCGTCGAGCGGGTCGCTCCCGATGGTGATGGAGCTCCACTTCGGAAGTGGAAGGGCGACGAGAACGGCGAGCTGCGCGAGGACTTCCCGGCGAGTGGGCGACATCGGGTGCTGGGCAGGGTCGGGCGTGGCGGCGAGCGCCGGCGGAAGACGACGGACGCGAGGGACAATCGGCGGATGCGCACAGTAGGTCAAGGATGTGACCGCTCACGCACCCCCTCTGCCTCGCCCTCGCTCCTCGAATCGTTCCCGCCAGCAGCAGGACCTCGGCGCGTTCGTTGCAATCGCCGCGATCGTTGGACGAGTCGGCACGGCCATGCTCGCGCTCGCGCTGATCGTCGTCGCACCGATCATCCGAACCACTAGGCCGAAGGCAAGGGAGTCATCGTCGTGAGCAACACCGAAGGCATCGCAGGAAAAGTCGTCGTCATCACCGGCGCGAGCAGCGGGCTTGGCGAAGCGACGGCGCGGCTCCTCGCCGAGCAGGGCGCGAGTGTCGTGCTGGGCGCGCGACGTGTCGAGCGGCTCCAGTCGCTCGCGAACGAGCTGACGTCCAAAGGCGCGAAGGCGCTGGCCATCGAGACCGATGTCACCAATCGTGACGAGGTGAAGCGGCTCGTCGACACTGCCGTGCAGAACCATGGACGCATCGACGTCATGCTCAACAACGCGGGACTGATGCCGCAGTCGCTGCTCGAGCGACTCAAGATCGACGAGTGGGACCGGATGATCGACGTGAACATCAAGGGCGTGCTCTACGGCATCGCGGCGGCGCTGCCCTACATGCAGAAGCAGAAGGCGGGGCACATCATCAACGTCTCCTCCGTCGCCGGCCACAAGGTCGGCCCGGGCAGCGCGGTGTATTCAGCGACGAAGTGGGCGGTGCGAGCGCTGAGCGAAGGGCTTCGACAGGAGGTGAAGACCTACAACATCCGCACGACTGTCATCTCGCCGGGCGCGGTGGCCACGGAGCTGCCGAACACCATCACGGACAGCGATGTCGCCGAGCGGGTCAACCAGCTTTATGAAGACGTCGCGATTCCGGCCGACTCGTTCGCGCGGGCCGTGGTGTTCGCGATGAGCCAACCGGAGGACGTCGACATCAACGAGATCCTGTTCCGGCCCACGCGGCAGGCGTATTGAGAAACGGAGAAGCGCGATGGACATCAAGCGAGCGGGCTCGCAGCCGTCCGGAAAGGGACCGGCCGATTGGTTCACCGGCACCGTACGCATCGACCCGCTGTTCGGCACGAATGCGCCGGCGCGGGCGGCCGGCAACGCCGTCACCTTCGAGCCCGGCGCACGCACTGCATGGCACACGCATCCGCTCGGTCAGGCGCTCATCGTCACCTTCGGCTGCGGTCTCGCGCAGCGAGAAGGCGGCCCGATCGAGGAGATCCGGCCGGGCGACGTCGTGTGGTTCTCGCCGGGCGAGAAGCACTGGCACGGCGCGTCGCCGACCACGGCCATGACGCACATCGCGATTCAGGAAGCGCTCGACGGAAAGGCCGTCGACTGGATGGAGAAGGTGAGCGACGCCCAATATCAGGCCAAGCCGTCCCGCACCCGCTAACATACGGCGTGAACGCCGTCACCATTCGTCCCGCAACGCCTGCGGACATGCCCGCTGTCGGCCGACTCGGCGCGCTGCTCGTTCGGACGCACCACGACTTCGATCCGAAGCGATTCATCGCGGCCACGCCGCAGACCGAGCACGCGTACGGATCATTCCTCGGATCACAGCTCGAGGACCCGGACGTCATCGTCCTCGTCGCCGACCGGGACGGCAAGGTGTTGGGGTACACGTACGCCGGCGTGGAGGGTAACGACTACATGTCGTTGCGCGGGCCGGCGGGGGTGCTGTACGACATCCTGGTCGATCCCGCCCATCGCCGACATGGCGTCGGTCGGATGCTGCTCGATTCGACGATCGCGGCGCTCAAGGCCCGCGGAGCCCCGCGGGTCGTGCTCTCGACGGCGGAGAAGAACGAATCCGCCCAGCGGCTGTTCACGCGCGCCGGGTTCCGGCCGACGATGATCGAGATGACGCGCGAGCTGGACGGCGACACGTCCTGAGCGTCGCCGCCCATCCGTACGTTCCGGTGCCGTCACGGCCGGCTTGGCTCCGCCTTCCAGAGCGGTAGCGACGTGAGCTGCCCGGTCGCTTGCGTCGACGTGAACGTCCACCGCTGCGAGAGGATCGTCGTCATTGGCTCCGGGATAGTGGTCACCGCGCGAGGATCGGCCGCCACTCGGCCCGTCGGACTCGCGCCGGCCAGCACCGCGAGCCACATTGACCGCGAGCTCTCGGCCAACGCCTCATCGGGAATCTGAAGCGTCGCGACCGCTCCCTGTTCCACCCGGCCGAGCAGCCACTGGCGCCGCACGCCGACGAGATAGACGTGCACGTAATCGTGTGCCTGGTTGTCGAAGCGGATGGTGAGCGAACGGCCGTCGCCGGGCGCGGGTCCGTCCGAGGCGGGGCGGGAGCCAGCGCTCGCGCAACCGCTTAGCGTGATGGCGAGGGCCAGCGCGGCGGCGAGTGAAACCACGGAACCGGTACGGGGCGTAGTCATTGTGTCCTCCAGGAGCGGGAACGGCGCGCTCGGCGCCTTATCCCTTAGCGCGCAGAACGCGGCTAAACCCACTCACGGGGTAGTGGTGTCCAACCGCGGAGACCGGTTTCCCTCAGCCCGAGCAAGCATGCCCAGCACTCCTTTGCCTGTCCGGGCCGCGCCATCCCCACCCGCCGGCTCCGCTGCGAACGGCCACGAGGCCCCAGCGGTCACCGAGCTGCTGCGCGCGTGGGGGGCGGGCGACGCGGCAGCGTCCGAGGCGCTCGTGCCGCTCGTCTACGCCGAGCTCCGCCGGCAGGCGCGGCGTGCCCTGCGTCGCGAGGGCGAGGGCCACACCCTCCAGGCCACCGCGCTCGTGCATGAGGCGTGGCTGCGCCTCGACGGCCAGCACGATGCGCGCTGGGAGAGCCGCACCCAGTTCCTCGCCGTCGCCGCGCAGATGATGCGTCGCGTGCTCGTGGACCACGCGCGCACGCGCCGCGCACGCAAACGCGGTGGCGGGGCCACGCAGGTCTCGCTCGGGGAGGCGATCCAGGCGGTCGCGGCGCCGGACGAGGTGGACGTGCTCGCGCTGGACGACGCCCTCGGGCGCCTCGCGGTCCTGGACCCGCGAAAGGCCCGACTGGTCGAGCTGCGATACTTCGCCGGGCTGAGCATCCCCGAGGCGGCCGCGGTGCTCGGCATCTCGCCGGCGACGGTGGGGCGCGAGTGGGTTGTCGCCCGCATGTGGCTCCGCCGCGAGCTCGGGGCGTGACGACGCCCACGCACGGTGCACCCGCCGCCGGCGCCTCGTCGCCGATGACGCCGGAACGGTGGCGGGCGATCGACGCGATCCTTCACGCCGCGCTTGCCTGCGAGCCGGAGCGACGCGACGCCGTCGTCGCAGAGGCCTGCGCCGGCGACACGGCGCTGCAGATCGACGTCATGTCGCTCCTCGCCGCACACGTGGATGCCGGCGACGACTTCCTCGAACGGCCCGCCGCGGAGGCGCTCGGCGCGCCGTACACGACGTCCGTTGCGGGCCGCCTCGCCCACGCCCTTGCCGGCCGCTACGCCATCGACCGGGAGATCGCGCGCGGAGGAATGGCGACGGTGTACCTCGCCCGCGATCTGCGGCACGGTCGCCGCGTCGCGATCAAGGTACTGCGCGAGGAGCTCGCGGCCGCCGTGGGTGCCGAGCGATTCCTGGCGGAGATTCGCGTCACGGCATCGCTGCAGCATCCGCACATCCTGCCGCTGTTCGACTCGGGCAGCGCCGGCTATCCGCCGGAGGGAGGTGGCTGGCTGCTCTGGTACGCGATGCCGTTCATCGACGGCGAGACGCTGCGGTCGCGGCTCGTGCGCGAGGGACGGCTGTCGGTCGCCGAGGCCGTCCGCCTGACGCGCGAGGTGGCGGATGCGCTCGACTATGCGCACGTCCACGGCATCGTCCACCGCGACGTCAAGCCCGAGAACGTGCTGCTGCAGGACGGACATGCGCTGGTCGCCGACTTCGGCGTCGCGCTGGCGCTCGAGGAGGCGGGGGGCGAGCGCCTCACACGCACCGGCCTCGCGCTCGGCACGCCGCAGTACATGGCGCCGGAGCAGGCGGCAGGGGAGCGTGCGCTCGACGCGCGGGTCGACGTCTACGCACTCGGCGCGATGCTGCACGAGATGATCGCGGGCGAGTCACCATTCGTCGCGGCGTCGCGGCAGGCCGTCGTGCACCGTCTGATGCACGAGCCGCCGGCAGCGCTGGCGGCGCGGCGGCCCGACGTCGCGCCATTCGTGGCCGCCGCGGTGTGGCAGGCGCTGGCGAAGCGCCCCGACGACCGGTTCCCGAGCGCCGCGGCGTTCGCGGCGGCGCTGCTTCCGGTTCCGTCGGACGGTGCCCAGCCTGCGGTCGTCGTGGAGGACAGCGCGCCACGCATCGCGTCACATGGCCGTACGGTGTCGGCGCGTGCGGCGTTGTACGCCGCTCTCGCCACGCTCGTGCTGGGCGTCGCCGGCGGCCTGCTCGTCGATCGCTCGTCTCTCGTGCGGCGCTGGACCGACAACGCGCCGGCCGTGGCGCGTCCGAGCGGCGACGCGGCGTCGCTCGCGACGATCGGCGACATGGGGCTGGTCGTGGTCGATCGCGCCGGCCGCCCGCTGCGCGGGATCCGTGCGGATCGCCCGTGGACGCCGCGCTTCTCGCCTGACGGGCGTCGCGTCGCCTACGGCGCATTCGGCGCCGGCCGGCAGACGAGCGATCTCTGGGTGACCGACCTCGAGGCGGGCACGACGCGGCGACTCACCGACGACGACGCGGACGCCAACGACCCGCAGTGGAGCGCCGACGGCGCGACCCTCGTCTACTCGGCGGGCGCGCCCGGCGGCAAGGACATCATGCTGCGGCCGCTCAACGGGACGGAAGCGCGAGTGCTTGCGGCGCGCAACGGAACCCAGTTCCCGAGCGATTGGCTGCGCGACGGCAGCGCGGTGCTCGTCACCGAGGATGCCGGAGGCAATCACGACATCCTCGTGCAGCCTGCGGACGGGTCCCCGGCGCGGCCGTATGTCGCCACCCGAGCGGACGAGCGGTCGGCTCGCATCTCACCCGACGGGCACTGGGTCGCCTACACCTCCGACGAATCGGGGCGGCTGGAGGTGTACATGGATTCCTATCCGGCGCCTCGGCGGCGTGTGAGAATTTCCTCAGGCGGCGGCGTCGACCCGGTCTGGCGTGCGGATGGACGGGAGCTGTACTACTGGCGCGACGGAGCGCTGGTGGCGGTCGGGCTCGAGCCCGCGGCGGGCGGGGAAGCACCGACGTCCGGCGAACAGACGGTGTTGTTCCGGGCCCCGTATCGCATGGAGATCAACACGATGTACGACGTGTCGCCAGACGGGAAGCGATTCGTGATCGTCCGGCAGC
>DASXHF010000077.1:0-2245 GCA_036488775.1 Gemmatimonadaceae bacterium | reverse complement strand
GCCTTGGTCTTCACCCCTTTCGGTGTGAGGACGACCAGCTTGACGCGCCGGTCGTCGGGCTGGGAGCGGCGTTCGGCGAGGCCGGCGCGCTCCAACCGGTCGACGATCCACGTGGCGTTGGAGGCGTCGCACCGCCACTCGTCGGCCAGCGACCGCATCGTGCGCCCGGTGTGGGGATCGAGGCTGCCAAGCGCGCGGGAATCGTTCGGCGTGAGCTCGAAGCGTCCGAGGACCTCCGTCCGGCGGGGCGCGCTCCGCATGAGGATGTCGAACATGAGCTCCCACACCCGCCGGGCCCGGGCCGCTTTGGTGTTCGGGGATCTGGCCATGCCGGATGGTAGCGGGGGAGGGGCGACGGTTCAAGTCGGTTGATAGTTGAGACAATTAGATACTTGACAGATATCAACCATATGTCCTATCCTATCGACGGGAACGGGACGCGCCGGGCGCGATTCACGCTCTCTCGACCTCGACCGGAGGAGACACGATGGTGCAGTCGCTGCTTCTGTTCGTGCACGTGGCGTCGGCGATGGGCATCGTCGCCGCGCTGGGAATCGAGGGGCTCGTGCTGCTCCAGCTCGGCCGGGCACGGTTGGTGGAGGAGGTGCGGAGCGCGATGGGCAGCTTTCGCTACGTGCAGCGCGTCGGCGCGGCGAGCCTCATCGCCACCGTCCTGTCGGGGATCTATCTCGCAACCGTGTATTGGCGGTGGGAGGGCCCATGGATCGGGACGGCGTTCATCCTGTTGATCGCCAACGCCGTCGTCGGCGCGGTGATGAGCGGTCGAAATCAGGCCGCGATCGGCCGTGCGACGGCGGCGCAGGGTAGCGGGCGTAGTCCCGACGTCGAGCGGTCGAAGGCGACGTTGAGGGCGTCGTTCGTCATTCGCGCCGCGCTCATCCTCGGCATCGTCTTCCTGATGACGGTGAAGCCGGGGAGCGACCTGTCGCTGCTCGTTGCGGCGGTTGCGGTACTGCTCGGTCTGACGTTGGGGCTTTGGGCGCTTCGGGGCAGAGGCGAGCGACTCGAGCAGGCGAAGTGACTCGGAGGTTCGTCCGCTCGCACGGCAACCGTGCGAGCGGACGAGCTCCGATCGGTGAGACTTACGGCACGATCACCGGCCGCCCTTCCACGTCCACGACCTGGATTGGTGCGACACCGGTCGCCTTGAGCGGACCTTCGATCGTCGCCCGGTCGCCGACGATGACCATGTTCAGATGATCGACGTCGATGTACTGCTTGGCGACGCGGAGCAGATCGTCCTTGGTGACGGCGTTGACGTTCTTCGCAAAATCCCGATAGAACGTCGCCGGTAGGTCCTGGGTGTAGATGGCGGAGACCGCCGCCGCCGTACCGTTCACCGTCGAGAAGCGGCTCGGCAGGGATTGAATGAGCGCGGCCTTGCCTTGCGCGAGCTCGTCGTCGGTGAAGGGGATTGCTCCCTGAACGCCTCGGAAGTGCGTCATGAAGCCGAGCAGCGCACTGTCGCTCTTCGCGCTGACGATGCCGCCGCCGGCGTTGAAGGGGCCAGGTCCGCGTCCGTAGGCGAAGCTCGAGCGCACGCCGTAGCTGTAGCCCTTCACCTCGCGGATGTCGTGGTTGAGGCGCGACTGGAACAGCCCGCCGAGGAGGCTGTTCATCACCTGCAGCGCGTAGTAGTCCGGCGTGCTGCGCGACGGACCTGGCGTGCCGAAGGAGAAGACCGACTGCGCCGCCTTCGGCTTGTCGACGAGATAGATCGTCCGCGGCTTCGGCGCCGGCACCGGGCCGTACGCGAAATCGGGACGAGCGCCGCCGGGCTGCCATGCAGCGAGCGCCTTCTCGAGCGCCGACTTCGCGGTCGCGGGATCGACGTCGCCGCTCACCGTGATCACGGCGCGGCCTGGCTTGAAGTAGGTCCGCGCGAACTGCACGACATCGTCGCGCGTGATCGCCTTCACCGTTCCTTCGTTCATCACGCGTCCGTACGGATGCGTGTCCCCGTAGGTGATCCGCGCGAACACGTTCGACGCGATCGCGTTCGGCTGGTCCTTGGCCTGGGTGAGCTGCACGAGCGTCCGCGCGCGGATGCGCTGCAGCGCCGAATCGGGGAAGGTGGAGTGGAGCATCATGTCGGCGAGCAGCGCCAACGCGGGCTCCCACTTGTCGCGCAGTGCCGTGAAGCGAATGGTGCCGCTCTCGTTGGCGACGCTCGCGTTGATGCTCGTCCCGAGGAGCTGTTGCGCGTCGGAGAGCTGATCGGCCG
>DASXHF010000070.1:0-6912 GCA_036488775.1 Gemmatimonadaceae bacterium | reverse complement strand
GGCGGCCCGCGATCGCGGGCCGCCGCTGTCTTTTTCGCCCGGGCTGCGGTGCGACGGTCACGCCGTCGACGACACGAGATGATTTCGTGCCGTGATGCCACTGGTCGCATGGGGTGCCCTGGCGTATGCGCTGGGATTGTTCGCCGCGCTCGCGACATCGGGCGTCGTCGCGACGTGGATCGCGGCGTGCGCGCTGGCCGCCGCCGCTGTCGGCATGCGGACCCGTGGCGCCGTCATTGGCGCGTGCGGCGTGTTGATCGCGGCCGGAGTGCTCGCCGGCCTCGCGGCGGCGCGTGACGACGTGCGCTGCGCTCGGGCACTCGTACACGACCACCAATGGGACGTGTCGCTCGAGCATGCAGCGCATGCAGGCGACGTCGCGCACGGCACCTTGCGTCACGATGGATGCAGTGCCCCGGCCACGTTGTTGGTGGTGCACGGATCGGCCGACGCCGGCGAGGTCGCGACCATTCGCGGGACGGCCGCAGCCGGCGATCGCGGCGTCTTCGTGCGCGACGTCGAGCTCCTGCGCACGACGCGTGGATCTCTCGGCGTCCGCCTCCGCGCCCGCGCCGGTGCTCGCATCGATCGCATCTTCGCCGGCGACGCACCCATCGTGCGGGCGCTCGTCATCGCCGACATGTCGGCCATTCCCGCCGAGCAGCGAGACCGGTTCGCGCGCGCCGGCCTGGTGCACATGCTCAGCGTGTCGGGGCTGCACGTCGCCGTGATCGCACTCGCCCTCGAGCTTCTCGCCTCCACGCTGCGACTGCCGATGCGGCCGGCGCGGATCGCGTCCCTTGGACTGCTCGCGGCGTACGTCGCCGCGATCGGTGCGCCGCCGCCCGCCGTCCGCGCCGCCGCCATGCTCGCCGTCCTGCTCGGGAGTCAGCTCGCGCAGCGCCCGACGTCCGCCTGGGCGGTGCTCGCGCTCGGCGGCGTGCTGCCGCTCGTGGACCCGCACGTCGTCGTCGACTTGGGCTGGCAGCTCAGCGTCGCGGGGACGATCGCGCTCGTGGCCGGCGGCGCGCTCGCGGCGCGCTCGCTGCCGCCGGCCTGGCGCGGCGCGCGTCGCGCCCTCGCCCGCGCCGTCATCGTCAGCATCGTGGCAACGGTCGTCACCGCGCCGCTCGTCGCGTGGAGCTTTGGCCGCATCGCCCTGCTCGGTCCCATCACCAACCTGCTCGCCGATCCGCTCATGGGCATCGTGCAGCCGCTGCTGTTCGCGGCGCTCTGCATTCCGATCGCAGCGGTGGAGCACGGCGCGGCCGACGCCGCCCACCTGCTGCTGTCCGGTTTCGACGGCATCGCCACCGTCGCGTCGTCGGTGCCGGGCGCTGCCCCGGTCGTCCTGCCGACCGTGGTCGGCGCCTGTGCCGCCGGGGCCGGCGCGCTCGCAACCGTCGTCGCGTGCGTCGCGCATCGGTGGGTCGGCGCGGTTCTCGTCGCGCTCGGCTGCATCGGGATCATGCTCCTCGAACCAGCGGTCGCGCTCGACCGCGCGATGACCGAGCTGCACGTGATCGACGTAGGGCAGGGGGACGCGATCGCGCTTCGTACGAGGCGCAACCACTGGGTGGTCGTCGACGCGGGCCGCAGCTGGCCGACCGGCGACGCCGGCCGCAGCGTCGTCGTCCCATACATCGCCCACCGCGGCGGGACGGTGTCGATGTTCGTGCTGTCGCATCCACACGCCGACCACGTCGGCGGAGCGTCGTCACTGTTCGCGAGCCTGCACCCAGCGGGTTTTCTCGACCCCGGCTACGTGGGCACGACGCCGCCATATCTTTCCGCGCTCGCCACGGCGCGCGTCGAAGGCATTCCCTGGCGTCGCGTCCATCCCGGCGACTCGCTCGTCGTCGACGAAGCGGTGATCACGGCACTGGCACCCGACTCCACATGGGCATCGCATCTGGCCGACGCCAATCTCGCGAGCACCGTGCTGCTCGTGCGGATCGGACAGGTGCGCATGCTGCTCACGGGCGACGCCGAGGCGCCAGAGGAGGATTGGCTGCTCGAGCACTGGGCGCCGGCTCTCCGCGCCGACGTGTTGAAGGTCGCACATCACGGCAGCCCTACCAGCACGACGTCTCGATTTCTCGGCGCCGTGCGACCGCGGCTGGCGCTCATCAGCGTCGGAGCGCACAACAGCTACGGTCATCCGGGCGCGGAGGTGCTCGAAGCGCTTCGCGTCGCCGGAGTCCAGACGCTGAGGACCGATCTCTCCGGCACGATCGTGGCGCGGACCGATGGCCGTCGGTTGGAGGTCGAGGCACGCTCATCGCGATGGGAGATTCCTCCTCGACGAGACTCACCTTGACCGGATCCAATTCGTGCGCTGGCTGATCGGCGCTCCTTTCGAGCTCCCCGCGTCGTTGCTCGACGCCTACCCCGAGCTTCGCGGCGCGCGATGGCGGCGCGGCGGCCTGCCGCTGCGCATCGGCGGCTGGTTGCTGGGCAGGTCGACGGTATCGGGCATCACCCTGTGGCGCACCATCTGGCTGGCGCCCGGTGCTCCGCTCGAGCCGGACTTGCTCTTGCACGAACTCAGGCACGTCCAACAGTTTCAGGGCGATCCGGCCTTTCCGCTGCGGTACCTGTGGGGAACGGCGAGGCACGGATACGCGAACAACCCATATGAGGCGGACGCACGGGCGTTCGCCGTACGCCGTCTCGACGGCGTTCCACCCACCGCGTAGAGGCAGCCCCGTGGTCAGTCACACCGCAACCTCGGTCGTCACGATCGAGCGCTTCATCATCGAGCAGGAACGCCTCCATCCTGAAGCGACCGGCGAGCTGTCGGGGATCCTCTACGACATGGCGCTCGCGGCCAAGATGGTCGCCAACAAGGTCCGTCGCGCCGGCCTCGTCGACATCCTCGGCGCGACCGAGAACGAGAACGTGCAGGGCGAGATCCAGCAGCGGCTGGACATCTTCGCGAACGACACGATCATCAAGGCGATGGACCATGGCGGACGCCTGTGCGCGATGGCGTCGGAAGAGGAGCCCGGTATCATTCAAATCCCGGACGGCTTCCGTTGCGGGAAGTACTGCCTCCTGTTCGACCCGCTCGACGGCTCGTCCAACATCGACGTCAACGTGCCAGTGGGGACGATCTTCTCCGTCGTGCAGAAGATCACGCGCGGGCGGCACGGCGAGATGGAGGACATGCTGCAGCCAGGCCGGCGACAGGTGGCGGCGGGCTACATCATCTACGGCTCGAGCACCATGCTGGTCTACACGACCGGCCAGGGCGTCCACGGCTTCACCCTCGATCCCTCTATCGGCGAGTTCCTCCTCTCGCATCCCAACATTCGCATCCCGGACGAGGGACGCTATCTGTCGGTCAACGACTCGTACGAAGCGCAGTGGGACGAGCCGACGAAGCTGCTCATGCGCCGGTACCGTGGTCTCGAGGGCAATCGCCGACCGTTGAGCGTCCGGTACGTCGGCTCGCTGGTCGCCGACTTTCATCGCAACCTGCTCGGCGGCGGGATCTTCTGCTATCCGGTCAACAAGAAGCACCCGCTCGGCAAGCTGCGACTGCTGTACGAGGCGAACCCGCTGGCGTTCATCTGCGAGCAGGCAGGGGGCGCGGCGATCGACGGTGTGCATCGCGTCCTGGACGTCCACCCGACCGAGCTCCATCAGCGCACTCCGCTGTTCGTCGGGTCCACCCGGGACGTCGATCTGGCGACGCGGACGCTGGCGGGGCATTCGGAGCTGGTGGGGGCGGATTGAGGGTCGGCGGGTGAGACGGTGAAAGGGTGAAACGGTGAAACGGTGAAACGGTACGGCGGCTGGTGACTCGGTGACTCAACGGCACCGGGCACAACCAGCGAGGAGAACGCCCGGCGGGATCTCCAGGCTGGTCGTGGCCATTCGGTGTTGAATCACCGAGTCACCAGCCGTTTCACCGTTTCACCGTTTCACCGATTCACCGTTTCACCCTCTCACCGTTTCATCAGCTCGCCGCACTATCTTCCCGCCATGGCTTCCTCCGACATCCGCAGCCCGTCCGGGATCCCGATTGCGCCTGTCTATCGGCCGGCGCCGCTCGAGTACGCGCGGGACCTCGGCGACCCGGGGCAGTTCCCCTACACCCGCGGTGTGCAGCCCACGATGTACCGTGGTCGGCTGTGGACCATGCGGCAGTATGCCGGCTTCGGCACGGCGCGACAGACCAACGAGCGGTTCCGATTGCTGCTGGACAAAGGGCAGACCGGTCTGAGCGTCGCGTTCGATCTGCCCACGCAAATGGGGATCGACTCCGACTCGCCGCGCGCGCTCGGTGAAGTCGGACGGGTCGGCGTCGCCATCGACACGGTCGAGGACATGCACGTTCTCCTCGACGGCATTCCGCTGGACAAGGTGTCGACGAGCATGACGATCAACGCGACCGCGGCGACGCTGCTCGCGATGTACGTCGTCGTCGCCGAGGAGCGCGGCGTGCCACGTGACGCGCTGAGCGGCACCATTCAGAACGACATCCTGAAGGAATACATCGCCCGGGGCACGTACATCTATCCACCCGCGCCGTCGCTCGCTCTGATCGCCGACGTCTTCCGCTTCTGCGCGCGCGAGGTGCCGAGCTGGAATCCGATCTCCATCAGCGGCTACCACATTCGCGAAGCGGGAGCGACGGCGGTGCAGGAGCTCGCGTTCACCTTCGCGAACGCCATCGAGTACGTCACGCGGGCGCGCGCCGCCGGTCTCGCCGTCGACGAGTTCGCGCCGCGGCTGTCCTTCTTCTTCGCCGCGCACAGCGACCTGTTCGAAGAGGTCGCGAAGTTCCGCGCGGCCCGCCGGCTATACGCGCGGCTCATGCGCGAACGGTTCGACGCCGGCGACGCGAGCGCTCGACTGCGCTTTCACACCCAGACGGGGGGCGTCACGCTTCAGGCGCAGCAGCCGCTCAACAACGTCGTGCGCGTCGCCGTGCAGGCCCTCGCTGCGGTGCTCGGCGGAACGCAGTCGCTGCACACCAACGGGTACGATGAGGCACTCGCACTGCCGACCGCCGAGGCGGCGACGTTGGCGCTTCGCACCCAGCAGGTGATCGGCTACGAAAGTGGCGCGGCGTCGACCGCCGATCCTCTCGCCGGCAGCTTCTACGTCGAGCAGCTCACCGACACGCTCGAGCGCGATGCGACCGCGCTGCTGGCGCGGGTGGACGAGCTGGGCGGCGCGGCGAAGGCGATCGCCGCCGGCTTCTTCCAGGAGGAGATCGCGCGGTCCGCGTACGAGTTCCAGCTCCGTGTCGAACGGGGCGAGACCACGATCGTCGGCGTGAACCGCTTCGCCGACGACGCTGAGCCGCCGGTGATCCCCGCGCCCGACTATTCCGCCCTCGAGCGCGAGCAAGTCGCAGCACTGGCGAAGGTGCGTTCGTCGCGCGACGCGAAGGCGGTCGCAGCGACGCTGGCCGCGCTCGGTCACGCGGCAAAGGCGCTCGGTCGGGAAACCACGAGTGGGACCGTGGGAGCGCCGCTCATGCCGCTGATCATCGACGCGGTGCGCGCTCGCGCCAGCGTGGGGGAGATCAGCGACATCCTGCGCACTGAGTGGGGCAGCTACCGCCCCTGAAACGGGGAGCAAAGGAAAACTTAACGCGTCAACTAATAGGTGGCGGGAATTGTAACGCCTGTCGAGCTCGTCAGTCAGAATAGTGACCCTCTCTGAGGGCGCTGTTCCTTCCTGCACGATTCCCCTCCACGATAGGACTCGACATGATGCGACGCGTTCTTTCGCTCGCCGCCTTCTCGCTGGTTGCGATTGCTGCGACCGCTACGGCGCAGCGCACGTCCAGGATGCCGGTGCAGACCGGCTCGTCCGGCCACGACGGCTTCACGATGAGCTTCGGGCTGGGCAACGGCTCGGCCGGCGTCTCGTGCACCGGCTGCGCGACCGATCGCAACAACGGTCTGTCCGGCTACCTGAGCATGGGCGGTGCGATGTCGCAGAGCCTGGTGCTCGGCGGCGAGCTGAACGGCTGGAGCAAGAGCAAGAACGGCTCGGACAGCCGCATCGGCTTCCTGACCGGCTACGCCCAGTGGTACCCGAGCACGGGCAACGGCTTCTTCCTGAAGCCGGGCCTCGGCTTCGGCTCGATCTCGGTCGAGGACAAGACCACCGTGCCGAGCAACAAGCTGACGTCGGCGGGCTTCGCCTACCAGATGGGCATGGGCTACGACTTCCGCATGAGCCAGAGCTTCTCCCTCACGCCGTACGCGAGCTACATGGCGACCACGAGCGCGAAGGCGAAGCTGAACGGGACCGACGCGGGGTACGACCTCAACACGAACAACTTCCAGCTCGGAGTCGGGCTGACCTGGCACTAAGCTGTAAGGCACACGCAGTCCCGACGGCGCCCTCACGGGCGCCGTCGGCGTTTTCGGGGACGTCGATCCGGCGCGAACCGCCGAGGCTGATTTGTGACCCGGCCCAGACACGCCCGTCCTCCGCATGATCGGTCGGCACATCAGCTGAGCTCGATACATCCCACGTCGTACCACCATTCTACAGGACCAACCCCATGCGGCGGATCCTTTCCCTCGCGACCGTTTCGCTCCTTGCACTGTCGTCAACGGCCCTCGCCCAACGGGGCGCCGCGCCGGCCAATCCGTCTCCCGAGCTCGGGGTCGACGCGGGCTTGGCCTTCACCCTCGACAACCCGAAGACGACGACGTTCTCGCTGCCGATCCAGGGAATTCGCGCCGGATTCTTTCTCTCGCCCCAGATTTCGCTAGAGCCGTCACTTCGGCTCAATACGGTCAGCGGCGCCGGTCAGCCCAGTGCGACCGACTATGGCATCGGGCTCGGGCTGCTCTATCACCTGTCGACGAACCGGGCCATGAATCAGATGTACATCCGGCCCTTCATCGGGTTTGATGGATTTTCGGGCGGTGGGTT
>DASXHF010000057.1:0-1538 GCA_036488775.1 Gemmatimonadaceae bacterium | reverse complement strand
TGGCCGATCCCGCGCCGCGGGTCGCGGTTGGCATCCTCGATCAACGCGCGCACGCTGCGCCGGCCGTCGCCCACGACGTGGGCCGGCACGCGCTCCGCGCACGCCACGACCTTGCCGTTCACCACCAGCACGCGATGATCGCGCCCCGTGGCGAACTGCTCGACCACCACGCGTCGGCCATATCGGCTCGCTTCGTTCCATGCGCGCTCGAGCGACTCGACATCGTCCAAGCGCGACGAGATCCCGCGACCATGGCTCGCATCGAGCGGCTTGAGGATGACTGGAAATCCCATGCGCTCCGCGGCGTCCACCGCGTCCTCCACCGTTCGAACGAGGTCGCCGCCAGGAACCGGCAGACCGATGTTCCTCAACACGCGCTTCGTTTCATCCTTGTTCTGCGCGATGTCGACGGCGATGGAGCTGGTCCGGTCGGTAACCGTTGCCTGGATGCGTCTGAGGTTGCGGCCGAGTCCGAGCTGCACGAGCGAGTGGGAGTTCAGCCGCCGGACCGGGATGCCGCGCCGGCGCGCCTCCTCCACGATCGCTCCGGTCGAAGGCCCCAACCGTACGGATTCGTACAGTCGTTGGAGCTCGGCGCCCACCTCCGCCGCATCGACCGGCTCCCCCCGGATGCACGCGCGGACGATTCGTGCCGCCTCGCGCACGCTCTCGATGCCGACCTCCTCTTCCTCGTACTCGACGATCACCCACCAGACGTCCTCGTCGCCGGAGGGGACCACACGCCCGAAGCTGACGTCGCAGCCGGCCATCGTCTGCAGCTCGAGCGCGACGTGCTCCAACACGTGGGGAATGCGCGTGCCCTCGCGCAGCCGCTCGACGAACCCGCCCGGCCCGCCCCGGCTGCACGGATGCTCGTGTAAGGTCGGCATGGCGGCGACGAGCCGGTCGACGAAACCGTCGAGCCCCGAGCTGAGCACGCGGTCGAGCGGACCAAGGCGCACGTCGGAGGCGATGACAGGCGCGAGCCGCCAGTAGTTCGGGCCACGCAGCGCGCGCACACGGGAAACCCGAAGCGCATCGGCGAGCATCTCGAGTGCGAGAGGGCTGGATTGGAGCGAGGCGGTCATGCGGGCGGCGACACGATGGCGAGGCGGATGCGCACCGTCGGGCAAAACGCATTCCTTCGTCATGCTGGCAGCGGAACATCGTTTGCGCCGTGGCCGTGCGTTCATCCACGGACCATCCATGAGGGAGCATTCATGAGTCGCGGCCGTACGGGCACGCTGGTCATCATCGGCGGGCACGAGAATAAGGATGACGATCCTCTGATCCTGAAGGAGATCGTCCGACGCGTCGATGGCGGAAAGCTCGTCGTCGCCACCAAGCAACGCCGGACCAACATGTGGTCGCCTTTTTGCGCTTTCGGCGTCCACCCTGCAGCAGGTGATACATGCCGGAGCACGAGCGTACGACCCGGTGATCGGAGATACCCCGGTCGCCGCGATTGCGGACGAGGTTCGCATCGCACGCGTGCGTCCGCTCCGAGGTCCGAATCTATGGTCGATCTCCCCGGTGCT
>DASXHF010000080.1:0-3850 GCA_036488775.1 Gemmatimonadaceae bacterium | reverse complement strand
GACGAGGAGCGTCTTGCCGGTGCCGGTGGCGCCCGAGACGAGCACGATCGAGTCGCGGAAGTAGCCGCCGTGCGTCATCTCGTCGAGCTCCGCCACCCCCGACGTGACGCGAACCGTGGACGACGACTGGGTGAGCTCCATCCCCGACAGCGGGATGACGACGATGCCGTGACGCGACGTGATCGTGAACGGATATTCGCCGCGCTGGTGCGGCGCACCGCGCAGCTTGAGGATCTCGACCGTGCGGCGCCGGCGCTCGTTGTCGAGCAGGTTGCGCAGGATGACGACGTTGTCGGCCACGAACTCCTCGACGCCGTGACGCGACACCTCGCCGTATTCCTCGACCCGCTCGGCGGTGAACAGCACGGTCACGCCGAGTCGCTTGAGGGTGGTGGTGATGCGAAACAGCTCGGCACGGAGCAGGGGGTGCGCCTCGAATTGGATGAACAGGGCGTTGAGCGAGTCGAGGGAGACGCGTGTCGCGTTCGTGTCGCGGACGGCGCGCTCGATCCGGGCGAGCAACGCGCTCAGGTCGAACCCGCCGACGACGGCCGTCGGCTCCTCGGGATCGGGGGCGGCGTCGATGAACGTCCACTTCTTCTGCCGTTCCCACTCTGCGATGTCCCAGCCGAAGCTCAGCATGTTCGCGCGGATGTCTTCCACGCGATCCTCGAAGGTGACGAAGACGCCCGCGTCGCCCGCATCGACGATGCCCGATGCGAGGAACTGGCAGGCGAAGACGGTCTTGGCGCTGCCGGCGGTGCCGGCCACGAGCGTGGCGCGGGCGCGCGGCAAGCCGCCCTCGGAGATGAGATCGAAACCGGGAATGCCGGTCGGGCGCTTCTCCACGGGCTGAGGGTGGGGGCTCATGGGTGGGGAATGATGGGATGAAGGGCAAGCGCGGCGAGCACCTGCGCCATGTCTCGGAGGTCGCCGGTGACGCGCCGGCGTGGCGCCGGCGCGACGCGCACCACGGTGGGCGTCGTCAGCACGCGGTATTCGTCGGCGGCCTCGGGATGGACGAGGATGTCCACCGTCTCGATCTTGGCCCGGCCGTCGAGGAGATGCGCGCAGGCACGTGCGAGATTCGCCGCGGCCTCACGGGCTCGCGGCGAATCCCCGGCGACGAACAGCTTGAGACGGAGCTCTGACACGACGAAAGAGGGCTGGTGGTCCCGCACACCACGGTGCTGAGGGCAAACGCCGCGCCGAGCCCAAGCACTGGTCCAAGGGACCAGGTCGCCACGCGGGCCTGCGGAGCGCAATGAGGCGGCGCAAGCTAAGCGCCACTCCGCCGCCCGTGATAGCCCTTAGTTGGTGCTCAGCGTCGCGGCTGCCGGGTGGAGCGGCCGGCGGGCGCGCTCCGGCCCGCGGATGTGGCGCCGTCGACGTCACGTGGCGCTTCGGAGCAGTCGAGGTGGCGCGGCCGGCGCGTGGCCGGATCGCTCGCCGTCGCCGGATCGCGTGAGGGGTTGCTCGCCGGCTCGGCATCGGAGGGATCGGCGTAGTCCAGGTGGGGCACGTGAACGGGGTCGCTCATGAGGGGCTCCCGCCGAAGCGGATGCTTCGGCCGCGTGAACCGGGAACCGGTGCAAGCTGCGTGCGACGTCCCGGCTCCCGCTTCGTGCGCATCGCGCATGCCTCGAACGACGGAATGCGATTTGCCCGGTTGCGTCCGCCCACGCCGCGCGCAACGACGGAGCAACGCCGACCGATGACCGCCTCCCTCAACGTTCCGACCACGAGCGATGGTGTGGACGCGAGCGACTTGCGGGTCACGCGGGTTCGCGCGCTGCGCGGCCCCAACTATTGGCGATTGGCGCCGGTGATCGCATGCGACGTCCGCCTCGGCGGGCTCGCGGCGCATACCACGGCCGAGCTACCGGGCTTCACCGAACGGCTGCTCGCCGCGCTGCCCACGCTCCACGACCATCCCTGCTCGCGCGGCGCGCCCGGCGGCTTCGTCGAACGGCTGGAGGAAGGCACACGTCTCCCCCACGTGCTCGAGCACGTCTCGCTCGAGCTGCAGACGCTCGCCGGCAGCGACGTGACCTTCGGCCGCGTCGTGCCCTCGGGTGACGACGGCGTCTGGTGGGTGATCGTCGCGTATGAGGAGGAGGACGTCGGCGTCGAGAGCATGCACGAAGCCGCGCGTCTCGTGCGCGCGTGTCTCACTGGCGAGCCGATCGATGCCGACCAGATGATCACCGATCTGCAGGATCTCTACGAGGCCGTGCGGCTCGGTCCGTCGACGGGCTCCATCGTCGAAGAAGCGAGGCGGCGCGGCATTCCGGTGCGCCGCCTCAACTCCCGCTCGCTCGTGCAGCTCGGGCTCGGCCGCCACATGCGGCGCATCCAGGCCACGGTCACCGATCGCACGAGCTCGATTGCGGCGGACATCGCCCAGGACAAGGACGAGACCAAGCGCGTCCTCGGCAACATCGGCCTGCCGGTCCCGCGCGGCGCCGCGGTCCGCGCCGTGGAGGACGCGGTCGCGGCCGCCGAGGAGATCGGCTTTCCGGTGATCCTCAAGCCGCTCGACGCGAGCCATGGGCGTGGCATCTCCTCCCGGCTGCGCGACGCGGACGCGGTGCGCGCGGCCTGGGATGCGGCACGCGCGTACAGCCGGCGCGTCCTGGTCGAGCAGTTCGCCGAGGGACGCGATCACCGGGTGCTCGTCATCAACGGCAAGGTGGTCGCATGCGCCGAGCGCGTCCCGGCGCGCGTGATCGGAGATGGGGCGCGCAGCGTGCGCGCATTGATCGAGGAAGCCAACCGCGATCCACGCCGGGGTGTCGGGCATACCAAAATTCTCACGCGACTGCCGGCCGACGGGCATACCGCGGACTTCCTGGCCATGCAGGGGCGCTCGCTCGACACCGTCCCTGCCGAAGGCGAGGAGGTCTGCCTCCGACAGACGGCCAATCTCTCGACCGGTGGCACCTCGATCGACCGCACCGACGAGATGCATCCCGACAACGTGACGGCGTGCGAGATGGCCGCGGCGGCGGTGGGGCTCGACATCGCCGGCATCGACGTGCTGACGGCGAACATCTCGGTCCCGTTCCGGGAGAACGGCGCGGTGATCATCGAGGTGAACGCCGGCCCGGGGATCCGGATGCATACGCATCCCACGGAGGGCACGCCGCACGCCGTGGCCGCGCCCATCGTCGACATGCTGTACCCGCCGGGCGTCGAGCCGACGATCCCGGTGATCGCCGTGACCGGCACCAACGGCAAGACGACGACGACGCGATTGATCGCGCATCTGTTTCGGAACACGGGCCGCACGGTGGGCTTCACCACGACGGACGGCGTCTATCTGCAGAACCGGCTCGTCATGGAAGGCGACATGACCGGGCCCTTCGCGGCCAACATCATCCTCACGAATCCGACGGTGGACGTCGCCGTGCTCGAGACGGCGCGCGGCGGCATCCTGCGCGCGGGACTCGGCTTCGAGGAATGCGACGTGGGCGTCGTGCTGAACGTCGCCGCCGATCACCTCGGTGTCCGCGGGATCAACAGCGTCGAGCAGCTCGCCGACGTGAAGGCCGTGATCCCGGCGGTGACGAAACGGGAGGGCCACGCGGTCCTCAACGCCGATGATCCGCTCGTGTACTCCATGCGCGAGCGCACGGCGGCCGACATCGTGCTCTTCTCGGCGTCCGAGTTCGGCGACAACGAGCTGGTGGAGGATCACGTGGAGCGCGGCGGCATCGCGGCGGTCGTGGAACAGGCGACGTTCGTGATCCGCCGCGGGCGACTGCGCATTCCGATCGCCGCGGAGCACGACGTCCCGCTCTCGCTCGGCGGCGCGGCGACGTTCCAGCGAGAGAACGTGCTCGCGGCG
>DASXHF010000075.1:0-43022 GCA_036488775.1 Gemmatimonadaceae bacterium | reverse complement strand
CCGCCGCTCAGAGCAGCCGTACCTGGTCCTCGTCGCGTCGCGGAACGGAGTGGCAGCTGCGGCAGCGGGCTTCGTAGCTCTCGGCGCTCCCGACCATGATCACGGGCGAGTCGTAGCGCGCCGGCAGGCCATCGATCAGGCGCTGATTGCGACTCGCCGGATTGCCACACACCATGCAGATGGCATGCAGCTTGTCGACCTGCTCGGCGATCGCGAGCAGCTGCGGCATCGCGCCGAACGGCTCGCCCCGGAAGTCGGTGTCGATGCCGGCGACGATGACGCGCCGGCCGCTCGCCGCGAGCGACGTCGCGAGATCCACGATGCCGATCGGAAGGAACTGCGCCTCGTCGATCGCCACGACCTGTGTGTCCGGGCGTACTGCGTGGGCGATCTGATCCGGCGAGTCCACGGGCTCGGCTTCGACGGTACGCCCATCGTGGCTCGACACGTGATAGAGCCCGGCGTAGCGTTCGTCGAGGTGTGACTTGAAGACCTGGACCTTCTTCTTCGCGATCAGTGCGCGGCGCACGCGGCGGATGAGCTCCTCGCTCTTGCCGCTGAACATCACGCCGCACACCACCTCGATCCATCCGCCGCCGCCGGCGGGGTACATGTCACCGATCATGTCGCCCTGTCACCGATCAGGTCGTGTCGCGACGAGGACGGGGTGGCCGGTCGCCGCGGCCTGGTCCCTCGGCACCGACCTTACGCGCTCCGCCAAATGGCCGCGCCCCTCCCTCGGGCCGGTCACCGCGCGCGGGACGCTCACTGCGCGAGGGACGCTCACCGCGCGACGGGCGGTCGCCGCGTGACGGCCGCTCACTGCGCTCCCCCGCGCGATCGCTGCGGAACGGGCGGTCGCCTCGCGCGCCGCGATCGAACGATCGCTTCGGCCGATCGGTCCGATCGGTCCGATCGGACCGCTCGCTCGCGCCGCGGCGCGCGGGCCGGTCGTCACGGGGCGCGTCGAGGCGGGCCTGCACACGACGTCCCCGGACTACGCTGCCGGTGAGCTTCTCGGCCACGAGCGGCGCGACCGAGGCCGCAACCTCGACGATCGAGTGCGTATCGCGAACCTCCACCTTGCCGATTTGGGATCCCGGAATTCCCGCTTCGGTCGCGATCGCGGCAACGATCTCCTGCGCGCGAATGCCGTCCTTCTCACCGAGGTTCACGAACAGACGTTGCATCGGCTGTTGCTGCGCCTGCGCGGCCGGCCGCACTGGTCGCTGCTGCTCGAGCAGTCGCAGCGCGGCCGCGGCGATCTCGATGCCGTCATGCTCGGCGAGCAGCGGCTCGAGCGCGAGGATCTCGCGTCGCACGTCGCCGGAGGCGAGCACCTCGCGCAGCGATGCGCGGAGTGCGGCGTCCTTGCCGCGTGCGCGCTCCGCTGCGTCGAGCAGCGCCACCGGGGCGGCCGCGCCGCCGCCCAGCAACGCGCGGAGACTGCTCACCTGCGACGGTTGGATGAGCGCATAAATCTTCCGCGACGGCGCGGCGCCTGCCCCTCCCGCCAGCGCACGAAGCTCCTCGCGTGACGATGGAAGGTCGACGAGCACGAGGGGATCGGCGCTCTCCGTGTCTCCTTCGCCCGCGAGACGAACCGCATCGCGCGAATAGCCGAGCGCACGGGCGACGTCGCGTACTTCGGCACGGGCGGATTCGGCGCGAGCGTAGAGCACTGCGCGGGGCAGATCGAGCGCGTCGAGCAGCCGCCGCAGCGCCACGAACCGGCTCGCGTCGGACGTTGCGACGTACTCCGCGCTCAATGGGACCGCATCGGCGGCGGGGGACGCCTCGACGGCCCGCCGGGCACGACGGGCATAGCGCTCGATCAGCGTTTCCAGCGCGGGCGTCATCTCTCCAACGAGCACGACACGCGCACCCTCTTTGGGCAGCTCACCCAGCAGCGTCTCCAGCAGCTTGCCATCGGGCGTCTCGATGATCGGATCGAGCCACGCGAACAGAAGGCCACGGACGCTCTCCGGCTTGAGTGCAGAGCTCTGTAGGAGGGTGACGAGATCCGCCGGCGCGCCCGTGACCACGTGTGCCGGCGACGCCCTGAGGAGGCGTGACGCGCGGGGGCTCGCGGTCGCGGCGAGGACGCGCAGGGGGCGGTCGGCGGCCACGCGCACCACCGCGGCGGCGGCGGCGGCGGCGTTCTCGGCGTCCGGCGTCAAGACGAGCAGCTGCGTCTCGTCACGGGCGAGGTCGATCCGGTCGATGAGCGTGGCGAGAATGCGCTCGGCCGCCGGCCAGTCGGAGGGTAAGACGTGCACAGAGTTCTGGCCGCGGGTCACACCCGTCGGCTCCTTTGCATCAATTTCCACGGAATTCCCCCAACCTGCGGTCCGGGCGCATCGCGCCGTGAGTTGTCAACGAGACTGAAGGTAGGGGGGCGGAGGGGCCGGTGGGTAGATCGAATCCGATCCCCTACCGGCGTGCCGATCCGCGAGGGTATATCTCACCCCGCGACAATCGCTCGCACCGGCAAGCAAATGGCGATGCCGTCCCGCGCGAGCGACGCCATCTTGTGCCGTCGGCAATCGGAGGAATGCCTTGAACTTCGCCGTTCGGCTCGAGCCAACAAGCGCTTCACCACCTGTCGTCGAGTATTGCTGGGACACGGACACCGACATCCTCGCCGCTCGTCTCGATGCGACGCCGGAACAGGCGGAGGGTGTGTCCGGATCGGTCGAGCTCGAAGGCACCGACGGCTCGTGGCTCATCTTCGACGTGCGTCGCGGGCGGATCAGCGGCATCGAGATCGCCGTATGGCCGGACGTGCACAGGAATGCAGCGCTCGCGCCACCGGGCGCGCAGCAGGACGCTCTGGTGCTCGTGCCGCTCGTCGCGAACGGATCGGGGCAGGGCAGCCTCGAGATCGAAGCCCCGATTCGCGCCGAAGCCGACGATGCCGAGCGGGTGATCTATTTTCGGATAGGCCAGAAGCGCGAGGTGCGCGCAGTGCGGCTCGCCCGCGACTTGCTGCTCGAGCTGGATTCGCAGAGCAGCATCGCCGGACTCTGGCTGCTCAACGTTCCGCCTTTTCCCGCGTCCTGACGCCAGCCCACGCCCCAGCCCCCGGCCCTGTGATCACAACGATCGTCCTCATCCGCGCCGAGCCTGCGTCGATTCCGGCGACCGCGCAATATCTCGCGGAGATCGACGGCGTGACCGACGTCTACTCGGTGAGCGGCGACTGGGATCTCGTCGCGATCGTGAAGGTGGCGGAGTACGATCAGATCGCGAAGGTGGTCACCGAGCACTTTCCCAAGGTGCCGGGTCTGCAGCGGACGCAGACGCTCACGGCGTTTCGCGCCTACTCGCGCAAGGATCTTCAGCAGGCGTGGGACATCGGCGTCGAGTGAGCGCCGTGGCGGCGGTCAGTCTTAGGGCTTTGGCGGGTCCGCGCACCACGAATTGGTGCCGCGCGCGATCTCGTGCCACTTGCCGTTGCCGTATTTCATCACGACGAGAAAGCTGTCGCCACCATTCCGCCATCCTTCGAGCACGATCTCGTCAACGCCGTCACCGGTGAGGTCGACGTGGTCGATGATGCGCCGGAACTCGGCAACGGAGTCCTTGGCGAGGTAGGTGAAGGACGAGGCGTAGTCACCGGCGGCGCCCGCCGAGTCGGCGAGGATGAAGAGGTGGCGGGGGTGCGGGCTGTTTTCGGCGCCGCGCTCGATGTAGGTGGCGGCGAGGGTGGGCCGGCCGGTGGCGCCGGTGTGAAATGCCTGGACGGCGAGCTCGAGATCGTCGAGGCCGCCGGCGGCGAATCCGCCGCGCTTTGCGACCCGGGCGGCGACCGCCCGCGCGCTGTCGAGGTACGCGGGCGAGACCTGTGGATGCGCGGAAGCGGCTGGCAAGGGATCGCTGGTGCCCAGCATCTCCAGCGACGCGACGTCCGGCGCCGACGGCAGGCTCACCGCGGCCAGAGGCCGGAGTGATCGGCAGCCCGGCAGGCTGTATAGCGGCTCGCGGCCTTCCCACATCCCGCGCCGGACGGACGCGTTGCCGAAGAGATCGCCGCCGCGGTAGACGGCCACTTGCCCGCCGGTCTTGAAGTACAGCTGGTCGAAATTGCGCCAGCCGTTGGCGTCCAACGTGATGGGAGTGACGTTGCCGTGCCCGAGGGTGGCCACCGGGAGGACGCGGGGGTCGGTGCGGTCGCCGAAGAGGAGGAAGAGGACCGTGGGCTTGCCGGCGAGGCTGGTCTGAACGCGGGGGGGTGGCTCGCCCTGGGCGCGCTTGTCACAGCCGACGGCGGCGGTTAGGATGCTCGCGGCGGCGACACCCCCGAAGATCGCCCGTAACCAGCCGACGACAGCACGACGCACCCGCGTGGGGTGGACGTCCCGGGCCTTGTCGCCCGGCTGGCGGAGAGTCAGGTGCATATGCGTGTGGTGGTTCACCCGGCGTTGAACGCCCGTACCGTGCAGCGCCAGTTGGCGGCACTGCTGCCGGAGGCGCGTCCCGCGCCGGCGGGCGAAGCGCCGCTGGAGCTGGCGTCTCAGGGTAACGACGCTCCGCGCCTCACCAGCGCAACGGTGATCGAAGGCGGGGCGCTCCGCGCGTGGCGGCTGTTCGAGCCCCCGGTGGTCGCCTTCCGCGCGTTCCTGGACGGCACGCAGCGAAGCGAGGCGGTGTCGTACATGGGAGGCATACCGATCGTGCTCGGCCACGTCGCCGCCGTCGTACGGGAGCGCCGCAACCGCCGACTGCACAGCTGGCGACCTCCGCTCGTCCAGCAGCGCCTCTATGCACCCCGCGCGCTCCTTTCGTCGGCTGCCTGGTCGACGCTCGCCGGAGCGTTCGGGACCTCGTTGGCCGACACGAGCGCCGGCGCGGCGGATCTGACGTCGCACCCGTACGCGGTGCGCGAGGCCGCGGTGCACAAGGTGCAGACGGACCGCGACGCGCTCGAGCAGCAGCTGGCGGAGCGCTGGTGTGCGCAGGAGCGCGACCCGCTGTACATCGACGGCGGGATCAGCAGCAGCGACACGGTCGCTGGGTCGGGATGCACGGTCGGCGTCGTGAAGAGCCATCGGACGCTGTACGCGGAAGGCGAGGCCCTCGACGCGGTGTTCGCCTTGCGGCAGCGTGAGCGCTCGAGCGTCTTTCGAGTCACGTCGCGGAAGCGCAGCGCGGTGGCGAGCTGGTATCTCCGGCTTCGCGATCCGACGGGACACGATCCGATGTGGGGGCTGGTGCGAGTGGAGATCGCGCAACCGGCACCGGACGCGCTCGATCGGATCGGCGAACGGGCGGAGGAAGTGTCGCGCTGGATCCTCGCCGAGATCTCCCCTCTCGCGCTGCCGGACGCGCGGTGGGACAAGATGGTGTACGGGATTCGGGACTGTGAAGAGTTCCTCAGAGCAACTGCGGTCGACTGATCGAGGAGCGGTCATCCGACCGCATTCCGATTCCTGACCGCCGTTCAATCCGTTGACCGCCGTTCAATCAGTTGACCGCCGTTCGTTCAGTTGACCGCAGTTCATCAGTTGTCCGCAGTCAGAGGTAAGATGTCCGCTATTCTGGGCCGGGTCGTCGCCACCGAGCGCCGTCCCAACACGCCGCACGAATTTCATTTCTGGACCGCGCTCGACTCGCCGGTCGGGATCGGGACGATCGTGCGCGTCGATGCGCGCGAGCCGGTGAACGGCATGCAGCCGCACGTCTACGGCATCGTCACCGAAGGGTTCAGCTGGACCGATCTCGCGTCGCCCCTGCACGACGTGATGGGGTTCGACGGTGCGCCGGACAACGACACCGTCCAGCAGACGCTGCGTGCCGAGATCCGACTTTACACCGCGGCCGTGCTGCGACACGTGCCGGAAGAGCCGCTGCAGCCGGTGCCGATGGGCACGGTGTTCCTCGCCGACGAAGCCGACGTCGCCATCGCGCTGCGCATGGACGGATATCTCAAGGCGGGCGCGCGCACGGGCATTCCGATCGGCGTGTATCGCGCCGGTGGAACCGACTCGCCTATCTACCTCGACGCCGACTTTCTTCTGGGTCCCGAAGCGGCGCACCTGAACATCACCGGTGTGTCGGGGCTCGCCACGAAGACGAGCGCCGTGGAGTGGATGCTCCAGTCGATCTTCACGCACTTTCCGGCGCAGAAGGGGAGCGTCGCGGCGCTCGCCTTCAACGTGAAGGGGCCGGACCTCTGCTATCTCGATCAGCCGGGCGAGCTCGACGCGGCGGATCTCGCGCTCTACGAAAAATGCGGCGTCGCGCCGGAACCGTTCCGGAGCGTCGAGTACTACGCGCCCTACAAGTCCGACGGCATCTCGCTCAACACGCTCCGATCCAACGACGCATTGCTTGCCAACGTGACTCCGCTTACCTGGGGATTGCGCGAGGTGCTGCAGTACGCCGAAGTGCTTCTCAACAAGGACGACGTCGACGCGAAGGCGGACGCGCTGATCGACTTCATCAAGGAGAACGTGCTCGACAAGCGGTTCGCGGATCCGATGCTCGAGCGCCCGCACACGGTGACGTCGTTCGCCGATCTGGACGCATGGTTCAAGGACGTGCTGCGGGGATTGGAAAAGAAGGATGACCAGAGCTGGCGGACGCATCACGTCGCCACGATCCGCAAGGTACGCAACCGGCTGTCGAACATCTCGTTGCGGTGCAAGGGGCTGGTGGCGGATGACGGGGCGACGAGCGACCTCCCGTTCGGGAGCTTCGAGGACCGAACGGTGTATGTCATAGACGTCGCCGGGCTCGAGGAGGACGCGCAGGATCTGATCTTCGCGCGCGTCGTGACCAAGCTTCGCGAGCACCTCGAGAAGCGGGATCTGGGTGTCCAGCACGTCGTCGTGTTCGTGGACGAGCTGAACAAGTACGCGCCCGGCGACGGGCCGGAGACGTACGTTCGCAAGATGCTGCTCGACATCGCGGAGCGCGGGCGGTACCTCGGCCTCGTGTTGTTCGCGGCCCAGCAGTTTCGGTCGCAGGTGCACCGGCGTGTCGTCGGCAACTCGGGGACGGCGCTGTATGGGCGGATGGACGGCGACGAGCTGGCGACGCCGGGCTACGCGGTGCTGAGTCCAGCGATCAAGACCAAGCTCGCCACGTTGGAGAAGGGACAGTTGATGGTTCGCCACCCACACTTCACGCAGCCGATCTTCGTACGCTTTCCGCGGCCGGCCATCATGCGCGGACGTGACGGGGTGAGCCAGTATCCGGCGGCACAGGCGCCAGCGCTCGACGCGGCCGTGCTGCGCGCGTTGCGCACGCTCGATCCGTCCCTCACGCTCGGCTGGCTGCAGGACGTCGTACAGCTGGCGAGCGACGACGAGATTCTGAGAGCGCGCAACGCGGTGGTGCGGGAACGGCCCGGCGACGTGCGGAAGGCGTTCGCCGCGCATTTCCGGGCGGCGGTCGCTCCGCGCACCGCGACGCGACCGCCGAGCCCAGCACCGCTGCCCACCGTGCCGACCGACGATCCCTACGGCTTCTGATGACGGTCGCGGCCGCCATCGGAGCGGGACGGAGGACGCTCGTCGCCGCGCTCGCGGTGAGCGCGATCGAGCTCGCAGCGCCGGCAGCACGCGCGCAAGGGATCACGCTGCGGCTGCATCCGCACGTCGGCGATACGCTGCACACGCGGCTCGAGCAGCAAACGGAAGTGACGGCGACGATGCGCGGACCGAGCGGCGGTGCACCGACGACCAGAACCGTGACGACGTCGATCGCGCTGCACTCGCGCACGATCGTGCGGGCGTCCTCGCCGGCGAGCACGCTCGTGCTCACCATGGTCGACTCGATCCAGCTGCATAGCACCGACCCGCACAGCGCCGAGCAGGTGGCACAGGCGGAGCAGATGCTGCGGCGGCAGCAGCTGCTGCTGCAGCTGGCGACCGACGGCACCGTGGAGGGCGCCCGGGACGTGCGCGGCGTCGCGCTGCCGCAGGATATCGCGGACGCGATGGCCGTGATGCCCGCTGTGTTTCCGGGTCATCCGGTGAGGGTGGGCGACGCCTGGACGCGGGTAATGCCCCTGCCATCGGGCGGACCGCTCGGCGCGCGCGGGGCTGGCCATGTGAACGCCGTCTTCCGTCTCGACTCCCTCGACCGGAGCGGCAACCTGGCCTACGTCTCGATGCACGGTGATATCGTCACGGACCGGGAGAGCGAGGGTGTGCGGCTCAGTGGGGTGCTGAACGGCTCGATGCTGGTCGATCGGGTCCGTGGTTGGATGACGGACTCGCGCTGCACCGTGCTGCTCCGGTCCGCCGTCACGCCGGCGCCGTCCACCGGGTTGGCGCCAATGTCGTTCGTGACGAAGGTGACCCAACGTCTGCGCACGATGGACAAGCGCTGAACACGGGTTAGAATTTCAATAGGTCCGCGCGCTACAACTCTCGGCCGCGCAATCGGTTAGCATCTCCGAACAGTCGTCTCCTGCGCCTCGTCCACCTCTCCGACCTCCATCTCGGCTACCGCCAATATCAGCGGTTGACCGCGCGCGGGATCAATCAGCGCGAAGCCGACGTAGCGCAGTCGTTCACGCGCGCGCTGGACAAGGTGATCGAGCTGGAGCCCGACCTCGTCCTCATTGGCGGCGACGTCTTCCACCAGGTGCGGCCGACCAACACGGCGATCCTTCACGCGTACTTGCAGTTCGCGCGACTGCGGGCGGCGCTGCCGCGGGCCGAGATCGTCATGGTCGCCGGCAATCACGACACGCCGCGGTCGGCGGAGACGGGGTGCATCCTGCGGCTGTTCACGCCGCTCGGGCTGCACGTCGTCGATGCCGAGGCGCGTGCGCTCGAGTTTCCCGAGCTCGACCTGTCGGTGCTGGCCGTTGCCGACAACCAGTATCCGCGCCCGAAGCTCGTGCCGGCCGGCACGCGTCGCCACAACGTCCTGCTGCTCCACGGGACGGTCGAGGGAATGCTGGGTCCGTTCGCGGCCACGCATGACATCGTGACGCAAGAGATTCCGCAGCACGAGCTGCACGCGTCGCAGTGGGACTACGTGGCGCTCGGGCATTATCACGTATATCGCCGTCTTGCGCCGAACCAGTTCTACAGCGGGTCGCTGGATTACACGAGCACCAACACGTGGGGCGAGAAGATCGAGGAAGGGCTCGCCGGCGTGCCGGGTAAAGGATTCATCGAGCACGACCTCGCCACGGGACGGCACACCTTTCATCGGTTGTCGCCAACGCGGGAGTTCGTCGATCTGCCGGTGGTGTCGGCGCGCGGACTGACGACCGACGAGGTCAACGAGCGGATCGCCACGGCGGTGGAGACCCACCCGGGGGGGATCGACGACAAGGTCGTACGCCTGGTGGTGCGCGATCTACCTCGCCACGTCGCCCGGCAACTCGACCACAAGCAACTGCGCGAGTTCCGGCGGCGCGCGCTGCATTTCCATCTCGACCCGCGGCGCCCCGAGATCATCCGCTCCGTCGGGCACGGCGCGCCTGGTCGGCGGCCCTCGCTCGCCGACTTCGTGCGCGACAAGCTGCGCGACCGCGTGGTGTCGAGCGACGTGGACCGCAATGCGCTGGTCGACCTGGGTCTGCGCTACCTCCGCGACGCGGAGGATCGCGAGCGCGCGACGACTCCGGCGTCGGGACTGGAGGGGTAGATGCGGCTCAACAGTCTACGCCTCTGCAACTTTCGCCAGCACTCGGACACGTACATCACGTTCGAGAGCGGGCTGACGGGAATCATCGGGCCCAACGGATCGGGCAAGACGACGATCCTCGAGGCGATCGCGTGGGCGCTCTACGGGCAGGACGCGGCACGCGGAAAGAAGGAGACGATCCGTTCGCTGCGCGCGGGGCCGAACGCGCGCGTGAAGGTGGAGCTCGACTTCGAGCTGGGCGGGCATCGCTACAAGGTCTCGCGCGGGCTCACGCAGGCGGAGCTGTTCCTCGACGGCTCGGAGACGCCGATCGCCAACTCGCTGAGTGGCGTGACGGACATGCTCCGGCGCCGCCTCGGGATGAGCCGCGAGGAATTCTTCAACACCTACTTCACGGGGCAGAAGGAGCTCGACGTGATGGCGGCGATGGCGCCGTCCGAGCGGGCGCAGTTCCTGTCGCGCGTGCTCGGCTACGAGCGCCTTCGGGTCGCGCAGCGTCTCGTGAAGGAGCAGGCACGGATCATCGCGGCCGAGGCGTCCGGAGTGCGGGCCGCGATGCCCGACGCGGCGAGCATCGAGCGAATGCATGCGGAAGCCACGGAGCGGCTCAAACATGCTGCCGGGCGTGCGCGCCTCGCCGGCCTCCGTCGCGAGCGCGCAGGATCGGCGCTCGCCGATGTCGTGCCGCGCTGGCTCGCCGCGCAACGGGAGCGCGAGCAGCTTCACGAGGCGCTCGGCGAGCTGCGCGTCGCCGAGACTGAAGTGGCGTCGTACGCCCGCGATGCGGAGCGCGTCGCTCGCGAGCTCGCCGACGTTGCCAGCGCCGAGGAAGAGCTGCAACGCCTCGCGGTGGAGCTCGTCCCGCTCGCGGCGCTCAGCGAGGAGCTGCACCAACTCGACCAGCTCGCGAGCGAGGAGGGACGCCGCCAGGCGCTGCTGCAGAACGAGCGTGCGCTGGAGGAGGAGCTGCGCCGCCTGCGCGAGCGGCGCGCCAAGCTCGACACCGCGCCGATGCTCGAGGAGGAGGCGACGCTGGAGCTCGAGCAGCAGCGTGCCCTCCTCGAGCTCGTGCAGGGCGAGCTCGAGGCAAAGCGGACGGAGTGGGTACGGGACCGTCAGGAGGCCGAGACCAAGCACGTCGCACTGCGGCAGCAGTACGCCGAGGTGAAGGAGAACCGCGAGCGGCTCGTTGCAACCGGAGAGCAGGGCGTCTGCCCGACGTGCGAGCGTCCGTTGCACGACCACTACCGCACCGTCCTCGACCACTTCGACGAGCTGATGGAAGCGCTCGTCCAGGACGGGAAGTACTTCAAGCAGCGGCTCGAGCAGCTCGAGGAGATGCCGGACGAAGTGCGCGAGCTGGACGAGCGCCGGCGCAAGACGTTCGACGAAGTGAGCAAGCTCGAACGTCGCTTGACGAAGGTGCAACTTGCCGTTCAGGAGCTCACGCAGCTCACGCGCGAGCTGCAGAGCAAGGAGCAGCGGTTCGAGCAGCTCCGGCGCGATCGCGAATCGATCCCGGCGACCTACGACGCCGTGCGCCACGCGGCGGCAAAGCGGGAGCTGGAGCGGCTGCGCCCGTTGGACGCGCGCGCAACTCGCCTGGCGACGCAGCTCGAGCGCCGCGACACGCTCGTGGCCGAGCGTGACCGCGCGGCGGCCGGCGTCGCCGCGGCACAGGGACGCATCGCCGCGCTATCTGCCCGGCGCGACGTGCTGTCGTTCTCGGAGCAGAGCTACGCCGACCTTCGCGCGCAGCACGACAACGCCGCCGCCGAGCTGCGGAGCGCGGAGCTCGATGCGGTCGCGGCGACGGGTGAGACCGCGACCGCACAGGCCGCCGTCGCGCGGGCCGAACAGGCGCGCGCCGAGATGGCGCAGGCGAAGGGGAAGCTGGACGCGCTGGATGCGCAGAAGCGGCTGCACGACGAGCTCGATCGCGCGTACACCGATCTGCGTACGGACCTGAACGTGCAGCTGCGTCCAGAGATGAGCGAGCTCGCGAGCGCATTCCTGATCGATCTCACCGACGCACGCTACGACGAGCTGGAGCTCGACGACAGCTACAATCTCACCGTGCTCGAGGATGGCGTACCAAAGCCAGTCATCTCCGGTGGTGAAGAAGACATCGCGAACCTCTGTCTGCGCCTGGCGATCTCGCAGATGATCGCCGAGCGTGCCGGCCAGAGCTTCTCGCTGCTCATCCTGGACGAGGTGTTCGGTTCGCTCGACGAATCGCGGCGTCAAAACGTCGTGGAATTGCTGCGCGGGCTACAAGACAGATTCGAGCAGGTCATCCTCATCACCCACGTCGAGCAGGTGCGCGAGGGGCTCGATCGGGTGATCAGCGTGCGCTATGACGAGGAGACCGGTGGGTCGATCGTCACCCAGCTCGATCCCGGCGCGGTGGAAGGCGAGCTGTTGACCGCGGCGGGCGCCGCGGGAGCGGCCTGATGGCGGGCGCGCGCAGCTGGCGGTCGCTGCCACCGGTGGAAGGACCGTTCACCGCCCGTCTCGACGAGATCGGAAAGCTGAACGTCGTGTTCAGCGACGCGTTCACCGAGCGCTACCGTCGCGACGGGATGGTCGGAGTGCGCGTGCCGAATCTCAACCCGCAGGTGTGGCGCTACGCGATCGAGGATGCGGACGGCGGCGCGATGGTGTGGCGCGATGGGCGCGGCGAGATCGCCGGGTTCAACATGGTGCACCGGTCGGGCGTCGAAGGATGGATGGGCCCTCTCGCGGTGCGCAACGAGTATCAGGGGACGGGCACGGGGAAGGAGATCGTCGAGCGCGGCGTCGCGTGGCTGACGCGCGAACAGGGCGTGCGCGTGATCGGTCTGGAGACGATGCCGCGCACGATGGACAACATCGGCTTCTACTCGCGGCTCGGATTCGCGCCCGGACGGTTGACGGTGACGTTGACGGTGGACGCCGTGAGCGCCGATCGCGCCCCCGAGCTGCTCGGCCGACTCGGCGCACGCAATCGCGACGACGTCCTGGTGGAAGCGCGGACGCTCGTGAACGGGCTGCTCGGCGGCTATGACTTCACGCGCGAGATCGAGCTCACCGACTCGCTCAACCTCGGTGACACCGTGCTGCTGCACGAGGGCGATGCACTCGTCGGCTTCGCCCTCTGCCACACGACGCCGCTGGTGGAAGGGCGGGTGCGGGAGGATCTGCGGGTGTTGAAGCTGGTGCTCGCGGACGAGAGCCGGTTCGACGCGATGGTGCGTGCGCTGCAGGATTTCGCGCGCCGGAGCGGGACGCGTCGCGTGGCGTTCCGGGTGCAGGGCGAATACGACGGCCTGTATCGTCGGTTGATTGCGATGGGGGCGCGGGTGCGGTGGACGGATCTCCGGATGTCGCTCACCGGGTACGAGGAGCGGAAGCCGGAGCGGGGGGTGGTGTTGTCTAATTGGGAGATCTGAGCGCGCCCTTCACGCCCTCCCCAGCCCCGACCAACGCTCCGCCTCGTCGACGCTCTCGAACAGCGCGATCTGTTGATCGCCACCCTCGGCGTCGATCTCGGTCCCCACCGCTGGCACCGCGATACGCGCGGCTGCCGTCGGCGTCGCCTCGACCTATTCCTGCGTCGTCCGTTTGCGATCTGCGGCGGCGAGCGTGGCGCGCGCGTCTTCGCGCAGGCGGTGCGACTCGATGTTCCCCTTCGCTCGGCCCAGCAGCAGTCCGATCGTCGCGCCGAAGAGGACGAAGACGACGCTCGTGGTGATGGCGTTGTCGACGCGAAGCTCGAGGCCGTGCGCGGCGACGAGGCTGATGAGGTATCCGAGCGACGCGCCCGCGAAGAGGCCGAGCCACGGATAGGTGGTCAGGGCGGCGTCGGCCTTCGCGTAGAGCTCGGCCATCGCGGTGACGGTCGCGGCATCGTAGTCGCCTCGCGATCCGGGTCCGGATCCGCCGGGTGCGCCGGCCGCCGGTCCGGCTGCGCCACCGGCGGAACGTGTCCCACCGTTGGTGAGCGCACCCGGCGAGCCGTTGCCGTTGCCCGTCGTGTGCGACGGAGAGCTCGCTTCGAGCACCGCCATACGGGTCGCGAGGCTGACGAGCTCGCCCTCCGAGAGATGCAGGCTCACCGACCGCATGCGATGCGTGAGCGAGACGGCGAGATGGCGGACGTTGGCGTCATCGAGGGGCGACACGCCGCCCTCGGCGTCGAGTGCAGCGGCGTCGAGCGACGCGAAGGATGGATAGCTCGGCTCGTTGCTCTCGTTGCGGGAGGACCCGGATGCCACGAGCTGTTCGCTGGCGAGCCGGTGCGCGGCGAGGCGCTCCGCAGTCTGGAGCAGCGTCTGCTCCGAGAGCTGTGGGCCGAGCCGCCGAAGCTTGGGAACGATTTCGGCGACGAGCGCGTCGTAGCGCGCCGATCGCGGTTCCGGCTGTTGGTGCTGCGCCTGCTCCATGTCCCGCGTGACCTCACTCGAAGCGAAGGTGACCGTTCGCTTCAAAGACGAGCCCGGCGGGGCAGGGTCACAAACGTTTAGGGTCGCAAGCTTTCCACATTCGTCGATCGCGCCCGGAGCAGGCGGCGCACCAAGGAAGACGCGCGCCGACGCGCTCCGGCAACCTGCGCGGCTATCGAATCGAAACGGTGCTCTGGCTCAACACGGGGCCCACGGTGAACTCGATCGTCTGACCTTGTGACACGTTGATCGGTCCCGTGGACGCGCGACCATTGCCGCCGATCGGCGTCGCCACGATGCGGAAGTCGGTCGGGCTGACGAGCGACGGATTGAGGGTGAACGTCGCGCTGGAGTTGCCGGTCACCGTCCCGATACGTGTCGCGAGACCGGAGGACACCGCGTAGACGTCGACGTCGTTGAAGTTGTTGTTCCGCACGACGAGGGTGATGTTCCCCGGCTGCGCTTCGGCGACGTCGTACGGGCTGGCGGAGCGGCACGCAGCGGCGCCGGAGAGCGCGACGAGAAGAGCGATGACGACGTGGCGAGAGGTGCGCATGAGGGCTCCGTGGCAAGGACGCGCGGCGAACCGGGTGCTCGCCGCGCAGTCGCGCCGCGCATGAGCGATGCCACTCACCCTCTCACCGGCGGGTCTCGCGTCGCGTCGACGCGCGCCGGATCAGCGACGCGTCTTACCGACCGCGTCCTTGGAGGCGCTTCCGCGATCGACGATCCGGTAGATCAGCAGCGACACGCCCACGGTGAGGAGGAGATGTATCCAACCGGGGCCCTGCAGGACGAGCGCGCCGACGGCCCACATCACGAGCAGCGCGACGGCGGCGAGAATTCCGAGATCCATGTGTGTGACGGCTGTGTGTGACGCCGGTGAATTGACCCTCCGCGTGACGCCACGTACATTTCGATCGTAAGAACAACGACGATCACGGGGCGGAGAGCCACGTTTTTGAGCCGATAAGTCCTTCGAGTGGGTTCGATAATCTATACTGACGGCATGCCCCCAGTGCGGGGGAAGCCGGAAGGTGTGGTGAGGGCCTCATAATTTCGACTGGGCTTCAAAAGACCCTCTCCGTTCCATCCTGCGGGCCCCACGGACCATCGTGGGGCCCGTTCGTCGCTGTCGCCCCCACGCCACCCGCACCATCTTCTTCGGCACCGGGAACGCCAGACCGCGGTGCGGCGTTCGTCTCCTGCGTTCAATCATTTCGTCAGCCGAGGGGCCATGGTCGAGGTGACCGTCACTCGCCGCCTGATGTTCAACGCGGCGCACCGGGTGCACAATCCCGCCCTCTCGGACGTGGAGAATGCGCGCCTGTTCGGAAAGTGCAACAACCCGAACTGGCACGGGCACAACTACACGCTCGATGTCTCGGTCCGCGGCCCGATCGAGCCGCGGACGGGGTACGTGATGGACCTCGGCGCGCTGAAGCAGCTCGTCGAGGAGCGAGTCGTCGGCAAGATCGATCACAAGAACCTGAACCTCGACGTCGACTTCATGCGCGGCCAGATCCCGACGTCGGAGAACATCATCGTCGCGATCTGGCGCGAGCTGGAGCCCGCGCTCGGACCGGCGCGACTCACGCGACTGGTGCTCTGGGAGACTCCGAACAACTATGTCGAGTACACCGGCGAGTAACCGGCTGTCGATCCCGCCGTCGCAGACGATGATGGATTCATCGCTGCCGCTCGCGGACGCGGAGGCGAGCGCCGCATACGCCGAGCTCGTGCGCGATCAGCTCGTGCTGCTGGGCGAGGATCCCGAGCGCGAAGGTCTGTTGAAGACGCCGGAGCGCGTCGCGAACGCGATGGCCTTCCTCACCCGCGGGTACTCGATGTCGCTGGAGGAAGTGGTCGGCGACGCGTTGTTCGAGGAGGAGCACGAGAACATGGTGATGGTGCGCGACATCGAGCTCTACTCGCTCTGCGAGCATCATCTGCTGCCCTTCTTCGGCAAGGCGCACGTGGCGTACATCCCGCGCAAGCGGATCGTCGGACTGTCCAAGCTGCCGCGCATCGTCGACATGTTCGCGCGTCGCCTGCAGGTGCAGGAGCGGCTCACGGAGCAGGTGGCGAAGGCGATCGACGAGGTGCTCGAGCCCCTCGGTGTCGGCGTGGTGATCGAGGCGTATCACATGTGCATGATGATGCGTGGCGTGGAGAAGCAGAACTCCCGCACGATCACGTCGGCGCTTCGCGGGGTCTTCCGCGAAGACGGGAAGACGCGCGACGAGTTCCTCCGCCTCGCGTACGCCGCCAACCGGTGACGTCGCGCGGCTCGAGCCTGGCGGGGCGCGTGGCGCTCGTGACGGGCGCGTCGCGCGGCATCGGCGCGGCGATCGCCCGCCGGCTCGCTCGTGACGGCGCGCGTGTTGCCCTCGTCGCCCGCTCGGAGCACGCGCTCGAGGCGCTAGCCATCGAGCTCGGCGGCGGGGCCGCCGCGGTCGCATGCGACATGCGACTGCCGGGTGCGGCGGACGTCGTGCAGGCGGCGCTCGACGATCTCGGGGTGGATGGACCGGACATCGTGATCAACAACGCCGGAGCGTTTCTCGTCGCGCCAGTGCAGCAGACGTCGGTCGACGTCTTCCGCGAGATGCTGGAGCTCAATCTCACGGCGCCGTTCAGCTTCGTCCGTGCCTTCCTGCCGGAGATGCAGCGGCGCGGTGCAGGGCACCTCGTCACGGTCGGGTCGGTCGCGGATCGCATGGCGTTCACCGGCAACGCGGCCTACGCCGCGAGCAAGTACGGCCTCCGTGGAATGCACGAGGTCCTGCGTGCGGAGCTCAAGGGGACGGGGGTGCGGGCGTCGCTCGTGTCGCCCGGTCCGGTCGACACGGCGCTCTGGGATTCGATCGACGCGTCTCAGCGCGTGGGCCACACGGCCCGCACCGACATGCTGTCGCCCGACGCCGTGGCCGACGCGGTGCGCTTCGTGGTCACGGCACCGGCCGAGGTGAACGTGGACGAGCTGCGCCTCTCGCATAGCTGACGTACTCGAGCGCCGCGTTTCCCGTGTTCATCGAGCTGGTCGACGCGCTGCGCTGCCCGAATGCGCACGACGAGAGCTGGCTCGTCGCCGCGGCGCGGCGCATGGAGGCGCGACACATCGTGGAAGGAACGCTCGGCTGTCCGGTCTGCGCGGCCGAATACCCGATCCATCACGGCGTCGCAGACTTTCGTCGGGCGCCCGCACCGGTGGCCGCCGCCCGCACTGACCCCGGCTCCGATCCCGACGCGGCCGCGCGCCTCGCGGCCTTTCTCGATCTCACCGATGCCAGTGGCTTCGCGGTCCTTCTTGGTGAATGGGGCGTGCACGCCACGGCGGTCGAGACGCTGACCCAGACCCCGCTGTTGCTCGTCAATCCACCCGCCGAGATCGAGGGATCACCCGGCATCTCGGTGCTGCGCTGCGACGACGTGCTGCCGCTGGCCGCGGCCGCGTCGCGAGGCACCGCGCTCGACGACGCGTCACCGGTGTTGGTTCATGCAGCAGTACGAGCGACCAGAGCCGGGGGACGGGTGGCGGCGTCGGTGGCGGTGCCGGTCCCGGACGGCGTGCGCGAGCTGGTGCGCGACGAGGCGTGGTGGGTCGGCGAGCGAGAGCAGGCGCCGCTGCCCCTTCTCTCGCTGCACGTCCGGCGGAGGTAGCTAGACCTCCGCCACCATGTGCTCGTCGGCGTACAGCTCGTCGATCACGCTCTTGTAGGTCTTGTCGATGACGCGGCGCTTGACCTTGAGCGTCGGCGTCAGCTCGCCGCGCTCGATCGTGAAGTCGTGCTCGAGCAGCGCCATCTTCTTGGGCGTCTCGAAGCGCGCCAGGCCGGCGAAGCTGCCGAACACCTCCTTCTCCATCTTGGCGCGCGCGATCGGCATCGCGAGGAGCTGTGCGCGGTCGTTGAAGAGGAGATTCTTGATCTTCGCCCAGCGCTCGAGCTGGTCCCAGTTCGGCACGACGAGCACCGACGGGAACTTGCGCTTGTCGCCGATCATGACGGCCTGGCTGACGTACTTGTTGGTCTTGAGCTTATTCTCGATCGGCTGCGGGGCGATCTTCTTCCCCCCCGCCGTGACGATGAGCTCCTTCTTGCGATCGGTGATCGACAGAAACCCGTCATGCAGCTCGCCGATGTCGCCGGTATGGAACCAGCCGTCGGAGTCGAGCGCTTCGCGCGTCGCGTCGGGCTTGTTGAAGTAGCCTTTCATCACGTGCGGGCCGCGCGTGAGCACCTCGCCGTCCGCGGCGATCTGCACTTCGACGCCGGGCACCGGCTTGCCGACGGTGCCGATCCGGAACGCCGACGGCGTGTTCACCGCGATGACCGGCGACGTCTCGGTGAGCCCGTACCCCTCGAGGATGATCAATCCCGCCGCGTAGAAGAATTTGTTGATCTCGGGAGAGAGCGGTGCGCCGCCCGACACGAAGTAGCGCAGCCGCCCGCCGGTGCGCGCCTTGAGCTTGGAGAACACCAGCCGTTGCGCGAGGGCGTATTGCATCGCGAGCAATCCCTTCGGCTCGCCGCCGGCCAGCTTGACGTCGGCCCACCGCTCGGCGACGCGCCGAGCCCAGAAGAAGATCCGCTTCTTGAGCGCGCCGCCCGCCAGCGCATTCTCCAGTACGCGCGCATACATCTTCTCGTACAGCCGCGGCACGGACAGCACCAGGGTCGGGCGGACGGTCTGCATGTCGACCGGCACGGTGTCCATCGACTCCGCGTAGGCGATCGAGCAGCCGACGTGAAACATGAGATAATGTCCCGCCATCCGCTCGAAGATGTGGGACAGCGGCAGGAAGCTGAGCCCGACGTCGTTCCCCTCGAAGGGCACCTGAACCGCCGACGCCATCACGTTCGACCAGAGATTGTCGTGGGTGAGCATGACGCCCTTCGGCTCGCCGGTCGTGCCGGAGGTGTACACGAGGGTCGCGACGTCGTCCGGCTTCACGCTGTCGGCGCGCATGCGATACTCGTTGCGCCGGCGCTCGTCGTCGATCGCAGCGCCTCTCGCCTCGACGTCGGCGAGGGTGTGATCGGCACCCGGAACGCGCTGCGGGGCAAAGGTGATGACGTGGCGGATGGCGGGAACGCTCGCACGCACCGCCTGGATCTTCGCGGCCTGGGCCGCGTCGCTGACGAACACGGCGACCGCGCCGGCGTCGCGCAGAATGTACGCCGCCTGCTCTGCCGGCAGATTCGGATAGATCGGAACGTCGGTGAGCGAGGACGTGAGGCACGCGTAATCGGCGATCGCCCACTCCGGTCGGTTCTCCGAGAGAATCGCGACCCGCTCGCCCGGCTTCACGCCAAGCTCGGTGAGGCCGAGCGCCACGCGACGTACGCGATCGGCCAGCTCGCGGCTCGAGATCGGCTTGTACACCCCGCCGACCTTCACCTGAAGCGCATCGGGCTTGTCGTGCCGCACCACGGCATCGAAGAACAGCTTCGTGAGCGTGCCGGGCGCCGAGTTGCGCGGACCACCTGAGGAGATCATCGCTACCTCCGCTTGAGCACGAACCGCACGGGGCTGCCGTTCAGCGGCTGGCCATTGAACCGGGAAGCGCGGACACGGACGACCACGGAGTCCAGGCCGCTGCCGGCGACGAGAGTGGGTGCTGCGGATCCGGGCAGCGGCGCGGCGCTCTTCGTGGTGTCCACGACCGTCGTGGAGTCGGGGCGCGGAACGACGCCGGCTGCGTTGGTGAGCACGGCGTATCCCTGTGTGCCCGCGGCCGCATACACGGTGTCGATGTGATAACGGACGAGGATGCCCTGCACGGGGACGCGCGCCGCCTGGTAGATGCCCGTGACCGCGACGCGCATCGTGTCGAGCGCGGGGAGGTCGCGGGTGAGGGAGGTGTCCGTTCCCGTGATCGCGCTGATGGAATCGGGCTGTGGGACCACGATCAGCGTAGCAGGCGTCGTCTGCAGCGTGGCGCCGACGCGCCCGACGATCTGCACGCTGGCCATGGTATCGCCCGCGGTCACGAGCCCGTTGGCGTCGATCGTCACTCCGTTGCCTTTGGGAACAGGAGTCGCGAGCCAGCTGACGTCAGTCGCCGGTATCTCGTTGCCCGAGCGATCGAACGCCCGGATCTGAAGCGGCGCCGGATTGCCGAGCGAGTCGCGGAGGACGTCGCCGACGCCAACCGCCAGGGACGGCAGAGTGAAGGTGATGTAGGCGATCCCGTTCTCGAGCGTCGGCACCTCGCCGCACGAGGTCGCGGTCGCGACCACGGCGATGGCGCCGGCGAGCAGGATGGCGATGCGCCCTCTCACCGGAGCCTCGCGTCGAGCTGATCCGCGAGGCGTGCGTAGGCGACCGCCGCGGGATCGTCGGGCGCCCGGAGCACCAGCGGCTGCCCTGCGGCGAAGGCGTCGATCGAGGCCATGGTGCGCGGGATGGCGACGTCGAACAGCAGCTCGGGGGGAAGCTGCTCGCGCACGTACGCGGCCACGCGCTGCGAGACCTCGTTGCCTTCTTCCAGCATCGTGAGAAGAATACCGTCGAGGACCAGAGAAGGGTTCAAGCTCGCGGCTTCCCGCACGGCGCGAAGGATCTGCGTGGTCGTCTGCAGCGCGAGCGGCTCGCTCTGGAGCGCCACGATGACGTGCTCGCTGTGGGCGAGGACCTGCCGAGTGACGACGCCGAGGCCGGGCGGCGTATCGACGATCACGATGTAGCCGCGGTCGCGCGCGCGCCGGAACAGGTCGCCGAGCCGGGTGGTGCCGGACAGCTGCGCGGCGTAGGTCTCGTGCTCCACCGAGTCGCTCACCGAGCCGGCGAGCAGCACGCGCAGCCAGGGAAGCGGCGTCGCGAGCACGACGTCCTGCAGGTCGTGGGTGCCGGCGAGCACGTCGGCGAGTCCGGGCGGCTGGCCATCACCAGCCAGGCCGACGCCGTGTCTGACCGCGCCTTGCGGGTCGACGTCGACGAGCAGCGTCTTGCGTCCCCGCACGGCGAGCGCGCTCGCGAGGTTGATCGCGGTCGTGGTCTTGCCGACGCCGCCCTTTTGGCTGACGACCGCGAGGACGGTCCCCACTAGGCCTGCGGGTTCTCTGGAGTGGGGGGATGCTTCGCGGGGTGCGACCGCAAGGAATCGAGCGTCTGGCGTGCGTGGCGGATCCAGCGCTCCGAGTCCGCACCGGTCGGCGGCGCTTCGAGAAACGCTTCCAGATGCGCCGCGGCGGCGGCTTGATCGCCGCGCTTGAGATGCAGGAAGGCGAGACCGTAGTGGGCGCCCGAGAGCTCGGGGTCGAGCTCGAGAGCACGACGATACGTCGTGACCGCCTCGTTGAGCCGGCCGGTGCGCGAGAAGGCGATCGCCATGTTCTGCAGGATGCGCGGGTCGTTGGGATGGTCGCGCAACGCCAGACGATACGACGTGAGGGCCGCATCGAAGTCGCCTTGACGTTCGAGGCCGAGCGCCTCGTTGAGATAGTCGAGGCGCTGCGGCTTCATGCCACCGTCCGACTTGCCGCCGAGGAGGCGGCTCAACCAGGACATGCGATTGGTAGCGGAGGAAGGAGAAGCAAACGGGCGGCGGTCGGCGTCGCCAGCCGGCGGCTACAGGCGCAAACTTAATTCCCGGAAGCAGGGCGCGGCAACGGCGAATCCGTGCCGCGCTCCCGGGAACGGCAGCAAACGGGCCACTGGCCGGCCGCTGCGGGAGGCTCGGCGCGCTACCAGGGGGCATCTCCGCGGGCTAGCTTGCGCTCAGGCAACTCCCTCCACAAGGACCGTGCATGGTATCACGTCGGACGGCGGCTGAACCGAGCAAGGGTGTCTTCGAGGTCGAGTGGCCGATGTTCGGAGAGCTTTCCCGCGCACTCGCCCTGAAGGTGGTGCGGGCGTACGATCCCGAGATCATCGTGGGCATCGCGACCGCCGGCGTGGTGCCCGGAGCGGTGATCGCGGCGATCCTCGACCGTGAGTTCCACTCGATCGTCGTGAGCCGCCGATACCAGGCCGACACGCCGCGAGAGACGCCGGCGGTGTTCGGCGCCGTCCCGGCGGCGGTGCGCGGTCGCCGGGTCCTCGTGGTGGACGAGACCTGCGACTCGGGTGCGACGATCCGGCTCGCCGTCGGCGCGGTCGTCAATGGGGGGGCGAGCGAGGTCCGCACCGCTGTCGCCTTCAAGCGCGGCAGCTACGAGCCCGACTTCCATGCCCTCGCCACCGAGAGCGAGATCATCCTCCCGTGGGATCGGGAGGTGCTGTTCGAGGGGGAGCTGGTGCCCAATCCGCTCTATCGAGAGAGATGACAGTGGGCACTGTCCACTGCCCACTGTAAGCTAAGCCGCCGCCCCCACCGCGTCCTCGTATCCCGCGCCGCGGCTCATCTGGTCGTAGACCTCCTGCATCACCTCGGCGCTGCCGAGCAGGAACCGGCAGCGGGTGCCGCCGGCGGAGCGGCATTCCACTTCCATCACGGCAAGCGGAGCATCGGCCATGCGGCCGAAGAAATCCGCGAACATCCCGGCCGACACGTGGCAGGCGGGTTGCTCGGCGCTTCCCGGGACGGCTTCTCCCCACTCCGTCGAGTCGAGCGTCGCGACCGTGTCGTGGAGCGCGCCGACGTGGAGCGAGCCCCAGCCGGCGCGCCGGAAGAACTCCGTCGCTTCGCGCTGGAACGCTTCGACCGACAGCGCCTCGGGCGATCCCGCGCCGCGTGACGCGAGCCACCGCCGGAACGCCTCGAACAACGCGCCGCCGCCCGCGTAACCGGCCTCCTGCAGGTAGCTCGCGGCCGACGGGCCGGCGTCGCGGATGAGCGCGGCGCGTAGCGCGGCCAGCGCGTCGCGCGTGATCGCCAGCATGCCGCTGCCGCTCAGATCGATGGTCATGTCGCCCATGGAAGGTTCACTCCGTTGACTGATCGAGCATCGCGGCGGTCACCGGACGGCCGCCGTCTCGCCCGCACGCCGGCGCAGCTCCGCTTCATCGATCGTCTCGATGCCGAGCGTCCGCGCCTTGTCCAACTTGCTCCCCGCGTCAGCTCCGACGACGACCGCCGTCGTCGCCTTCGAGACGCCGCTCGTCACCCGACCGCCCTGCGACTCGATCAGCTCCGTCGCCTGTGAGCGCGAGAGCGTCGGCAGCGTGCCGGTCACGACGAACGTCATTCCCTGAAACGCCCCACCGGCGGCGACCGGCCTGGGCTCCGTCATCGTCACCCCTGCCGCCTCCAGCTTGTGCACGAGCGCTCGCGCCGATGGATCCTGAAAATATGCAACGACGGCGAGCGCGATCGTCTCGCCGACGCCGCGCAGCGCCAGGATATCGTCGGCCGACGCGGACGCGAGCGTCCGCATGCTGCCGAAATGCCGCGCCAGGAGCTGCGCCGCCGTCTGGCCAACATGCCGGATGCCGAGGCCGAAGAGAAGGCGCGACAGCGGTTGCGCCTTCGACGCCGCGATTGCCTCGATGAGGTTCTCGGCCGATTTCTCGGCGAACCGCTCGAGGCCGGTGAGCTGCTCGGCGGTGAGCGCATACAGATCGGCGACGTCGTGCACGAGCGACTCGGCGATCAGTTGTTCGATTCGCGCGTACGACAAACCCCGGATGTCCATCGCGTGGCGCGACGCGAAGTGCACGAGCGCCTCGAGCTGCCGGTCGGGACAGGCCACGTTCGGGCAATAGGTCGCCGCCTCTTCCTCGTCCCGTTCCACGGGTGTGTTGCACGACGGGCAGCGCTTCGGTGGCCGGTACGGCTTCGGGGGGTTCTTGCGGTCGCGCTTTTCCGGCACGGGCCCGATCACCTGCGGGATCACGTCGCCGGCGCGCTTGACCTGCACCACGTCGCCTACGCGGAGATCCTTGGCGCGGATGAGATCGAAGTTGTGCAGCGTCGCGAGCTGCACCGTGGTGCCACCGATCTCCACCGGCTCGAGCACGGCGAATGGGTTCAGCGAGCCGGTGCGGCCGACGTTCACCTGGATGTCCTTCAATACCGTCTCTGCAATGTCCGGCGCGAACTTGCGCGCGATCGCCCATCGCGGCTCGCGTCCGCCGACGACGCCCAACTCGTCCTGCAGTCGGATGCTGTCGACCTTCACCACGCCGCCGTCGATCGCGAAGTCGAGCTCCGCCCGCAGGCGGCTCTCCACGTCCCGCGCCCACGCGTTCACCTCGTCGAGCGAGCGGGCGCGCAGACGGTGCGGCGCGACCGGCACTCCCCACTGCGCGAGCAGGTCGAGCAGCTCCCACTGTGTCTCGCACGGATACGCCTGACCGGACGGCATGGCGATCGTGTAGCCGAAGAAGCGCAGCGGGCGCGTCGCCGTGATGGCCGGATCCAGTTGGCGAAGCGCGCCGGCGGCGGTGTTGCGCGGATTGGCATACACCGGCTCCCCCGCCGCCACGCGTTCCTCGTTCATCTTCTCGAATCCCTTGAACGGCATGTACACCTCGCCGCGGATCTCGAGCAGGGGCGGAGGCGCCACGTCGCCATCGCGCAGACGGAGCGGCACGTCACGCAGCGTACGCAGGTTGGCCGTCACGTCTTCGCCGACGGTGCCGTTGCCGCGAGTGGTGCCCTTCACGAGCACGCCGTTCTGATACGTCAGGCTCACCGCCGTGCCGTCGATCTTGAGCTCGGCCACGTATCCAACGCGCCGCGCGTCGTCGCCCACCAGCCGAGCGATGCGTTCTTCCCACCCCGCGAGCTCGGCCTCGTCGAAGGCATTGCCGAGCGAGATCATCGGGACGAGGTGGGTGTGCTTCGCGAGCGCGCTTGCCGGCTCGGCGCCGACGCGCATCGTGGGCGAGTCCGCGGTGCGGAGCTCCGGATGCTCGCGCTCGATCGCCTGCAGCTCGCGAAAGAGCTTGTCGTACTGCGCGTCCGAGATCGTCGGACGGTCGAGGACGTAGTAGTCGTACGACGCCTGATGCAGCAGCGCGCGCAGCTCGGCGGCGCGCCGCTCGGGCGAGACGGGCGGGGGGGATGGGAGGGGCGGGACCATGGATCGACGCCCGCCTCAGCCCTTGGCTTCTTCCTCGAGGACCTGCATCGCAACGGTCACCAGCCGCTCCAGCTCCTCGTTCGCGGCGCGCGGCAGCAGGGTCTCGGCCCAGGTGTGCTCTTCGCCGCGCGCGTAGCGGTCGAGCAGGCGGCGCAGGAACCCGACGAGCGCCACGCGCTGCAGCTCTGCCTTGCGCTGCGCGATGCTGACGTCCTGTTGGCTGCGCGCGAGCGTCTCGAACCGGTGCGCGTTGCGCAGCGCCTTGGCGGTGAGCGACGCGACGGTCTGGCAGAAGCGCACGTCGGCCTCGCCGAACGGCTCGGCCTCGCGCTCCGTGCGCAGGAAGATCGCGCCGATCACGGAGCCTTCCCAGCGGATCGGCACGACGACGATCGAACGCACGTTGCGCATGTCGAGCTGCGACTTGATGCTGCGCAGCTGCGGGTCGTTGGCGGCGTCGGGGATGAACACCGTCTCGCCGCTGTCGAAGGCGCGCTTGAGCTCCGGATAGCGGTTCAGGTCGACGACGAGGTTGCGGATCGTCGGATCCTCGTAGCTCGCGACGAGTCGCACCTCGTCCTTGTCGCCCGAGAGGAAGATGGCGCAACGATCGAGACCGAACGTCTCGCCGAGCTTCCGGGCGATCGTCTGCAGGACGTCGACGAAGTGGAGCGAGGCGGAGACTTCCTGCAGGATGTCGACGATGGCGACGAGATGGTCGCGTTCGCGCTGCAGCTCGGCGACGCGCGCGCGGAGCCGCGCGACCTCGTCACCGGTGGCTGGTCGTTCCTCCGTCAGCGCCGCCGGATTGGGTGGCGGGGGACTGGGCGCCGGATGCGTGTGCTCCATCAATCGCGGATTGGTGCGCGTTGAACTCGTCGCCGTCGAATCGGATGACGCGGTTTCGCCCCGTCTCCTTGGCGACGTAGAGCGCGTCGTCGGCCGTTCGAACGAGGTCGTCCGCCTGCTCGATCTGCGGGTGGGGCCATCCCGACACCCCGAAGCTGGCGGTGCGCTGGAGGGTGCCGCCGTCGAAGGTGAATGTATGGGCCTCGATCCGTTTGCGCACCCTCTCGGCGAAGGTCACCGCGGCGTCGAGCACCGTGCCCGGAAGCAGCAGCATGAACTCCTCCCCGCCATAGCGGCCGACGCGATCGATCTCGCGCGCCTCCTCCTTCAGAATGGCCGCGAGCTGCTTGAGCACCTCGTCCCCCGCCTGGTGCCCGTGGGTGTCGTTCACGCTCTTGAACTTGTCCAGGTCGCACATCACGAGCGAGAACGGCTCGTACAGCCGCTGCGCGTGCTGGAACATCTCGTCGATGCGCTCGTTGAGCTGGCGGCGATTGTCGAGTCCCGTGAGCTCGTCGGTATGGGACATGAACCGCAGTCGCTCGTTCACCTCGAGCAGCTCCTTCTCGCGCTCTTCGAGCTCCTCCTGGAGCCGCTTGATGCGCAGCATCGAGCGAAGGCGCGCCTTGAGCTCGGCGAAGTCGATCGGCTTGGTGATGTAATCGTCGGCGCCGGCCTCGAGTCCTTCGACCTTGTTCTCGGTCGAATCGAGCGCCGTCTGCATGATGATCGGAATGAACGGGAGGGACTTGTTCCCCTTGATGCGGCGCGCGACCTCCATGCCGTCGATGTCCGGCATCATGACGTCGAGCAGGATCAGATCGGGATGCGAGCGCTCGACGTATTCGAGCGCCTCCACGCCGTTGGAGCAGGCGTCGACCCCGTATCCCCATGTCTCGAGCCGGACGCGGAGCACCTCGATGTTGTCCTCGTGGTCGTCGACGAGGAGGATGTGGGCATGCTCGTCATGCTGCCGCTCCGCGCGTTGTGGGCGGGGCGCGTCTTGGGCGGGTTGCTCGACGGCGGCCGCGACGGCGACGCCATGTCCGGTCATGGGGTCAGCCGGCATTCTGCTTGGCGTCCTTACCGAGGAACCGTTGCACTTCGGCAACAACAGCGCGGGGCTCGCACGGCTTCGCGAGGTAGCCGTCGCATCCGACTTCCATGGCCTTTTCCCGGTCGGACGCCAGGGCATGGGCCGTCAGCGCGATGATCGGGATGTCGCGGGTCGCCGGATCGTGCTTCAGGACCTGCGTCGCCTCCCAGCCATCGATGATCGGGATGGAGATGTCCATCAGGATCAGGTCGGGCCTCTCGGCGCGGGCCTTCGCGATCCCTTCCTCGCCGTTCAACGCCTCGCTCACATCGTAGCCGAAGTGGCGCAGGATCGTGGAATAGACGATGCGGTTGTCCTCGTTGTCCTCGACGAGGAGGACCGTTTTTCCATTGCTAGCCATGAATGGCCTCTCACCGCTGTCACGTGTTGAGGGCGCAACCGGCGCCGCGGGAGAGTGGGCGGCACGACCGGGGGCGTCCGGCACGGCGAAACTGCTCCTCGGGGCGGGACGCCAGGCGTCGACCTGAGGGATGCGACTTGTAAGTCAGATCACCAACGGCGCCGAAAGACGCAAGTTCCAAACCACAAACCGACCTCCACCGTAGCTACCATGTCCTACGCCGGTCCTACTCGCGCCCGCGGCGCTCGCCGCACTGCCAACGCCGCCAGCACCCCCGCGCAACCGGCTCGGGGAGCCCGGCCGGCTCCGTCCTATCAGCAGCCCGTCGACGGCGAGACGGACTGGGAGCGAGTGGCGCTGTTCGGCGTCGGCGTGGCGCTCGGCGTGGCCGTCGGCGCGGGCGCGGCACTGTTGACCGCATCTGCCACCGGCGCCGAAACCCGAGCCGCACTTCGCCGCCGCGCGCGCCGCCTCAAACGCACCACCGCTCGACGCGGGCAAGACGCCTGGCAAGAGCTCCGCGATGAGCTACACAATGCGCGTCTAGCGCTTCGCCGCCGGAAGATGCGCCGAGAGGAATCGAGAACCGCGGTCGACTGAACTAACAAGTGACACCGGTCAACTGATAGAACGGCGGTCAACTGATGGAACAGCGGTCGACCGCTTTCTGCAGTTCCATCAGTTCCGGAGCTCCTTGATCTCCTCCGACGCCTCTGCCTGATAGTGTCGGTCGTTGTATTCCGTCGGCGTCGCCCGGATCGTCGCCTCGTACTGCGCGCGCGCGCGATCGCGGTCGCCGCGCGCCGCGTACACGCGCGCCAGGTCCAACCGGTGCACGAGGCGGTTCGGTTCGTTCTTCACCGACTCCTCCATGTACCGCTGCGCGTCGTCCCAGTTCGCCGAGTCGAACACCCGTCCGCCCAGGAAGTTCTTCGCCATGAACCGCGAGATGCCGTTCAGCCGCATCACGTTGTAGTTCCACATCCCCATCACGTGCAGCGCGCCGGCGTGCTTCGGATCGAATCTGAGCGCCTCGAGCGCCTGCGCGCGCACGTCGCCCGCGTACCGGACCCGATCGCGCGTCCCCAATGTCAGCGCCTTTCTGCCGAGTGCGCGCGCGAGATTGAAGTGCCCTTCCGCATCGGAAGGATTCGCCTCGACGGCGCGCCGCGCGTATAGTTCTGCCTCGGCGTACAGCCGGTTCTTCTCTTCCTCGCTCGAATCATACTCGCTCACGTCAACCGCTTCGCGCGCCGCCTTCCACAGTGCTTCGTATGATTTCGGGTCGGACTTGACCGCGTCCTCATAGTGCTTCAGGGCGCCCGGCGCATTCATCGCCGCGTCCTCGCGGTCGCCGAGCGCGATGTGCTCGGCGGCCGACTGGGCGGCCGCGCCACCAGCTGGAAGCGCGATCATGATCGCGGCGCCAAGCGCGCCCGACCAGCACGACGTCGCAATGGACTTGAACATGGGACACTCCGAAAAACTGGTGGGCGAGCAGCCGAACACGCGGATGGAGCGGCTGGACGAGTCCGGCCGCCAGTGTAGAGATACCCCCACGGACGGTCAATGCTCGCACTGCGGCTGATCGAGCGGAAGCGAGACGGCGGCCGCATCGAGGCCGGCGAATGGCGCGCCCTCGCCAATGCATACGCCACCGGGCATGTGCCGGACTACCAGATGGCGGCGTTTCTCATGGCGTGCTTTCTCCGCGGCCTGGACCGCGCCGAGACCGATGCGCTCACCGCGGCGATGCTGCGCAGCGGCGAGACGCTCGACCTCGCGTACCTCGACAAGCCGCGCATCGACAAGCACTCGACCGGTGGCGTGGGCGACAAAGTCTCCATCGTGCTCGCCCCGCTCATCGCGTCACTCGGCGTCGCCGTGCCCATGATGTCCGGGCGGGGACTCGGCCATACGGGGGGCACCCTCGACAAGCTCGAGTCGATCCCGGGATTTCGCACCGACCTCTCGCTCGCCGAGGCGAAACGCCAGCTCGAAGCGCTGGGCTGCGCGCTGATCGGCCAGACAGCCGAGATCGCCCCCGCCGATCGAAAGATGTATGCGTTGCGCGACGCCACGGGCACCGTCGAGTCCATCCCGCTCATCGCGGCGAGCATCATGAGCAAGAAGCTCGCGGAGGGTCTCACCGGCCTCGTGCTCGACGTGAAACGCGGCTCCGGCTCATTCCTCCCCGAGCTCGATCGCGGACTCGAGCTGGCGCGTACGATGATCGAGCTCGGCGCCGATCATGCCACGCCCGTCGTCGCGCTGCTCACCGCGATGGACCGCCCGCTCGGGCGCGCGTGCGGAAATGCGCTCGAGGTGGAGGAGTCGATCCTCGCCCTGCGCGGTGAGGGGCCGCCCGATCTCATGTCGGTGACGTACGCGCTCGGTGCCGAGATGCTCGTGCTGGCCGGAGTCGTTGCGGATCATGACGCGGCGCGGCGGCGCATGGAGCAGGCGATCGGCACCGGCCGGGCGGCGGAACACTTTCAGAAGATCGTCGAAGCTCAGGGCGGCAACCCCGCGGTGGTCGATGACCCGGCGCTGCTACCGCAGGCATCGGAGGTCGAGCTGTTCGCCGCGCCGAGGCGCGGCTTCGTCGCTCGCGTCGAACCACGCACTGTCGGCCGCGGCATCACAGCGCTCGGCGGCGGGCGGACGACGATGGAGGACACCCTCGATCCGTCGGTCGGCTTCGTGATCACGGCTCGGCCCGGTGATTGGGTCGAGCAGGGTGAACCACTGGCCACCATCTTCGCGCGCGACCGCGCGGGCGTGGAGAGCGGGCGCGCCACCCTCCGCGCCGCGATCACGATCGCCGACGAGGCCGACCCGCCACTTCCACTCGTGTCGCACCGCGTCAGCGCGGCGGGCGTCGAGCAGCTCGTCGGTCCCTGATCGAGATCCGCGCCCCCCCCGCCTCAGCTGCGGTAGTAGTGTTGAATGCAGCTCAACACGGCGCGCTCGGCGACCGGCACGTTCTCCCCGTCGATCGTCTCGCTGATCACGCGCTTCGCGTCCTTCAACATCTGCTCCGGCGCCAGCCCCTCGCGGCGCAGCTCGCGACAGAACTGCGCCGCGGCGGACTCCAGCTCGCCGACGAAATTACGTGTCCGGTGCGAGCGGAGAAGCGCATCGCGAAACGCCTCCTCGGCCACCGCCTTCCGCTTCCGCGTCTCGTCGTCGTGTGTATCGCCCGCCGTCATCGCCCGTCCCGTTCGGAATGAGATTCAGACGATAGCGGCAGGTCCCGTTCCATAACATCAGCTCGCCCGCGAAAATCGCTCGGACCTCACTGCCGGCAGCCGGCGTTCAGATCGGCCACGGGCTTGTCGACGACGAGGCGCTGTGGTCGGTTTGCCACTGCTCGAGCGATGTCGTGCACGAAGCTCGCGATGCGCGCCATATGATCGTAGTCGATGTACTGCGGCTCGTCCGTCACCTGGTGGTAGTCGGTGTGATACCCGAGCGAGAAATAGGTGATCGGGATGCCGTACCGGGCGTACATGTAGTGGTCGCTGCGGCAATACCGATTGAGCGGATGTCCGTTCGCGTCGAAGGACGGATCGATGTCCATGTGCGGCGTTCGGGCGGCGTTGACCGAATCGATCAGGTCGCCCAGCTGCGTCGACAGACGCCGCGAGCCGATCAACTGCACGTTGTTCGGCCCGCGTCCCATGATGTCCGTCGGCTTGCCGCGCCCGACCATGTCCATGTTGAGCTGCGCCACGATCGAATCGCGCGGCACGGTGGGATGATCGGTGAACCACTGCGATCCCCAGAGTCCCTTTTCTTCACCCGTATGCGACACGAACAGCAGCGATCGCCGCGGCCGGTCCGGATCGGTCGCGAACCGTTCGGCGATCTCCAGCATCGCCACGGTGCCTGACCCGTCGTCGTCGGCCCCGTTGTTCACCGAGTCGCGGCGGACGCCACCGTGTGCGACGCGAAGGCTGTCGCGGAGCCGCGCGATCCGAGCAGCCTGCTCTGCCGTCGGAACGACGACGGTGTCCTGCACGCCCTGCCGGCGCACGACCATGTTGTTCGCGAGCACGGAATCGTGATCGAGCGGATGACGCTCGAGGCCGATGTGATCGTTGTGCGCGCCCACCGCGACGTACTCGCCGCGCAGCGCTGGGTCGGCACCCGGGAGAATGCCGATGACGTTTCTCGACGGATACGGGGCGGGCGAGTCGACGAACCGCAGATCGCCGCTCAGCGTTCGGCCACTGGTCCCAACCGACAGGTTCTCCAGCGTGTTGACCCCGAGCAGCTGCGTCGCGACGGCCGGCGTCACGAGCATGATCGCCGGCGCGCTGCCGGTGAGGGCGGCGTTGACCGGGTGGGTGTTCGGCGCGCGGAGGCGTCGGAGCATCGCTGGAGGCACGACGTCGAGTGCGGCCACGGCGATGCCGGAGGCGTCGGCGTACTGGGTGAGTGGGCCGATCGTGTAGAAGCGCCAATCGCGGCGCCCATTGGCACCCGCCGGCACGGTGAAGATCACGACCTTGCCCATCGCATCGCGCGGCTGAATCAGCTGACCGCCGAGCTGCCCGCCGTACACCGTTCGCGCGCCATTCAACGACCTGATCGCTGCACCGACCGGTAACGCGCGGCCAGCGCCGGGTCCGTAGAAGGGCAGGATGTCCGTGCCGATCGCGAGCGCCGTTCCGTCCACCGCGAGCGTATGGGTCGTGTCGATGCGCGTGATCTCGACGGGCACCGTCTGGAAGTACGTCCCATTCTCGCCGCCCGGCTGCAGCCCCATGCGGCGCATCTCACGCGCGACGTAATCGGTGGCGCGGACGTTCCCCAGCGTCCCCGCCTCGCGACCCAACATCGAGTCGTCGGCGAAGACGTACAGGCGGGTCATGAGATCTGCCGGTGTGATCGCCCCTTCGGTTGGGCGGGGGGCGAGCGCGCGCGGCAACTCGCGCGGCACGTCGGCGGAGGGACGCGGCGCGGCGGTCGCGCATGACGCGAGGAGTGCGGCGGCGAGCGGGCGAGCCGCGCGCGAGAGCCGGGAGGCTGTGTTTGCTGGCATCCCGAAAGATCGCTCGACGCGTCGGCGCGAGCCAGCGGGGGACGGGCCGATCAGATCCCGGGAGCCCCGGAGGATCGCCCCGGTCCCGGCATCGGACCGAGGAACGGCGTCGCGATCAACATCGCCAGGCCCAGGACGACCGAGGTGGCGAGCGGCAGCGGCGGCTTCCGCTCATAAAACAGTGGCGCGATCGCGAGCAACAGCCCGCCGAGCGCCAGGGCGGGCCGGCCGAGCATGGCCCGCTTCTGGGCGAGTGCGACACCCAGCAGTGCGAGCAGCCCACCGATGCCGAACGCCATCCAGTTGTAGTCGACCCCGCGATCGCCTCGCGCGAGCTCGCGGTACATCGTCGTGAAGATGATCGGACCCCACATCGCATTGCCGAGCGCGACGACGCCCGCGATGATGGCGACCACGTCAGCCCATCGGCGAGCACGGCGTCCTTCGTTCGCCATCCGAAAGCCTCTCGGTATGCACTGATACCAGTGCAGTCGTACAAGAAGCGCACCTCGCCTGCCACTCGATGCAGAGCCGCCGCGATCGTGGACGACGTTTTGCGCATGCGTTCGGTCGCATGCGAACATGGTCATTCTATTTGGCAATTGCCGGGTCGGCCGCAGCGTGTTCACTGCCGCGCGACGCCGACGGCACGCTCGATCGGGCGCGACACGGCGTCCTGCGCGTCGGCGTCACGGACCATCCACCGTGGGACAGCGTGGGCGGCGGACGCGTCGGCGGCGTGGAGCCGCGCATGATCGACGATCTGGCCCGCCGGATCGACGCTCGGCCACTCTTTCGCAGCGGAAGCGAGTCGGAGCTGCTCGAGGCGCTCGAGCGACACGAGCTCGACATCGTCGCGGCCGGCCTCCATCACGACACGCCCTGGGACGGCCGCGTCGCGCTGACTCGCCCGTATCACACCGATACGCTGACGGGGAAAAAGTATGTCCTCGCCACGCCGGCCGGGGAGAATGCGTGGCTCGTGCAGGTCGAGCATTTTCTGCTCGAGCGGGAGCGTGAGAGCACGTCGCGCGTGAATGCACCATGAACATCGGGCGTCGCTTCGAGTTTCCACCGCGCCAGCGCAAGCAGCGACAGCGTGCCGCCCGACTCTCCTGGCTCAGCCTCGTGCTTCTGCTCTCCACAGCCCTCGCGGTCTACATGACGCTGGGGCAGTCGGAGGCGATGAAAACGGCATGGATCGAGGATCTTCTGGCTCTCATCCCACCGATCGTGCTGCTCGCGGCGCTCCGTCTCGAGAATCGGGCGCCCTCGCCGCGCTATCCCTACGGATATTTCGGCGCCGTCTCCATCGCGTTCCTCGTCACATCCGCGCTGCTGCTGCTGGTGGGTGTGTGGCTGCTCGGAGACTCGCTGTCCAAGCTGTTGGGCCACGAGCGGCCGCCGATCGGACTCATGACGTTGTTCGGTCACCCGATCTGGAGCGGATGGGCGATGATCGCCGCGCTCGCGTATTGCGTGGCGATCGGCATCCTGCTCGGCCGGCTCAAGAAGCCGGTCGCGGACGAGCTGAACGACAAGGCGCTCGCGGCGGATGCCGAGATGAACAAGGCGGGGTGGACGTCCGAAGGGGCGGCGATCCTCGGGATCCTGTTGATCGCGTTCGGACAGTGGTGGGGGGACGCACTCGCGGCGGCGTTCATCTCCCTCAACATCGTTCGCGACGGATGGACGAACTTGCGTCAGGTGGTGGGCGATCTCATGGACGAATCGCCATCCAAAATGGGAAGCCCGCGCATGGATGACCTTCCGAAGCGCGTGCGCGACGCGGCCGAGCGGCTGCCATGGGTGGCGAAGGCAGCGGTGCGGCTGCGCGAGCAGGGCCGCGTCATCGCTGGCGAGGTGTTCGTCGTGCCGCGCACGGAAGAGAACCTCGTCGCGCGAATACACGACGCGTCGGAGATCCTCGGCGAAGTCGACTGGCGAATTCACAGTCTCGTCGTGATGCCGGTGTCGGAGTTGGAGCCCGGCACGATTCCACGGCCTGTAAGGCGGACAAGCGATGAAGGGCGGTCAACTGATCGAGGAGCGGTCAACTGATCGAGAAACGGTCAACTGATTAGACTGCGGTCAGTTCCGTTGACCGCAGTCAGTTCAGTTGACCGCAGTTCGCCAGTTATCAGTTCACAGTGCCATGGACCTCGGCCTCAAAGGCAAGCGCGCGTTAGTCACCGGATCGACCGTCGGGATCGGGTTTGCGGCGGCGCGCCAACTCGCGGAGGAGGGCGCGTCCGTGGTCGTGAGCGGGCGCACGCGACAGCGCACTGACGCTGCCGTCGCGGCGATTCGCGTGGCCCTCGCCGGTGCCGACGTGCGCGGCGTCGCCGCGGACCTCGGCACCAGGGCCGGCTGTGATGCGATGATCGCCGCCGTGCCCGACGTCGACATCCTCGTGAACAACGTCGGCGTGTTCGAGCCGAAGCCGTTCGAGCAGATCCCGGACGAAGACTGGATGCGCTTCTTCGAGGTCAACGTGCTGAGCGGCGTACGGTTGTCGCGGCACTATCTCGGCGGCATGCGGCGCCGCGACTGGGGGCGCATCGTGTTCGTGTCGAGCGAGTCGGCGCTGCAGATCCCCGCCGAGATGATCCACTACGGCACGACCAAGACTGCGCAGCTCGCCGTCGCCCGCGGCATCGCCGAGACGACGATCGGCACGGGGATCACCGTGAACAGCGTGTTGCCGGGACCGACCGCATCGGAAGGCGTGTCGACGTTCGTCGGGCAGATGGCCGAGGCCCGCGGTGTCGATTTCGCCACGATGGAGAAGGAGTTCTTCTCGACCGCGCGGCCCTCCTCGCTGCTTCAACGGTTCGCTACTACCGACGAGATCGCGGCGTTGATCACGTACGTCTGCAGCGTGCGCGCGTCGGCCACCAACGGTGCCGCGCTGCGGGCGGACGGCGGGGTGGTGCGGGCGATCGTCTAGCGCCTTTCGCGCGCCGTGGCGTGTGCCTTGCGACAGCGCGCCGCCATGACCAGCTCGCCATATGTCGACCACGAGGACGCCTGGAGCAAGGTTCCGCGCGTCACGCTCGCCTTCTGGATCGTCAAGATCCTCGCCACGACGCTCGGCGAAACCGGCGGTGACGCGCTATCGATGCAGCTGAATCTCGGCTACGCCGTCAGCTCACTCATCTTTCTCGCCTTCTTCGCCGTCACGCTGTTCGCGCAGGTCCAATCGAAGCACTATCACCCGGTGTTCTACTGGGCGGTCGTGGTGGCGACCACCACCGTCGGCACGACGACGTCGGATTACTTCGATCGCACCCTTGGCCTGGGATACGTCAAGTCGTCGATCATCCTCCTGTGCCTCGTGATCGTACTGCTGGTATTGTGGCGGCGATCGACGGGCGCCATTCGCGTCGACCAGATCACGGATCGGAAGGACGAGATCTTCTACTGGGTCACCATACTCGTCTCCAACACGCTCGGTACGGCGCTCGGTGACTTCGTCGCTACCACGACTGGGCTCGGCTTCGAGAAGGGCGCACTCGTGTTCGCGGGTCTCATCCTGATCGTCGCGGTCCTGCATTACATGAAGGCGCTCCCCGAGAGCGTGCTGTTCTGGGCGGCGTACGTGTTGACTCGACCGCTCGGCGCCACGCTCGGCGACACACTGACGAAGCCCGGCCCGCAGGGCGGTCTCGGCCTCAACCGGATCACGTCGTCGCTCGTGATCGCGGCGATGATGATCGTGCTCATTGCGGTGACGTCGCTCAGGAAGCGTGCGTCGGATACGCCCCGAGAAGTGGCGTTGCCTCGGTCGTAGACGATGTACCAACGAAAGACGGGGCACCCACTGGGTGCCCCGTCTTTCTTGTCAGCCGTCACAGAGCTCGTCTCTCGAGCACGTACAAGCGTCTGGAAAAGTGATTGGCCCGACAGACGTCCTCAGATGTCCAGGTTCGACGCGAACTTCGCGTTGGCCGCAATGAACTCACGCCGCGGTTCGACGTCGTCGCCCATCAGCGTGCGGAACCGCTCGTCGGCCAGCACTGCATCTTCGATGTTGACCTTGAGCAAGGTACGGGTGTTCGGGTCCATCGTCGTGTCGAAGAGCTGATCGGCGTTCATCTCGCCCAGCCCCTTGTAGCGCTGGAAGTTGACCCCAGCCTTGCCGTCGGGTGAAAGGCGTCGCGCGATCTCGTCGCGCTCCTTGAGGTCATACGCGTAATACGCCTCCTTGCCCTTGGCCACGCGAAAGAGGGGCGGTTGCGCGATGTACACGTACCCGGCCTCGATCAGCTCCTGCATCTGCCGGTAGAAGAACGTGAGGAGCAGCGTACGAATGTGTGCCCCGTCGACGTCGGCGTCGGTCATGATGATGACCTTGTGGTACCGCGCCTTGGTGATGTCGAACTCGTCCTTGATGCCGGTGCCGAGCGCGGTGATGATCGTCCGGATCTCCTCGTTGGCGAGCACCTTGTCGATGCGGGCCTTCTCGACGTTGATGATCTTGCCGCGCAGCGGGAGGATCGCCTGAAACTCACGCTTGCGCCCCTGCTTCGCCGAACCGCCGGCCGAGTCGCCCTCGACGAGGTAGATCTCGCACAGGGCCGGGTCGGTCAGGGAGCAATCGGCCAGCTTGCCCGGCAGGTTGCCGACGTCGAGCGCGCTCTTGCGGCGCGTGAGATCGCGCGCCTTGCGCGCCGCCTCCCGCGCCCGTGCAGCCGACATGGCCTTGTCGATCACGATGTTGGCCACGCGCGGATGCTCGTCGAGATACGCGCCGAGCCACTCGTTGGCGATCGACTTGACCGCCGACTCGACCTCGGAGTTGCCGAGCTTGGTCTTGGTCTGGCCCTCGAACTGCGGCTCCTTGACCTTGACCGACAACACGGCCGTGAGCCCTTCACGAACGTCGTCACCGGAGAGCGTCGTCTCCTTGTCCTTCTTGGAGAGCGATGACTTCTGGATGTACTGGTTGATGACGCGCGTCAGCGCGCTCTTGAAGCCGGTGAGGTGCGTGCCGCCTTCGTGGGTGTTGATGTTGTTCACGAAGGAGAAGACGGTGTCGTTGTACCCGTCGTTGTACTGGAGCGCGAGCTCGATCCCGATGTCGTCCTTCGTCGTCTCGAGATAGATGATCTCGTTGTGCAGCGGCTTGCGGTTCTGATTGAGGTGCTGCACGAACTCACGCAGGCCGCCCTTGGCGAAGAAGGTCTCCTCCTTCTCCTGATCGGGACGCTCGTCCTTGAGCGTGATCACGACGCCCTTGTTGAGGAACGACAGCTCGCGGAGGCGTGATGCCAGCGTCGCGTAGCTGTAGACGAGCTCCGTGAAGATCAGGTGATCGGGCTTGAACCACACCTTGGTCCCGCTCTGCTTCTTCGGCGCGTCACTGAGCACCTTGAGCTTCGTCTGCGTGTCACCACGCACGAAATCCATGTAGTGCTCCTTGCCGTCGCGCTTGATCCAGACCTTGAGCCGCTCGGAGAGGGCGTTCACCACCGAGACACCCACGCCGTGGAGACCGCCCGACACCTTGTAGGTATCCTTGTCGAACTTGCCGCCGGCGTGCAGCACGGTCATGGCAAGCTCGACGCCCGGCATCTTCTCGATCGGATGGATGTCGACGGGGAACCCGCGGCCGTTGTCCTCCACGGTGATCGAGTTGTCAGCGTGAATGATCACGCTCACCCGATCCGCAAACCCCGCCAGCGCTTCATCGATGGAGTTGTCGACGACCTCGTACACGAGGTGGTGCAGTCCGCGTTCCGACGTGGAACCGATGTACATGCCCGGACGCTTCCGGACTGCCTCGAGGCCTTTCAGTACGGTGATCTGTGCCGCGCTGTATTCGTTGGCCGCGGGCTGTTCGGTCGTTTTTGCCATGAACTCCACTCGCAAATGTCGCTTGAATCCTGCCGAATAAAGGCCGAAGCTCGGCCGTCACCACAGACTTGAAATCTAAACCGGCCCGTCTCGAAATGCAACCTGGAGGCTGTGTTGTAAACCTTTGTAGGCCAATGGCTTACAGCAGTGTAGTCGGTCCGTTTGCCACGGACGAAGCCGGTGCATGGAACCTGTTCTCTCGAGCACCCTACTGCCGCCTCAACAACCACCGAATGCGTCTGATCGCGAGCCGCCCCGTCCTGACGTTCAACGCGCGCAGCAGCTCGGGCTCCATCAGCGATAGCTCGTTCATCCACGCGTTGGTCGTGACGGCCACGAACAGCGTTCCATCGGCGGCGATCGACAGCGGCTCGGTCACCGCGGCGATCTGCGGTCCGACGAGCGTTGGCCACTCGGGAATGACACCGGCCTGCTCTACACGCGCCGCGATCCCCGTATCGCGCAGGACGCCGGCGAGCACGTCGGCGATTGCCGTTGGTTTTTTGCGTGCGGCGCTCATGCCACACCCCGCATGCCGCGACCACCCTCGGTCACCACGCCACCCGCGATGCGCCACCGCGCCAGCTGCGTGAGCGCGGGCGGAATGTCGCTCTCGCGCGGGACCGTGAGCAACGTCTGCCCCAATCCCTGCGCTTCCAGCAGCTCGAGGATCCGCCCGGCTCGTCGCGCGTCCAGCTCGGCGAATGGATCGTCGAGCAGAAGAATCGGTGCGGCGCCGAGCCGCTCGCGCAGCGTCTCACCCTCGAGCAGACGCAGCGCGATGGCGGCGGTCCGCTGCTGTCCCGCCGAGCCGAACGCGCGCAGCTCACGTCCGTCCAGCGTCAAGGTGAGGTCGTCGCGATGCGGACCGGCGTGCGTGAGGCCGCGCCGAATGTCGAGGCCGCGCTTCTGCTCGAGTGCCGCGGCGATGGCCGACGCCACGGCACCCACGTCGTTCGACGCCGGCTCGAGCGACGTGGCGTAGCGCATCGCGACCGCTGCCTGCTCGCCGATCGCCGCACAGGTGTCCGAGAAGCGCTCCGCGGCGAGCGTCGTCCACGCGACGCGCTCCCGCCACAACGACGCGCCATGCTCGGCGAGCGGCGCCTCCCACACGGCGATGCGGTGCTCGGCCCGCGAGCCGCCGGTTCGCGCCGCGTCGCGCAGCGCGGCGTTGCGTTGCGCGAGCGCGTGTCGGTAGCGCTGCAGCGCGGCGAGGTACGTCCGCGACGAGAGCGCCAGCATGATGTCGAGATACCGCCGCCGCGCGCTCGGTGCGCCCGCGACGAGGTCGACGTCGGCGGGGGAGAAGAACACGCACGGCAGGGCGCCGAGGGCGTCGCTCAGTCGTTGCGGCTCCACGCCGTCGAGCTTCACGCGCTTGCGCCGTCCCGCCCGTTCGAAGCCGGTAGACAGCTCGCGATGGACGCCGCCCTCGCTGCGCGCGGAAATGTGAAAGCCCGCCGCACCGAAGCTCACGACGTCGACGTCTCGCGCGTTGCGGACGGAGCGCAGGAGGTGAAGGTAGTACACCGCCTCGAGCAGATTCGACTTGCCCTGGCCATTCTCACCGATGATCACTGCACCGGCGCCCGGGAAGGTCAGATCGAGCCTCGTGAGATTGCGAAAGTCCCGCAGCGCGAGCGACCGCAGCACCACCGTCGCGTCAGCCGCCATGATGCGCCCGCAGCTCGCGCGGCGGTATCACGCGCCGGTGAACTTCGCCGGGCGCTTCTCCAGGAAGGCCCGCATCCCTTCGGCCTTGTCCGCGGTGGCGGAGAGGAGACCGAAGTACGACGCCTCGAGGGCGATGGCGTCGTCGAGCGCCATGTCGAGACCGCGATCCACCGCTTCGATGCAGTGGGCCACCGCGAGCGGCCCCTGTGCGAGCATTGCGCCAAGCATCTGACGCGATGCCGTGAGCAGCTCGCTGGCCGGCACCACCCGGTTCACGAGACCGATGCGCAGCGCTTCGGCCGCATCGATCATCTCGCCAGTCAGCAGAAGCTGCAGCGCGCGCCCCTTGCCGACGAGGCGCGGCAGCCGCTGCGAGCCGCCATATCCCGGCACGATGCCGAGCTTCACCTCGGGCTGCCCGAACTTCGCCGTGTCGGACGCGAGGCGGACATGACAGGCCATCGCGAGCTCGCAGCCGCCGCCGAGCGCGAAGCCGTTCACGGCCGCGAGTGTCGGTTTTGGCGAGCGCTCGAACTTGCGGAAGGTCTGCTGTCCACGTTCCGCGCGCGCCTTTCCCTCGACGGCGGTCTGGTCGACCAGCTCGCCGATGTCGGCACCGGCGACGAAGGCGCGGCCGGCGCCAGTGAGCAGCACGGCACCGACGTCGGCGCGGTCGACCGCCTCGTCGATCGCCGCTCCCAGCTCGGCCATGACCGCGTCATTGAGCGCGTTCAGCTTGTCTGGGCGATTGACCGTGATCGTGGCGATCCGGTCGGCGACGTCGAAGGTGAGCAGCTGATAGGTCATGAGGGGATCGTCGGGTCGCAGCGCAACACGATAATCTACATGCGCGGACCACATTTTGCCTTCAGCGCGCTGGCCATGCCCGACTGGATCCGACGCGAAGGGTCGAAGACGAACTTCCGATACGCACATCCGGACGGACGGCGCGTGAAGGACGCGCGCACGCTCGATCGCATTCGCGCGCTCGTGATTCCACCCGGCTGGAGCGACGTCCACATCGCGGTCAGCCCGCGGGCCGAGGTGCAGGCGTGGGGATTGGACGTCAAAGGACGGAAGCAATACCGCTACCATCCACGCGCGGTGGAGCGCGGCCAGCTTCGCAAATACTATCGCGTGCGGGAGCTGGCGAAGGAGCTGCCGGAGATTCGCGCCCGCGTGAAGCGCGATGCGGCGGCGCGCAGCCCATCGCGTCGCACGGTGGCCGCCGCCGTGGTGCGGCTGATCAGCGAGAGCTTCTTTCGCGTCGGCGGCGAACGGTATGCGGAGGAGAACAAGACGTTCGGCATCGCCACTCTCCGGAAGGGCCACGTCGCGGTGGAGCAGGGGAGAGCGGTGTTCGAATACACGGGCAAACGGAACATCGAGCAGCGGCAGGTGGTGGCGAATCGGGAGCTGGCGCGCCTGGTCAAGCGGCATCTCGCCAGTCCGGGCACGCGGTTGTTCCGCTACCACGATGGCACGCGATGGCGGAACCTGACATCGAGGGACGTCAACGCCTATCTGCACGAGACGCTCGGCGTCGTGTACAGCGCGAAGGACTTCCGCACGTGGGGCGGCACGCTGCGCGCCGCGACGGTGCTCGCCGAGCTCGGGCCGGCGAACAGCGAGACCGAGGCGAAGCGGAACGTGGCGACGACGATGCGGCTGGTTGCCGCGGAGCTCGGAAACACCCCGACGATCTGTCGGAAGTCATACGTGCATCCGCTCGTCGTCGCCCGGTACCTCGACGACGGCGAGACCATCCGGTTGCCGGTGCGCCACCGGCCGCGTGCCGAGTCGTACGCGCACTCGCCGGAGGAACGCGCGCTGATCCGGTTTCTGGACGAGCATTTTCCGGAGCGGCGCCGCAAGCTGCGCCGCGCGGAGCGCGGTGGGCACCCGGCGGCGCGGCGCGGGTAGACTTCAGGATGCGCCGGTCCCTGCCAACGCTTGCCCGCCAGCTCGACGCTCATTGCGCCGCCCTCTCGGCCTGCCGCCGGTGCGCGCACGCGCCGGGCGTCACGCCAATCGTGTCGCGGGCCCGAGCACCGAGGGGGATGCTGATCGGCCAGGCGCCGGGTCAGGTCGAGGCGGATGGCGGGCAGCCGTTTGCCGGGCGGGCCGGACGCACGTTGTTCCAGTGGCTCGCCGCGGCCGGGATGGATGAGGCGACGGCGCGGGATTGGCTCTACATCTCGGCGATCACCCGCTGCTATCCCGGCCCGCATCCGTCGGGTCGCGGCGATCGCGTGCCGTCCCCCCGAGAGCGCAGCCAATGCGCCGACTGGTTGTCGGCCGAGCTGCGAATGCTTCGTCCGGCGATTCTCGCTCCGGTGGGCCGGCTCGCGATCGAGCGCTTCCTCGGCGCCCATCCGCTCAGGGATCTGGTCGGACGCGAGCACGAGGTGTCGCACGAAGGCGGCACGTCGATCGCCATTCCGCTGCCGCATCCCAGCGGCGCCAGCAGCTGGATTCATGCGCCCGGAAACCGGGCGCTACTCGATCGTGCGCTCGGGCTCCTGCGAAGGCGCCTGGGCCTCGAGTCTTCCCGGAGTGTCGCCTGATGCGAGGAGTGCTGCTCGTCTTCTCGGTCGCGTCGCTGCGCGCGCCGCCGTCGGGGGACGGATGGTTCTCCGTCGACAAGGCGCAACACTTCTTCAGCTCCGCGTTCGTACAGAGTCTCGGATACGGCGTGCTGCGCCGGACCGGGCTATCGCACGGCACAGCGCTGGGCGGCGCCTCGATCACGACGGCGGCGGTCGGGGTTGGGAAGGAGATATACGACAGCCGCACCGGTGGCGACGCGAGCATACGCGATCTCGCCTGGGATGCCGCTGGCGCCGGAGCGATGACCCTGTTGCTTACGCATACGGCACGCTGACCGAAGAGGGCCCGTCAGGGTTCGCCCGACGTGGGCGGCCGGCTGCCAATCGTTATATTGACCGAACACTTCCTCTCCGCTGGCCCCATGACCTCCGCTCGCACCAAGTTTCTGATCGGCGGCGCCCTCGTGCTCGGAACGGCGGGCTATCTGATGGCGACGTCCATCACCGAGACGGGGACGTACTATCTGACGCCGAGCGAGCTCGCGACGCGGCTGCATGCCGATCCGACG
>DASXHF010000317.1:0-1620 GCA_036488775.1 Gemmatimonadaceae bacterium | reverse complement strand
TACTTCAGTAGCAGTTACCCGCTATCGGAATCCCATCTTTCGCGACAGCCCCTCCGCCGCTTCCACCACGTGCTTGGCGAGCCCACCGAGTTGCTGCCGTTCACAGCGGGACACCGGTCCGGCGATCGCGAGCGCGGCGATGATCTCGTCGCGATGGTTGCGCACCGGCGCCGCCACAGCGGCGAGGTCCGGCTCCAGCTCCGCCCACACGGTCGCGTAGCCGCGCGTGCGTACGCGTGCCAGTTCGGCGCGCAGCGCACGACCACTCGTGATCGTCTTCGGTGTGAGCCGTTTGAGCCGGCCGGCGAGCACCGTGGTGACCACCGCCTCGTCCGCGTAGGCAAGCAGCACCTTGCCGGACGCGGTCGCGTGCAGCGGCATGCGACGGCCGATCCATCCGACGTGCATCACCGGGCGCGGACTGTCGGCGGCTTCCACGTTCACCGCCTCCGTGCCGACGAGCAGTGTCAGGTTGGCCGTCTCGCCTGTCTGCTTCGCGAGCGAGGCGAGATACGGTCGCGCGGAGCGCTGCAGCGACGTCGTCTGGCGCGCGACCTCGCCGAGCGCGGCGAGCCGCAGCGAGACGCGGTAGCGTCCCGACTCGCTGTCGCGCTCGAGGAAGTCGGCGCGTTCCATGGCCGCGAGCCAGCGCGAGACGGTGCTCTTCGGCCGCCCGAGCTCTCCAGCCACTTCGATGACACCGAGCTCCCGCCGCTCGGCGGCGAACAGCTCGAGCACTTGCATGGTCTTGCGCAGCATGAGTCCGCTCCGCACATTCGGCGAAAACGCGGAACTTAGTTCCAGAAAATGGAACCACAAGCATCCTACGGTTTCGCGCCCCTCACCTGGAGAGCCCCACCATGCCGCCCTCCTCGATCCACGCCCCGACACCGGCGCACGCTCGCCCACGGGCCGCCCGGTACCTGGCGTGCGTCGCCGTCGCAGTGCTCGCGACAGTCCGAACCGCCACCCCCGCGCTCGCGCAGGCCGCCGGTGTCATCACCGGCACCGTGACCGCGGCGAGCTCGCGCGAGCCCATCGGCGGTGCGCTCGTCCAGATCGAAGGGACCCGCCTCGGCACCCAAACCGCCGCGAACGGCACGTTCCGCATCGTCAACGTGTCACCGGGTCCGCACACCGTCAGCGCGCGCATCCTTGGCCGTACCAAGGCGAGCCAGCAGGTCACCGTCACCGACGGAGGCACGGTGAACGTGGACTTCGCGCTCGAGCGCGCAGTGACGACGCTCGAGGCCATCGTCACCACCGGGACGCCGATCGAATCGTCGAAGCGCGAGCTCGGAAACGCCATCGGCATCGTGAACGCATCCGAGATCTCGGTGCTCGCTCCGCCGCCCAACGCACAGCAACTCCTGAACAATGTCGCCGGCGTCCGCGTCGCGTCCGCGGGGGGCGACGTCGGCTCCGGCGGCAACACCCGCGTGCGTGGTGCCAGCAGCATGACGCTCAGCTCGGAGCCGCTGCTCTACATCGACGGCGTGCGCGTCAACAACAGCTCGGCAGACAACGGCGGCTTTGGCGTCGGCGTCGACTCCCGATACCCGCCGTCGCGCATCAACGACATCAACCCCGACGAGATCGAAAGCATCGAGATCGTGAAGG
>DASXHF010000060.1:0-20322 GCA_036488775.1 Gemmatimonadaceae bacterium | reverse complement strand
ACCCATGGCTCGCGCAGAGCGTGAAGAGCGCGGTCGGAAAGTGGCACTTCCAACCCGCCGAGCTCGCCGGATGCAAGGTGCCGAGGCAGTTCGAGTGGAGTGCGACGTCAGGCAGGCCGAAAGGGCAGACGGCGGGGTGAGTTGGGGATACGGCTACTCAAGTACCAGGTACGGGGTAGACCTAGTACCGAGCCTGGCATATTGGCCCCTCCAATGCTTGGATAGGGCAGCCGTAGTGCCGACTTGTAGCTGACAGCTGACAGCGTTCACTTATGGCTCGCTGTCACGCCGTTCCAGCGGAGATGCCGACGCGCATTGGAATGGGTCGGATGTCGGTCTTGGTACTGGTTCTACCAGGTACCAAGTACTCGAGTAGCCGTATCAAGTGAGCAGTATCAGATACCTCGAGTAGCCCTGTCTCGATACCCGAGTACGTCAGCGGCTCGCCACCCGATCAGCCGGTCCGACGTACAGCATCCCCGCGCGCGGCGAGCGCGTCGCATCCACGATCGTCGGCCGGGCGCGACCCACGATCGACTCCGCCACCGCGTCCGGCGTCGCGTAAGGGTGCGCCTCCAGAAACAGCGCCGCGGCGCCGCTCACGTAGCCGGCCGCCATCGACGTCCCCGTCCAGAGCTGCGTCGACGGCCGGCCGAGGACGTCCATGCTCGGCAGCAGCACGGAATCGCCCGGAGCGAACACCTGCACGCACGGGCCGAAGGCAGTGCCGGGCGCACGCTCGTCGACCACGACGCTGTCGAGCGGCGTCGCACGGCGGATTCGCGACGCGCCGACGACGATCGTGCCGGGTGAGCTCGCCGGCGCGATGCGGCACGCATCCATGTCGATGTTCCCCGCCGACACGACGACGGGAATCCCCGCGGCGCGGAGATCGTGCACCGCGCTGTCGAGCGCGGGAATCGTGGTCGACGTGTCGGCGATGAACGACCAGTTCGCGATCGCCCGCCGGCCGGGATGACGCGCCTGGTCCGCCAGCACCCATCTCGTGCCGCGCACGATCGCGTCGATCGTCCCGCGCATCCGCGCACACTGCACCATCTTCACGTCCACCACCTCGGCGTCAGGCGCGACGCCGAGGGTCATGCCGGCGACCGCGCCGGCGACCGCGGTGCCGTGCGCGTTGCACGGACGCTCGTCGTCCGGGAAGGCGTCATACCCCTTCCGTACCCGCCCCGCCAGCTCCGGATGCGTCGCCAGAATGCCGCCGTCGAACACGTAGACCGTCACCCCGCGCCCCGTGCCGAAGTGGCGATAGGTGCGGTCGAGCGGCAGTGCGTGCTGGTCGATCCGGTCGAGCGCAAAGGAGAGGGTCTGCGTCTCGACGTACTCGGTGGCGACCGATGCCATCGACGAACCCGCCGCCGCGACGAAGGACTGCACTCCGCCCCCGGTGCGGCTCGATCCGCCGGGCACGCAGCCGGCAACGATTACCGCCGCCGCGACGGCGAGCGGGCGGAAAGATCGGAATGGATGGCCGGACGCGATCGACATTGGAGCGGCTGACGGCACTGTGGGGCTAGAGGTCGCGCGGCGATCGCCGCGCGAACCAGTTCAACACATTTGCCGTGCCAGCCGGCCGATCACGCCTCGGGCTTTCGGCGATTCAGCCGCTGTGGCTGATACGCATCACCTCTGGCGTCATCGCACCAGTGCTTCCACCTCGGCAGCTTTGCAACGCTCGGCGTGGCCAGGATACGCATGGCCGCAGTGCACGCACTGCTCGCCGAAGCCGGTCCGCTTCCAGATGAGATAGTAGACCGCACGCTGCAGCTTGGCGACCCGATCCTCGAGATCTTGCAGCGGTGTGCTTGGCATCGTGGCGCATCCTCTGGAAATTTGGGAGACGAAGCTGCCGCTCGGCGGCATAATGGCACCGTCGGGGCGAGTCCGCCACCTGCCCGCTACATAAACGCCAATTTAAGTGGCGCCGACCTGCATCCCGGCGCGTAGCGGCTCGAGCTCGTAGATCGTGAGTCGTGCCGAGGCGAGCGCAGGCTCGGAGATGGTGTAGTACACCCACCTCCCGTCACGCCGCACGGTCACCAGCCCCGCTTCGCGGAGAGCCCGCAGATGATGGGAGACCAGCGACTGGCCGAGGCCGAGCGCATCCATCAGGTCGGCAACACACCGCTCGCCGGCGGCGAGGATCTCCAACAGGCGAAGGCGCGTCTCGTCGCCCAGCGCGCGAAAGCGCAGAGCGGCGAGGGCCCGTGCTCGGTCGTCAGTGTCGTTCATGGTATATAAATATCAATTTATTTGTTGCAACCGACAGGATCAGCGCGCCCAATGGCCACGCCACCTACGGACGCTGCCCCTCACCCGAACCGCTCACCGGCCGGCCGCCGGAACCGCCGTAGCCGCCTCGATGCTCGCGTTCGTGCGCCTCCGGCGGCTTTGCCGTTCCGGCCGTCGTCTCGCTCCCCGCACCAGTCTGCCGCTCGGGACGGTCCGGTGGAGTGTCGGTATGCTGCGCCGGCTTCCACTGCTGGTCCGGCGCGCCCACTCGCGTCCCCTGGTCGTCGCCGTACCCGTTCTCTGCTCGGCCGACTTCCTCGTTCTTGTCCATGGCTCCTCCCCTCGTAGCGCGCTGTCGCGCGTGGACCTGCCGAAAGGGCAACGCATGTGCCAGGTGATCCGTCGGACCGCGCGCATGTGCATGCGGGATGGCGATCCACGTCTCCCGAAGGACGCGGCCGAGGAGGATGACTGGTATGCTGCCGGCGGACGTGCCATGTTCACCGGACCATGGTCCCGCCCGACCGTCTCGCCGCGCTGTTCGCGCAATACCATGCGCCGCTCGTCCGCTTCCTCACGCGGCGGCTCGGCGATCGCGACTGGGCGGAGGAGGTGGCGCAGGAGACGTTCGTGCGCGCGATGCGACAGGAGACCATCACCAGCGAGCGGTCGTGGATATTCGCCGTGGCGGCGAACCTCGTGCGCGACGAGGCTCGGCGCGACGCGCGTCACCGCCGCCGGCTCGAGCTGCTCGCCGAGCAGGCGAAGGCCGACGCGGTCGTCGAGCCGGAGCCGACGTCCATGGAACGCGCCGCGGACCGCGCGCACGCTCGACGCGCCATCGACGCGCTCGCCGAGCGCGACCGCGATGCGCTGCTGATGAAAGAGGAGGGGCTGAGCTACGAAGAGATCGCCGCGGCGCTCGACCTCTCGGTGGGATCGATAGGCACGACGTTGTCGAGGGCGCGGCGGCGACTGATGGAGGCGTACGAGGCGCTGCGCGACGAAGGCACGGGCGCGCAGCGTACGGCCGGCATGATGGAGCGAGGATGATGGACCCAACCATGACGCGCGACGAACACCCCGAGGAGGGGATGATTCACGCCTGGCTCGACGGCGAGCTCGACCCACAGGCCGCCGGGGCGATGGCTGCGCACGTAGAATCCTGCGCGAGCTGCGCGGCGCGCGTCGCCGAGGCGCGCGGGCTGATCGCCGGTGCATCGCGAGTCGTCGGCGCGCTCGACGACGCACCGGCCGCACTGCCAGCGTGGGGGAGTGGGCGCGGTGGCGCCGAAGGTGGCGGAAGGCCTGCACGGCGGCGGTTTCGTCTCACACCCACCCGCGCCGCCATCGCGGCGACGGTGCTCGTCGCAGCCGGCGTGACGCTCACCTATCAGCGCACCGGGCCGGATACCGTGGCGGGGACTCATGCCCGCGCGAAGTCGGCTGCGTCCCCAGCTGCAGCTGCAGCTGCGCCGGCGCTCGCGACGCGTGATCCGCTGCTCGACTCCGCCATAAAGCGAAAACTCGCTGCCACACAGCCGCCAAGAGCCGTGGAGGCGGCCGCTGAGCCCGGACTGCCAGTGGCCCCGCCCACGGTGATCACACCCGATACGGTCGCGCCGGTCCGCGTCGCCGCGGGACGCCTCGCCGTACGATCGGTGCGCGAAACCACCTCCGCCGTCGCCGACCGGGCACGGACAAGCGGGGTCGCGGGCGCGTCCGGCGCGGCAACAGGGGCGAGCGGCGTCGCATCGGTCGCCAAGGTCATCGACAGTGCAGCGAACCCCGCGCGTGAGGCGCGTGCGGCCCGCCCGACGGTGCAGACGGCGACGAGCATTCCCCTGCCCAGGGAGTGCTATCGGGTCGAGAGTGCGAACGGGGCGCGGGCGCTCTGGGGCAGCGTCGAGGCGCCGTTCATCGTGGCGCTCGACGCATCGGGCGGCGGCGCGCGCGTGCTCACGGCGGACGGCGTCGACACCGGTACTGGCGCGACGTGGACCCGCAGCGGCGCCGACAGCATCCTGGTGCGCCTCCGGCGCCTCGGCTTTCAGGGAACGCTCGCGCTCGGTACGCCCGGCGACGTCCGCTCGGGGGTGATGCGCTCGGCGCCACTCGCGCTCGCCTTGGGCGAGGTCGTCACCACAGCAGCCGGTACCGAGAGCGCGCCGCCAACGATGGCCAGGAGGCGCGTGCGCGCACGAGTGGACCAGCCGGCGGCGAGCACATCAGCGAACAAGGCGCCGGGAAGTCCGGCCGTTGCGGCAGACGCCGTCAACGCCGCGCCCGCTGTGCCGATCATCGCGCGACAGACAGCCTGCCCGTCGCGATGACATCGACACCGTGACGCCTGTCACGGGCCTGGATGTTGCGCCACCCCCGAGTCCCGTCGATCCGAGCGACATCGAGTGAGCGGAGAACCATTAAGGCAGAGCCCTTTGGACATTCTGAGCCACTAACACGACTTCATCAGCGCATCATAGCATCAAATTGCAATCCATCGGCTCAGCGTAATGCACGACGGTCAGCCCACCTCCTGGCACCACGACGCCGTCATCTACCAGCTGCACGTCAAAGCCTTCAGCGATTCCAATCGCGACGGCTTCGGCGACTTTCGCGGCCTGCTCCAGCATCTCGATTACATCGCCGAGCTCGGCGTTACCGCGATCTGGCTGCTGCCCTTCTATCCGTCGCCGCTCCGCGACGACGGGTACGACATCGCCGACTACTGTGCCGTCCATCCGAACTACGGCACGCTCGAGGACTTCAAGGAATTCCTCGATGCGGCGCATGCGCGCGGGCTGCGGGTCATCACCGAGCTGGTCATCAACCACACCTCGGACCAGCACCCCTGGTTTCAGCGCGCACGCCGAGCGCCGAAGGGATCGCCCGAGCGCGACTTCTACGTGTGGAGCGACGACCCGAACAAATACTCGGCGGCGCGCATCATCTTCACGGACACGGAGACGTCCAACTGGACGTGGGATCCGGTCGCGCAGCAGTTCTTCTGGCACCGGTTCTTCGGCCACCAGCCGGATCTCAACTTCGACAACCCCGCCGTGCTCGAGGCGGTGCTCGACGTGATGCGCTTCTGGCTGCGCATGGGGGTCGACGGGCTACGGCTCGACGCCATCCCATATCTCGTGGAGCGCGAGGGGACGAACTGCGAGAATCTCCCCGAGACGCACGTGGTGCTGAAGAAGCTGCGCGCGGCGCTCGACGCCGAGTTCACCGATCGGATCTTCCTTGCCGAGGCGAACCAGTGGCCGGAGGACGTTCGCCCTTACTTCGGCAACGGCGACGAGTGCCACATGGCGTTTCACTTCCCGGTAATGCCGCGCATGTACATGGCCGTCGCGCAGGAAGATCGCACGCCGATCGTGGACATCATGGCGCGCACGCCGCCGATCCCGCCGGAGTGCCAGTGGGCGATCTTCCTCCGCAACCACGACGAGCTCACGCTCGAGATGGTGACGGAGGACGAGCGGGCGTTCATGTACGGGCACTACGCGAAGGACCTCCGCATGCGGATCAACGTCGGCATTCGCCGGCGGCTCGCTCCTTTGCTCGACAACGGGCGCAAGGAGATCGAGCTGATGCACGCGTTGCTGCTCTCGCTGCCCGGCTCGCCGGTGCTCTACTACGGCGACGAGCTCGGAATGGGCGACAACATCTATCTCGGTGACCGGAACGGCGTGCGGACGCCGATGCAATGGACGGCAGACCGCAACGCCGGATTCTCCACGGTTCAGAGCGCGGCGCTCTACTTCCCGGTGGTCGCCGACCCGCCCTACGGCTATCAGACGGTCAACGTGGAGGCGCAGCTCTCCACGCAGACGTCGCTGCTCCGGTGGGTCCAGAACATCGTTCGGCTGCGGCAGCGCTACAGCGCGTTCGGGCGCGGCAGCTTCGAGCCGCTGGCCCCGCAGAACCGGCGAGTGCTGGCGTTCCTTCGGCGCCACGACGGGGAGATCATCCTCTGCGTCAACAATCTGGCGCGTCACGCGCAGTACGTGGAGCTCGATCTCCGCGAGTTCAATGGATGGTCGCCGATGGAGCTGTGGAGCGGCCAATCGTTTCCGAAGATCGGGGAGCTGCCGTATCTACTGACGATGAACGGTCGCGACTTTCTCTGGTTCAAGCTGCAGCCGCCGGGCGGGCCTGAGCGGTTGGGTGCGGTGGCGCCGGTGGGTGCGTGATGGCGACGGTGGTGGAGCGGCGGCACGAGACGACCGGCGTACCCGCCGAGGAGCCTGGGCCTTGGCGGCTGGGACGCGGCGCGACGCTCGAGCGGGCGGCATCGCGCACGACCTTCTCGGTCTGGGCGCCACACGCGCACGAGGTGACGCTGCACGTCGCCAGCGGACGGGCGGCGGGCGATCATCGCATGTCGAGGTCGGAGGGTGCCGCACGGGACGAGCTCACGGTCACGGTGGACGGCGTGACGGCGGGCGACCGCTACGGATACCGGATCGACGGCAGGCCGCCGATCCCCGACCCCGTGAGCCGCTCGCAGCCGGACGGCGTGCACGGGCTCTCCGAAGTCGTCGACCCGGGCGCATTCCGCTGGCGCGACGACGGCTGGCGCGGTGTCTCGCTCGCCGACATGGTGATCTACGAGCTGCACGTCGGCACCTTCACGCCCGAGGGGACCTTCGACGCCGCGGCGGCGCGGCTGCCGGAGCTGCGCGCGCTCGGGGTCACGGCGGTCGAGCTGATGCCGGTGGCGGAGTTTCCCGGACGTCGCAACTGGGGGTACGACGGCGTGGCGCTCTACGCGCCGCACCACGCGTATGGCGGCCCCGAGGGGCTCAGGCGCTTCGTGGACATGGCGCACGGGGTGGGGCTCGGCGTCATCCTCGACGTCGTGTACAACCATCTTGGCCCCGAAGGGAACTACCTCGACCAGTACGGGCCGTACCACACCGACGTGTACCGTACGCCGTGGGGACGCGCGGTGAACTACGATGGCCGAGGAAGCGACCAGGTGCGGCGCTGGGCGCATGACAATGCGCTCCACTGGATCACCGAATATCACATCGACGCGCTGCGGCTGGACGCCGTGCACGGGATCTTCGACTTCGGCGCGCTCGCCTTTCTCGAGGAGCTGTCCGACCAGGTGCACGAGCTCGGACGGCGGCTCGGGCGCAAGGTGCAGCTGCTGGCGGAGAGCGATCTCAACGATCCGCGGCTCGTGCGTCCGCCGGTGCAGGGCGGATTCGGGATCGACGCACAGTGGGCCGACGACTTCCATCACACGCTCCATGCCGCGCTCACCGGCGAGCGGCACGGCTACTATCAGGACTTCGCCGGGATCGCGACGATCGCGGACGTGCTCCGCGAGCCGTTCTTCTACGCGCGCCGATATTCGTCGTTCCGTGGCCGCACGCATGGGCGCTCGTCGGCGGGCGTACCGCGGCAGCGGTTCATCGTCTCGGCGCAGAATCACGACCAGGTCGGCAACCGCGCGTTCGGCGAGCGGCTCTCGACGCTCGTACCGCGCGACCGGCTGCGTTTCGCCGCGGCCGTCCTGCTCCTCTCGCCGTACGTGCCGCTGCTCTTCATGGGCGAGGAGTACGGCGAGAAGGCACCATTCCAGTATTTCATCGAACACGGAGACGAAGCGTTGGTCGACGCGGTCCGAGAAGGACGCAAGAACGAGTTCGCGGAGATCGGGCGACTGGCGTCGGCCATCGATCCGCAGGCGGCGGAGACCTTCGATCGCAGCAAGCTCGATTGGGCGAAGCGCGACGAAGAGGAAGGGCGCCAGCTCTTGCGACTCTATGGGGACCTGCTGGCGCTACGCCGGGAGGAACCGGCGCTCAGAACCGGCGCCAGCGTCACGCACGTTCAGGGAGGCGGCGAGTGGTGCACGGTGGTGCGCATCCTGCCTGCGCAGGGCGACGTGCACGATGCCGTGCGCGAGCAGCGTAGCTTGTGGTACGCGTTCAACTCGTCGTGTCATCCGTTGGAGGTTCCCGTGCCCGAGGAAGCGCCGCACCGCTGGCGACTGCGGCTCGCGACAGACGCCGCCGGCTATGGCGGCTCCGGGACGGAGGTGACGGAGATCGTCGCCGCAGCGCCCGAGCATCGCTGTGCCGATGCACCGAAGCGGCTGCTCCCGGCGGAAAGGGACTGCGCGCGTACCGTGCGCCTGCCGGCGTGGAGTGCGGCGGTGTACGTGCGCGACGACGCGGACGGCGGCGGCGACGCATGACGATGCGCGTCTGGCCCGGCCGTCCCTATCCGCTCGGCGCGACCTGGGACGGCATGGGCGTCAACTTCGCCCTCTTCTCGGAGCACGCCACGGGGGTGGAGCTCTGTCTCTTTCGCGACGCCGACGACGCGACCGAGGTGGCGAAGATCCAGATGTCGGAGCGCACCGACCAGGTGTGGCACTGCTATCTGCCCGACGCGCGGCCCGGCCAGTACTACGGCTACCGCGTCCATGGGCCGTACGACCCCTCGCTCGGGCATCGGTTCAATCCCGCTAAGCTGTTGATCGACCCGTACGCCAAGGCGATCACCGGCGCGATCCGGTGGAGCAACGACCTGTTCGCGTACAAGGTCGGATCGCCGCGGGAGGATCTCGACCCCGACCCGGACAACTCCGCCGGCGGGGTGCCGAAGTCGGTCGTGATCGACTCCGCGTTCACCTGGGAGGATGACGCGCCGCTCAACATCCCGTACAACCGCACGATCATCTACGAGTGCCACGTGAAGGGGATGACGATGCGGCATCCGGACGTCCCGCCGGAGCTGCGCGGTACCTATCTGGGGCTCGCGAGCGATCCGATGCTCGAGTACTACCAGCGGCTCGGTGTCACGGCGCTGGAGCTGCTGCCGGTGCACCAGTTCGTCGTCGACCGGCATCTCGCCGAGCGGGGGCTGACGAACTATTGGGGCTACAACTCGATCGGCTATTTCGCACCCGACGTCCGCTACGCGACTCGCGGTCTGGGCAATCAGGTCTACGAGTTCAAGACGATGGTGAAGACCCTGCACACGGCGGGGTTGGAGGTGATCCTCGACGTCGTGTACAACCACACCGGGGAGGGGAACCATCTCGGGCCGACGCTGTCGCTGCGCGGGATCGACAACACCGCGTACTACCGGCTGGAGCCGAACGACAAGCGCTTCTACACCGACTTCACCGGCACCGGCAACTCGCTCAACATGGTGCACCCGCGGACGATCCAGCTCGTCATGGACTCGCTCCGCTACTGGGTGGAGGAGATGCACGTCGACGGATTCCGGTTCGACCTTGCGCCCGTGCTGGCGCGCGAGCTGTACGACGTGGACAAGCTGTCGGCGTTCTTCGACATCATGCAGCAGGATCCGACGCTCTCGCGGGTGAAGCTGATCGCCGAGCCCTGGGACGTGGGACCGGGCGGGTATCAGGTCGGCAACTTTCCCGTGCGGTGGACGGAGTGGAACGGGCAGTACCGCGACAGCGTGCGGAAGTTCTGGCGCGGTGAGCCCGGCCAGATCCCGGAGCTGGCGAGCCGGCTGGCCGGATCGAGCGACATCTTCTCGCACAGCGACCGCGGGGTGTACGCCAGCATCAACTTCGTCACGGCGCACGACGGCTTCACGCTGCGCGACCTGGTGAGCTACGAGCAGAAGCACAACGAGGCGAACGGGGAGAACAACCAGGACGGCCACAACGACAACATCAGCCGCAACTGGGGAGTGGAGGGGGAGACGGACGACCCCGCCGTCATCGAGATGCGTTACAGATTGATGCGGACGTTCTTCGCGACGCTTGCCTTCTCGCAGGGCGTGCCGATGTTGTCGCATGGGGACGAGCTCGGACGGACGCAGCGCGGCAACAACAACGCGTACGCGCAGGACAACGAGCTGACCTGGGTCGACTGGAACCTCGACGACCGCCAGAAGGAGCTCGGGGAGTTCGTTCGCAAGCTGCTGGCGATCCGGCAGGCGCATCCGGTGCTCCGGCGGCGGCATTTCTTCCGGGGCACGGCGCTGCCGGGCTCCGAGCACAAGGACGTCACCTGGCTTCACCCCGCCGGCCGGGAGTTCACGGATGCCGACTGGCACAATTCCAGCGCGCAGGCGTTCGGAATGCTTCTGGACGGGGCGGCGACGGACGAGGTGGACGAGCGGGGACACGCCGTCTCGGGGGACACGCTGCTGCTGGCGATGAACGCCGGCGAGGAGCGGGTTAGCTTCTCCCTGCCGGCGCTCGACGGCGGGAAGATCTGGGTGATCATGGTGGACACGGCTCGGAACGAGATGCCGGTGGTGCGCAAGAACTCGATCGTGCTGGAGCCGCACTCGTTGATGCTGCTGCGCTTCGGCCCGGACCGCCGTATCGTGAAGGACGAGCAGCGGCGCGAACCGCTCTCGCCGGTGGAGAAACACACGCTATGACGGAGACGCTCGTGCGATCATCCTCACCCGCAACGGCGCCGCGGCTCGACGACGCCACGCGCGCCGCGCTGCTCGAGGGGCGGCACGGCGATCCGCACGCGGTGCTCGGACCGCACCACGCGACGGTGGATGGCGTGATGGGCGTGGTGATTCGCGCCTTCCAACCGGAAGCGGCGGACGCGATGGTCGTGCGGGATGGTGTCGCGACGGCGCTTCGCGCCGAGGGGGATGGGTTCTTTTCCGTCTTCCTGCCGCGCGCGCCGCTGCCGCTGCGGTATTCGCTCCGGTTCATCGGGCCCGACGGACGCACCTGGGAACGGGGCGACCCGTATCGCTTCGAGCCGACGGTGGGCGAGACGGATCTCTATCTCTTCCGCGAAGGGACGCATCGACGCCTCTGGCAGATGCTCGGCGCGCACGTGCGCACGGTGGACGGTGACGAAGGGACGGCGTTCGCAGTGTGGGCGCCGAATGCGACGCGGGTGAGCGTCGTCGGCGACTGGTGCAACTGGGACGGCCGGCAGTTCCCGATGCGCCGGCTCGGCGAGAGCGGGATCTGGGAGCTATTCGTACCGGGTGTGCAGGCGAATGCGCTGTACAAGTACGAGCTGCGCACGCGCGAAGGAGAGCTCCGGCTCAAGACCGATCCGCTCGCGTTCAAGATGCAGCAGTCGCCGGACACGGCGTCGATCGTCGTGCCGGAGGGTCGCTACCGTTGGCGGGACGAGCCGTGGATGACGGCGCGGACGCAGCGCCAGCTCGTGCGCGAGCCGGTGCACATCTACGAGGTGCATCTCGGCTCCTGGATGCGTGTGCCGGAGGACGGAGGACGGCCGCTGAGCTATCGGGAGATCGCGCCCAAGCTCGCCGCGTACGTGAAGGAGACGGGCTTCACGCACGTGGAGCTGCTGCCGGTGATGGAGCATCCGTTCTACGGCTCGTGGGGCTATCAGGTGACCGGCTACTTCGCGCCCACGTCGCGCTATGGAAGTCCGGACGACTTCCGCTTCCTCGTCGACACGCTGCACCAGGCGGGAATCGGCGTGCTGCTGGACTGGGTGCCGGCGCATTTTCCGAAGGACGACTACGCGCTGCGCCGGTTCGACGGGACGGCGCTGTACGAGCACGAGGATCCGCGTCTCGCCGAGCATCCCGACTGGGGCACGCTGATCTTCAACTACGGCCGGCGGGAGGTGCGGAACTACCTCGTCGCGAACGCGCTGTACTGGCTGCACGAATTCCACGTCGACGGACTGCGGGTCGACGCGGTGGCGTCGATGCTGTATCTGGACTACAGCCGCAAAGAGGGGGAGTGGATCCCCAACCGGTACGGCGGGCGTGAGAATCTCGAGGCGATCGACTTCCTGCGCGAGACGAACGCCGTCATCTGTGAGGATGCGCCGGGCTGCGTGACGATCGCCGAAGATTCCACGGCGTGGCCCGGCGTGACGCGGCCGATCCGCGAGGGCGGGCTCGGATTCACCTTCAAGTGGAACATGGGGTGGATGCACGACACGCTCGAGTACTTCTCGCAGGATCCGATCTACCGGCGCTATCACCAGGACACGCTGACCTTCGCGATGGTGTACGAGCACAGCGAGCACTTCATCATGCCTCTCTCGCACGACGAGATGGTGCACATGAAGGGATCGCTCTACGAGAAGATGCCGGGCGACCACTGGCAGCGGCTCGCGAACCTCCGGGCGTTGCTCGCCTATCAGGTGACGAGGCCTGGCAAGTCGCTGCTGTTCATGGGCACGGAGCTCGCGCCGCCGGCCGAGTGGAATCACGATCAGTCGCTCCCGTGGCATCTGCTGGAGGATCCGACGCGTGCCGCGTTCCGGGACTACGTCGCGCGGCTGGGCGCTCTCTATCAGCAGCTCCCGCCGCTCTGGCGCGGCGATGCGGAGACGCACGGGTTCGAGTGGATCGACGTCTCCGACAGGGCGAGCTCGGTGCTCTCGTACGTGCGGTGGGCCGACGGAGAGCACGTCGTCGTCCTGCTCAACCTCACGCCGTCGCCGCGCGAGCACTATCGCATCGGGGTGCCGGAATCGGGGGAGTACCGCGTCGCGCTGTCGACCGATGATCCGCGCTGGGGCGGGAGCGGCTACGGCGCGCAGTCGAGCATCCATGCCGACGACGTGCCGTATCACGGCCGCCGGTATTCCGTGCAGCTCACGCTGCCTCCACTGTCCGTGATGATTCTCGTGCCCGCGCACGTGGCGACGCGGCACCGGGTGTCGTGACGCGCTCCATGTCGACGCGAGATCAACTCGAGCCGGCCACCTCCCGCCCCGCGCTCCATCGTCTGGCCGACCGGCTCGGCATCCTGCCGTCCTATCTGGATCAGACGGGTGGCGAAGTGCGGCTCACGTCCGACGCGACGCGCGAGCGACTGCTTTCGGCGATGGGGTACGACGCCAGCACGGAGAAGCGTGCCGCGGCCGCGCTGCGCGCGCTCCGCGCGAAGGAGCGCCGGCAGTGGATCAAGCCGGTGCGCGTGGTGCGGCAGCGGAGCAAGGCGCTGTCGCGGGTCGCGGTGCGCGTCCCGCAGTCGTCCGCCGATCGGGTGCACTGGACGCTGACACTGCGCACCGAAGAGGGGCTCGAGTCCCGGTGGACCGGCACGACCCACGGTGGACACTCGCGCCGGATGCAGCTCACCCTTCCCGTCGTGCCGCCGCTCGGGTATCACGATCTCACCGTCACCTTCGACGCCGGAGGCGAACGCGCGACGGCGACGCAGCGGCTGATCGTCGTGCCGCCGCAGTGCGTGCCGCCGGAAGCCCGGCTGCGCGGGCATCGCGGGTTCGGCATCACGGTCAACCTCTACACCGTCCGCAGCGAGCGGAATTGGGGCGCGGGCGATCTCGGCGACGTGGGGATGCTGGCGGAATGGGTCGGCCATCACGGTGGCGCCTTCATCGGATTGAACCCGCTGCACGCGCTGCGCAACGCCGGCTACGACGTGAGCCCGTACAGTCCGATCACGCGGCTCTTCCGGAACCCGCTCTACCTGAAGCCGGAGGCGATCCCCGAGCTCGAGCACGACGCGCGTGCGCGGGCACACATCGCGTCGGAGGAGTTTCAGCGCGAGCTGGCGCGCCTTCGTGAAGCGCCGATGCTCGACTACGAGGCCGTGATGGCGCTCCGCGCGCCGGTGCTCGAGTCGCTCCACCGCACGTTCGTGGCGCACGAGCTGGGTCGCAACACGCGGCGCGCCCGTTATTACGAGATGTACGGTGAACGTGAGGACCCACATCTCACGCAGTACGCGACGTTCATGGCGATCGCGGAGCGCGAGGGACCGGACGCGCGACGCTGGCCGGAGCCGCTGCGCGACGCAAACGGCGAAGCGGTGGCGTCGCTGCGCCGAGAGCTCGCCGACCGGGTGGACTTTCATCGATGGCTGCAGTTCGAGCTCGATCGACAGCTCGGCCTCGCGTCGCTCGACGCGGCGCGATCGGGGCTCGCGTTGGGGCTGTATCAGGATCTCGCGGTGGGATCGGCGCCGTCGGGGAGCGACGCGTGGGCGAACCCGCGGCTGTTCGTCCACGGCGCCACGGTCGGCGCGCCGCCGGACATGTACTCCGACGAAGGGCAGAACTGGGGACTGCCGGCGATCGACCCGCACGTGCTGCGCGAGACGGGCTACGACTATTGGGTGCGGCTGCTGCGGGCGGGATTCCGGCACACGGGCGCACTCCGCATCGATCACGCGCTCGGTCTATTCCGCATGTTCTGGGTGCCGGCGGGCGCCTCGGCAAAGGAGGGCGCCTACGTGCGCTCGTTCAGCGAGGAGCTGTTCGGGATCCTGGCGCTCGAGAGCGCGCGCCACAACGCGCTCGTGGTCGGTGAAGATCTCGGTACCGTGCCGCCGGAGGTTCCGGGGGTGCTCGAGCGCTGGGGGGTACTCGGTTCCAAGGTGGTGGTGTTCGAGCGCGACTTCGGCACCGGGCGCTTCCGCGGCGCGACGGAGTATCCGCGCCTCGCGCTCGCGACGGTGAACACGCACGACCTGCCGCCGCTCGTCGGCTGGTTCCAGGAGCGCGATCTGGCGATTCGCACGGAGGTGGGCGATCTGGCGAACCCCGACCTCGCGGCGGCAATGCGACACGGCCGGGCGAGCGATCGTGCCGCGCTGGTCGAATCGCTCATCGAAGCGGGCCTGCTACCGGCCGACGCGCGCCACGACGTGACGCCGGATGCGCTGATCGCGGCGGTGCACGCTTTCATCCGCCGTACGCCGGCCGCGCTCGTCGGACTGTCGCTCGACGACCTGGCTCACGAGTCGACGCCGGTGAACATCCCAGGAGTCTGGCAGGACAGGTATCCGAGCTGGTCGCGACGGATGCGTGAGACGATCGAGGAGCTGATCGGGAGTGAGAGGACGAAGCGGGGATTGGGCTACTAACGGCTACTCAAGTACTCAGTACGAAGTAGCACCAGTACCAAGACCGACGTCCGAGCCATTCCAAGGCGGGTCGGCGTCGGAACGGCGTGAGATCGAGCCATAAGCGAAAGCTGTCAGAGGTCGAGCAATACGCTGGTACTACGGCAGCCCTGTCCAGGCATTGGAATGGCCAGTATGCCAGGCTCGGTACCAGGTCTACCCAGTACGTGGTGCTTCAGTAGCAGTACCAAGAGCAGTATCGGATTCTCGAGTAGCCGCTGACCGGATAGATGCCCATCCGAATCCCCACCGCGACCTATCGCCTCCAACTGAGCGCGAGCTTCACCCTGCGCGATGCAAAGGCACGCGTGCCCTATCTCCGGCGGCTCGGCGTGTCGCATCTCTATCTGTCGCCCGTGCTCGCGGCGCGGCCGGGCAGCACCCACGGTTACGACGTCGCCGATCCGACTCACGTGAACGAGGAGCTCGGCGGCGATGACGCGTTCATCGCATTGGCGAACGAGGTTCATGCGCACGACATGGGGATCGTGCTCGACATCGTGCCGAACCACATGGGGATCGGGCCGACCAATCCGTACTGGGATGACGTGTTGGCGCACGGGCGGAGCTCTCGGTATGCCAGCTGGTTCGACGTCGAGTGGCGCGCGCCGACGCGCCGGCTCGCCGGCAAGGTGCTCCTTCCCGTGCTCGGGGACACCCTCGACGCCGTGCTGGCGCGCGACGAGCTGACGCTCGACGTGAGCGACCAGGGCGTGCGAGTCCGGTACTTCGATCATCACTTTCCGCTCGATCCGGCGACCCTCCCGCCCGAGCTCGAGCTGGCGATGCGCGATCCATGGGCGCGCGACGTGGTGCGCGACTGGGACAAAGGAGCGGAAGGGCGCGAGAAGCTGCGTGCGCTGCTCGACGCGCAGCACTACGAGCTCGGGTTCTGGCGGCTCGCGCAGCGTGACCTGAACTACCGGCGCTTCTTCGACGTCAACGAGCTGATCTCGCTGCGCGTCGAGCGGAGCGATGTCTTCGAAGCGACGCACGCCCGGGTGCTGCAGCTCGTGGCCGACGGTCACGTCGACGGGCTTCGGGTCGACCACATCGACGGATTGCTGGAGCCGCGTCGCTACCTCGAACGGCTCCGCGCGGCGGTGGATGTGCGCCGTCCCGCGGCAGGCGGTGAGCGTTTCCCGATCCTGGTTGAAAAGATCCTCGCGGCCGGCGAGACGCTGCCGAGCGACTGGCCGGTGGATGGGACGACCGGCTACGAGCTGATGACGACGCTGGAAGACGTGTTCGTTCATCCCGAGGGATACGCGCGTCTCGAGGCGCGATATCGCCAGCGCGGCGCGCCGGACTTTCACACGGTTGCGGTGGAGGCGAAGCGCCGAGTGTTGCGGAGCGCCCTCAACGCCGACGTCCGTCGCATCGCGCCGATGCTGCTGGCCGTCGCGCGGCGCGCGAAGTGGGAGGCGCTCACGATCGCGGCGTACGCGGGGGCGATCGTGGAGTTGGTGGCGGTGCTGCCGGTGTATCGCACGTACCTGGACGCGGAGAAGCCCGACGCGGAAGGCGCCGATCGCGCCGTGCTCGTCGATGCGTTCGCGCAGGTGCGTGAGCGCGGACGCGCTGACGCGAAGGCAGTCGACGCACTGGAGCGTGCGCTCCTGGGGCAATGGGGAGGGCGCGACGTCGAGCCGGAGCTGGCGCGCACGCGTCTCGCATTCGTGCTGCGGTGGCAGCAGCTCACCGGTCCCGCCGCCGCCAAAGGGGTGGAGGACACGGCGTTCTACGTGTACGCGCCGCTCGCGTCGCGCAATGAAGTGGGTGGAGATCCGGGGGCGTCGCTGAGCGACGCGGTGCCGCGGCTGCACGCGCGGCTCGCCGAGCGGGCGGCGCGCTATCCGCGCGCGCTCAACGCGACCAACACCCATGACACGAAGCGGAGCGCCGACGTCCGCGCGCGGCTCGACGCGTTGAGCGAGAACCCCGCGTCGTGGGAGCGACATCTGCGGCAGTGGCGCCGCCACAATCGCGGGATGCAGACGCTCGTCGCCGCGGGGGGCCGCCTCGCACCGACGCGGACGACGGACAACTTCATCTATCAGGCGATGATCGGCGTCTGGCCGGTCGGCGCGAAGGTGCGGGCGACCGACGACGACCGCTGGCTCGGCGAGCTGCGCGAACGGCTCACGGCATACATCCGGAAAGCGGTGCGCGAAGCGAAGGTCAGCACGAGCTGGACCGATCCGGACGAAGCCTACGAGCAGGCAATTGACCGGTTCATCGCCGGGATTCTGGACCGCTCGACGAACGCGCGCTTCCTGCACGACGTCGAGCGTTTCGTCACCGCGCTCACGCCGCAGGGGCGATGGAACACCTTCGGCCGGCTCGTCGTCCACCTCACGGCGCCCGGTGTCCCGGACCTGTATCAGGGCGACGAGCTCTGGTTCCGCGCCCTGGTGGACCCGGACAATCGGCGACCGGTGGATTGGGAAGCGCGCGAGCGGGCGCTCGACCGGCTGCGCGACGCGCTGGCTCCGGACGCCGAGGTGACCCCCGAGCAGTTGGCCCAGTGGTGCGCGCGGCCAGAGGATGATGGACTGAAGCTCTATCTCACCACCCGCCTGCTGCACCTGCGCCAGACGGCCGGCCCTCTCTTCTCACGTGGCAGCTATGCGCCGCTCGGCGTGGAGGGAGCGCGTGCCCGCAACGTCGTCGCCTTTTCGAGGCAGCTCGAGGGGGAGGCGTGCCTCGTCGTGATCCCTCGTCTCACGTGCGAGCTGGGGGAGCCCATACCCATCGGGTCGACCTGGGGCGACACCAAGATCCGGCTCGGCGGAGCCGATACTGTCGGGACTTGGCGTTGCGTCGTGGGTGGGACGGTCGTTCAATCCGAAGCGGGCGTGCTGCCGGTTGGCGAGGCGCTGGCTCGGCTTCCCGTGGCCGTGCTCGTGCCGGCTACCGGTCGCGTCCGTTCGATCGACACTAGATTGGCATAGAATAAACTGCAAACTTCGAGTGAGGATCGGCGCCCGCACGCGGGGGTATTCCCCGTGTCGCGGGCGCTGCGTCCGCTACCGAGTCCGTGACTGAGGCCTTATGACGTTCGTTTCGACGCGCTCCAGCGTCGCATATTTCTCCATGGAGATCTGCCTCGAACAGGCGATCCCCACCTATAGCGGCGGTCTCGGCGTGCTCGCCGGTGACACCCTCCGCTCCGCCGCGGACCTCGGCGTGCCGATGGTCGCCGTGACGCTGCTGCATCGCAAGGGCTACTTCGAGCAGCACCTCGACGCGGCGGGCCAACAGAGCGAAACGCCCGTGCACTGGCGTCCCGAAGAGGAGCTGGAGCCGGTGCCGGTTCGCGCGACCGTCCGCCTCGAGGACCGCGACGTCCTGATCACGGCGTGGAAGTACGTCGTACGCGGGATACGCGGTCACGAAGTGCCGGTCTATCTCCTGGACACGATGCTCCCGGAGAACAGCGAGTGGGACCGCACGCTCACCGACTACCTCTACGGCGGCGACGACCACTACCGGCTCTGCCAGGAGATCGTGCTCGGCATGGGTGGAGCCTCGGTGCTGCAGGCGATCGGCTACACCAATGGGACGATCTATCACCTGAACGAGGGTCACTCCGCGCTGCTCACGCTGCAGCTCCTGGAGAAGCAGCTCGAGGGGCGCCCGGTGTTCGAGCTGGAAGACGCGGACTTCGAAGCGGTGCGGTCGCGCTGCGTCTTCACGACGCACACGCCCGTGCCCGCGGGCCACGACAAGTTCCCGCTCGAGATGGTGCGTCGCGTATTGGGCGACGAACGGGTGGCGCTGCTCGAGGCGTGCGGCGGCATTCACCAGGGAATGCTGAACATGACGCACCTCGCGCTGCACCTCACGCGGTTCGTGAACGGCGTGGCGATGCGGCACGGCGAGGTGTCTCGCGGAATGTTTCCCGAGTACCCGATCGACTCGATCACGAACGGCGTGCACGCGGTCACATGGACCAGTCCGGAGTTCGCCGCGTTGTTCGATCACCGGATGCCGGAGTGGCGGCGCGACAACCTCTATCTGCGGTACGCGGTGAGCATCCCGCTCGAAGAGATCCGCGCCGCACATGCGGCAAGCAAGGCGGTGCTCTTCGACGAGGTGAAGCGGCGCACGGGCGAGGAGCTCGATCCGGGTGTGATGACGATCGGCTTCGCGCGGCGCGCCACGCCCTACAAGCGCGCTGACCTCATCTTCTCCGACCTCGAGCGGCTGACGAAGATCGCGCGCACGATCGGCAAGATTCAGATCGTGTACGGGGGCAAGGCGCACCCGCACGACGCAGGCGGCAAGGAGCTGATCCGCCGCATCTTCAGCGCGCGTGAGAAGCTGGGCGACGTGGTACGCATCGTCTACCTCGAGAACTACGAGATGGCACTGGCGGCCAAGATGGTGGCCGGCGTGGATCTGTGGCTCAACAACCCGATGAAGCCGCTCGAAGCGTCGGGCACCAGCGGAATGAAGGCGGCGATGAACGGGGTGCCGTCATTCAGTGTGCTCGACGGCTGGTGGGTCGAGGGCCACGTGGAAGGCGTGACGGGATGGTCGATCGGCGGGCCCGAGCTGGAAGCCGATCCGACGCGCGACGCGGTGGATCTCTACATCAAGCTCGAACGCGTGATCCTGCCGCTCTTCTACGGCCTCCCCTTCGCCTACGCGGAAGTGATGCGCTCGGCGATCGCGCTGAACGGAAGCTTCTTCAACACGCAGCGGATGGTTCGGCAGTACGTGCACAACGCGTACTTCCCGAACGGAGTGCCGAGCGAGGCGAATGCGGCGGAGCTGACGGCGTTACTGTGAACGCGGCTATCTGAGTACACTGCCACTCAAGTACCAGGTACGGAGTAGCACCAGTACCAAGACCGACATCCGACCCATTCCAATGCGGGTCGGCTTCCGCTGGAACGGCGTGAGATCGAGCCGTAAGCGAACGCTGTCAGAGGTCGAGCAATAAGCTGGTACTACGGCTGCCCTGTCCAAGCATTGGAGGGGCCAATATGCCAGGCTCGGTACTAGGTCTACCCGGTACCTGGTACTTCAGTAGCAGTGCCTCCAGAGCAGTGCCTCAGTCGCGTCACGCAGCTTCCGCCACCGTGTTACCCGATTCCATCTCGGTCTCGTAGTCTTCCGTCCGCCGGACCGCGCGCATGACGGTGCCGCCCGCGGCGATGGCGCCGAGCACGATGTAGACGTAGAAGGTGTAGAAGCGCCACCAGATG
>DASXHF010000298.1:0-8548 GCA_036488775.1 Gemmatimonadaceae bacterium | reverse complement strand
CAGCCTCCGGAAATACCATGCCGAACGGCTCGTCGATCGGCAGAAGCGCCATCACGTCGCACCGCGCATACAACTGCTCGAGCGAGCGCTGCGTCAGAAAGCCGTGAAAATGGACCGCCTCGCGAAGCCCGCGTTCGCGCGTGACCTCGTGAAGCCGCTCGGCGTCCGGTCCACGTCCGACGACGTGAAGCTCGTGCGCTCCCGGATGACGGTCACGAAATGCCGCGAAGCCGAGCAGCACCGTCTCGACATTCTTGAGCAGCTCGAGCCGCGCATGCACCAGCACGCGCAGGCCGGACGAGTCCACGCCAGCGCTGCGGCGGGGCGGGTCGATCAGCGGGATGGTCGGATACACCACCGCGTCGGCCGTGCGCCCGTAGACCCGGCGAACGAGCTCCGCGGCGAAGGCGCTGTCACCGATCACGCGGCTCAACCGCGCCACCGCCGCCGCGTCGACGATGCGCTCCGAAGCGGGGCTGCAATTCGGTCGCAGCGACGTCGCATGGCGCGCGAACATCCGCCGCGCGTGGGCCAGCAGCGCACTGTCCCGTCCCGGCGGCGTGGCGTCGAGCTGCGCGGCGAGCGTTGGAAAGGTCTCTCGTACGTACAGGCGTCGCGACGGCTCATTGCAGTACCAGACGGTGCGCTCGGCCCCGACGACCTCCGACGCCACCACGTTCGCCGGATAGTTCTCCGCGAGCACTACTTGTACACCGCGCAGCTCGGCCGCCTGACGCACCGCGCGGCGGCGGTGCTTCGGAAAGTCGTTCGGCAGGCGCACGTTGTCCGTCCACCGCTTGCCGACGACGCGCACGTCGACGTCGCGCACCAGCTGTGGCCACCGATCGGGGTCGAGTGCCATCGTCACGAGCCGCACCTCGTGCCCCATGCTGCGCAGATACTCGGCATGCCGCGCCGCGAGGAGCTCGGCCCCTCCGGTCGTCGTGAATGACGGATGCGCCATGCCGATCAGCATCGACGCTCCCGCGCGTCCGCCACGACGAGCTCCGCCCACAGCGACCGGAACGCCTCCGCGATCGCGGAGGCGGGGATCTCCGACACCGGATGCCGGCCGGCGGAGACGCTGCGATGCGGCACTCCGTACGGCGACCAGAGCGCAGGGTCGGTGCTCGCGGCGCTCGTCAACACGAGCACCGGCACGCCGACCGCCGCCGCCAGGTGCACGTTCGCCGTGTCCGGAGTGATCGTGAGGCGGGCGCGTCGGAGCAGCGCCACGAGATCGAGCAGCTGGCTCGTCGCCGGCGCCTTCACCACGCGCCGGTCGGCGAGCCGGCGTACGACTTCGTCGGCCACGTCTTCCTTGCCGGGAGGCGGTGTGATCACGAACGCCAGTTCGGGATGCTCGACGAGAATCTCCCGCAGCGCCGCGATCGCCGAGGAGGGCGGCCATTCGCGATGCGGTTCGGCGGCGCTCAGGTTCACCGCGACGAACTCGCCAACGTCTGCCCGCGACAGAAATGACGACGCGTGGGCTTCCGCGCTCGCGTCCACGAACAGCCGCATCGGCCACCGCCTGGCCGACTCGCCCGCCCCGCGGGCGTGGCCGAGCAGGCCGTGCTGCACCGTGTAGAGAAGCCGCTCCGTCATGTGCGTCCGCGCGCGCGGAATGCGCACCGTCGCGCTGAACATTCCCTGATAGCGTCGCGGCCTGTAGACGGACAGAGTGAAGGTGTGTCGTCGTGCCGCCAGCAGCGCGACGAACGCCTCGCGCAGATGCCGGTAGTAGATCGGACTGATGATCAGATCGTATCGCCGACCGCGGAGCCGGCGGAGCGCGCGCAGCCAGCCCGCCCAGCGATGATCGTTCACGATCACGCGTGACACCCGCTCGTCCGCGCGCGCCAGCGCGGCGTTTGCCGGCGAGGCAAGCACGTCGATCTCCGCGTTCGGCGCGATCTCGGTGAGCAGCGCCATGACCGGAGAGGTGACCACCCAGTCGCCGAGTCGATCGTGCCGGACGATGAGCACCCGCCGCAGCGCCGCCGGATCGGGCCGAGTGCGCGGCGGGCGCGCGACGGCGCGGCCGAGCGCGAAGAAGATGCGATACACCCGGCGATCGATCCGGCGCTTGAGACGGCTGGGCCGGCTCCGGCGCCGCTCAGACAACGCCGTGCGCCCCCACGGGCGGCTGGGGCGGCGTGCCCTCGCGGTCGTCCAGCTCTTCCTCGTCGAACTCTGCGCCGCGCTCGTCGCGCCACTTGCGAGCCGATCGAAGGAGGCGCGCCACGTTGGCCGCGTGCGCGGAACGATCGCCCGGTCGCCCGAGCTCCACGCGGTCGACGTCGAGCACCCACGCGTGCAGCGGGCCGCCCACCGTGTCGCGCGCGAGGAGGACGTTCTTGACGTTCAGGTCGTGATGTCGCGCGCCGGCGTCGCGGAGCGAGCGCAGGAGCTCACGCGTCGCCGCCCACGCCTCCGCCCGGCTGCGCTCGTCGCCGTCGGGCGACATGTACGCTGCGAGATCGCGGCTCTCGGTCACCTCGCGGGTCACCACGTCGGCGCGGCGGAGCAGGGGACCTACACGCTCGATCGCGTACATCAGAATCGACGGGGTGCGGACTCCTGCGTCGGCGAGTTGGAGCGCCACGCGGAGCTCGTGCGGCGCCCGCGTCGGCGGCAAAAAGAGGTCGCTCCGCAGCGAAGCCAGAAGACCACCGTGGCGGTTGTGGCGCACCACGACCGGCACCCGCGTGACCGGGAGCGCGATCGCGTACGCGGTGCCACGCCCCGACAGTGGGCGCGCGGCCAGATCGCGCGCCGCCGCCTGATGCGGCATCCCCTCGGCGAGCATCGCGTACGCGTCCGCCGTGTGCTCCTCGCGTGCGACTACCATACACCGCCGGCTCCCTTGTCCCCGCGTGACGCGCACGAACCCGGCTGGGACGGTGTCGCGGATCACGTGAGACGAACGCGGTAGACGGCCAGCTTCTGACTCTTGCCCTTGAGCTCCATCGCGGGGCGCTTGTCCAGCGCCGGCGGAGCCGAGAGCGCGCGCCGCATGTCATCGGAGAGCAGGATCTCGCCCGCCCCCGCCGCGGAGCACAGGCGGCTCGCGGTGTTCACGGTGTCGCCGATCACCGTGAACTCCAGCCGGCGTTCGGAGCCGATGTTGCCCGCGAACGCCTCCCCGTAATTCAACCCGATGCCGATCTCGAGCGTCGGGCGGCCCTGCGCGAGCCAGCGCGCATTCAACGTGGCGAGTGCCGACATCATCTCGAGCGCCGCCTGCATCGCGCGGTCCGCGTCGTCCGCGCCGGCGATCGGCGCGCCCCACTGCGCCATCACCGCGTCGCCGATGAACTTGTCGAGCATCCCCCCATGCCGGAACACACACTCCACCATCTCGGTGAAGTATTCCGTGAGGAGCGTCGCCATCGCGTCCGGGTTCATCGTCTCCGACAGCGCGGTGAACCCGCGGATGTCGCTGAACAGCACCGCCACCGGCCGTTTGTCGCCGCCGAGCTTGGTCGCTTCGGCCGAGTCGGCGATGCGCGCCGCCAGCTGCGGCGCGAAGTAGCGCTCGAAGTTGCTGCGCACGATCCCTTCACGGCGGATCCGCTCGGCGAACTGCGAGTTCTCGATGGCGACGGCGGCGATCCCCGCGAACGCCACGAGGAACTCGAGGTCGTCGTCGTGGAAGCGGTGCGTCGTGCTCGGATTGTCGACGTAGAGGACGCCGAGCACGCGGTCCTCGCTGCCGATCAGCGGCGCGCAGATCGCCGACCGCACCTGCTGCATCACGATCGACTGCCCGCCGAATCGTTCGTCTTCGCCCGCGTTGTCGGTGAGCAGGGCGACCTTCTCGAGCACCGCCTGGCGCGCGATGGACTGCGGCACCGCCCGGCGCGCGTCGCCGCCGCGCTGGTCGCGTGAGATCTTGGGCACCAGCTCGTCGTTCTCGTCGAGGAGCAGGATTGCGACCCGGTCCACCTCGAGCGTCTGATATGCGTAGCCGACGATCTTGTCGAGGATCGTGTCCACGTCCACCGCGCGCGTGAGCCCCTTCGACACCTCGAGCAGCGTCGCGAGCTTCTGCTGGCTCTTGTCGCTCGGCGGGGCGCTCAGCGGCGAGACCACGGCGCGCGTCAGGCCGCCGGGCGACGGCGTGGGCCCATTGATCGACGCGAGCCCGAGCGATTCCCGCATCGGGATCTGCCGGACGATCGTCGCGCCCATCGGCGGTCGAGCGTGCGACCCGTCGGACGACGGCGCCTCCTGCACGAACGACTCCACGCGGAACCCGACTTTGCCGAACGCGATCAGGTCGTCGACCGCGGCGCGGCCCCGCTCGACCTTGGTTCCGTTGACGAAGGTCCCGTTGCTCGAGCCGAGGTCCCGCAGGGTGACGCTGCGGCCATCGGAGGTCAGCTCGGCGTGGCGACGCGAGATCGTAGGATCGAACACCGGCAGGTCGCACGTCGGTGCGCGGCCCACGATCAGCGGGACGCCGTCGCGAATCTCGATCGACTTGGTCCCGTCGGGGCTGATCAAACGGAGAGGCATCGCGTTGGAATATGGCGCGGTGCCGGGTCGATGCCTAGTCGACGACGCGCGGTCGTTCGGCACCGCTGGGAAAAGCGGGAGGAGCAGATTGCCGGATGCGACAGACACTGCCGGACAAATCGCAAGGAACGCTGCTCGAGGGAGGCTCAGCTCCGCGACATCGCCTCGCGCACTCTCCCGATCGCCGTGAGCATCGCCCGCGCCTTGCTCTCCGTCTCCGCCCACTCGCTCGCGGGGACGGAGTCCTGCACGATCCCCGCGCCGGCCTGCACCGACGCCACGCCGTCGGCGATCACGCAGGTGCGGATGGTGATCGCCAGGTCCATGCGCGTCCCGCCGGCGCCGATGTAGCCCACCGCACCGGCATACGCCCCGCGGCGCTCGGGCTCGAGCTCGTCGATGATCTCCATCGCGCGCACCTTCGGCGCCCCGGTCATCGTTCCCGCGGGAAAGGTCGCGCGAAAGGCGTCGATCGCGTTCAGCTCGGGCCGTAGGGTGCCGTCCACCTGGCTCACGAGGTGCAGGACGTGCGAGTACCGCTCGACGATCATGAAGTCGCTGACGCGCACCGTACCGTATTCCGCGATGCGCCCGACGTCGTTGCGCCCGAGGTCCACGAGCATGACGTGCTCGGCGCGCTCCTTCTCGTCGTGCACCAGCTCGTCCGCCATCGCCGCGTCCGCCTCCGCCGTCGCTCCGCGCGGTCGCGTTCCGGCGATCGGCCGCACCGTGACCTGCCGTCCCTCGACGCGCACCAGCAGCTCGGGCGAGCTGCCGACGAGCTCCGTCCCGTCGAGCACGAGGTGGTACATGTACGGTGATGGATTGAGCGCGCGCAGGGCCCGATACAGCGCGTCGGACGGAAAGTCGTGCGGCACGCGGATCCGTCGCGCGAGCAGCACCTGAAACGCGTCGCCGGCGGCGATGTACTCCTTGATGCGCGCCACGTCCGAGATGAAGCGCTCGCGGTCATACGTCGACAGCCCCGTGGCCGCCGGGGCGTCGGCGCGCAGGTCGAGCGGGGGAAGCGCAAGGGGCGCGCGCAGCTTCGCGAGCGTGTGCTCTACCGTCGCCAACGCGGCGCGGTACGCGCGCTCGAGCGCGGCGCCGCTCGTGTCGTCCCCGATCGGCGCACCGACCACCACCCGCGCCTGCGCGCGGAGGTTGTCGATGATCACCAGCGCGTCGGTGAAGACGAACAGCGCGTCGGGCGTCGCGTCGCCGCGCGGCGGCGGTGACGGCAGCCGCTCGATCAGGCGGACCGCGTCATAGCTGAAGTACCCGACCGCCCCGCTCCAGAACGCACCGAGCTCCGGCGCGTCGACGGGAGGATACCGACGCAGTTGCGCGTCGAGATCGTCGAGCGCGTTGTCCGGTGTGCGGGCCCCGTGCCATCCAGCCTCCGGCGTCCATTCGTCCACGATGCCGTCGCGCAGCCGCCACGCCCCACGAGGCGCGCTGCCGAGGAAGGTGTAGCGTGACCAGGTCTCGCCCCCGGCCGGTGCGCTCTCCAGCAGGAACGCGAACGGCCCCTCGCGCACCTTCGCGAAGGCGGTGACCGGCGTGTCGGTGTCGAGCAGCGTGTCGCGCCACACCGGCACGAGGTGATTGGCCCGCGCGCGGCGGCGGAAGTCGTCGAAGCTCATGCAGTGGTCAGAGAGTGCTCACGCGTGCTTGTCCGACGCATGAACGCCGGCGAACTTTCGAGGATGCGTCGCTTGTTTGCCGCCGCGTCGCTTGCGTGCGGCGTGTTGGCCCTGCTCGTGCCCACTCGTGCCCGCTCACAGAGCTGGAACGACCCGCGCGTTCGTGCACTCGTCGAGCGCGCGACCGCGCGACGCGCACAGCAGCTCGCCGACACGGGGCTCAAGGACTTCACCGCCGTCGCCCACGGCTACGTCACCTTCCTGGCGCAGGTGGGCGCAGGCCTCGCCGAGCCGCCGAAGGTCGTGAAGGCCGACGAGCTGGTGAACCAAGTCTATTGGCTCGCGCCCAACCTCAGCAAGCAGCGCATCGTCGGCCGTCGGGATACGCTGCTCCTCCCGACCGACATCAACTACCATCGCGACCACCTCGGGATCGTCCAGAACAACTTCCCCGCCGTCATCCGGCTCGGCGACGGCGACGAGGTGGTCGACGTCCCCCATCCACTCTCCGCCCAGGGGCTCTCGACCTACGACTTCGCCATCACCGACTCGCTCCCGCTCGTGCTCCCGGGCCGCACCATCGTCTTGTACGAGGTCAAGGTCCGGCCCCGCGACGACCGGCAGCCGCGCATCATCGGCGCGATGTACATCGATCGTGACGACGCCCAGGTGGTGCGCATGGCGTTCAACTTCACACGCGCCGCCTTCCGGGACGAGTCGCTCGACGATCTGTTCGTCGTGATCGAGAATGGGCTGATCGGGTCGCGCTTCTGGCTGCCGCGCCGCCAGGAGATCGAGATCGCCCGCGGCGGCACCTGGCTCGACTATCCGGTGCGCGGCATCATCCGCGGACGCTGGGAGATCGGCGACTACCACGTGAACGTCGGCCTCGACCCGACCATGTTCGCCGGACCGGAGATCGTGCTGGCCCCGAAGGCGATGCAGGACACTTTCCATTTCAGCGGTCGAGTGCTCGACTCGCTGCCGCCTGACGTCCGCGCCGTGACGGACGCCGACATCCAGCGGGTGCGCGAGGAGGCGCGCGCGCTGGTCCGTGCGCAAGCGCTCCGTCGTCCCCAAACAGCGATGCTCTCGGCGACGAGCGTCTCGGATTTCATCCGGTTCGATCGGGCCGAGGGACTCGCCGTCGGCGGCGGTCTGGCGACGCGACTCGGCGGGGGCTACGACGCGCAGCTCCGCGCGCGCTACGGCGTGGACGATCGCGCAGTGAAGGGGAGCGGGGTGGTCGAATGGCAGTCCCCTCGATTCGGTGTGCGCCTGTTCGCGCAGCGCGACTATCGAGAGGCCGGCGACGTGCGCGAACGATCCGGGGTCGTGAACTCGGTCGCCGCTCAGGAGTTCGGATCCGACTACACCGATCCGTTTCAGGTGCAGGGGGGTGGGGTCGGCCTCGACGCGCGCGGCATCTTCGGCGGCCGGTTCCGTCTCGACGCGAGCTGGGAGCGCCAGCGCGCGCTCGTGATTCGCGCCACTCCGTCGCAGGGACACTTTCCGCGCATTCTCCCCGCGACGCCGCTGCGCGCCGTCCGCCTCTCGCTCAGCGGTGACCGTGCGACTTCGCTCGGTCCGTTCGGCACGGAGATCCGTCTGCGCGGCGAGCTGCGCGCGAGTCGTCTCCGCACCGACGACATGAGTGTGCCCGTGCCGGCGACCTCCGTCGGCCGCGCCTTCGCCTCGGTCGACGTCGAGCGGCCGATCGGTCGCAACCGACTTGCGATCGAGACGTCGGGCGGGGTGGTCGGCGCGAACGGCGACATCCCGCCGCAGGAATGGCTCTACTTCGGCGGGCCGGTGAGCGCGCCGGGCTACGACTTCCACGAGCTGGCGTCGCGCGTCGGCGTGACGAGCCGCCTCGAGTGGCGCACGCCGGTCCCCGTCCCCGGCATCCCACTCGGTCGCTTTGGCAAGGTGCCGGGGGAAGCGACGCTCGCGCCGTTCGTGCAAGGCACCTTCATCCGCCGCGCGCTCGACGCCGACCTCGCGCACCCGACGGGGGTCTACCCGAGCGCCGGCATCGCCCTGCAACCGTTCTTCGACCTCCTCCGTCTGCAGCTCACGCGCGGCCTGCGCAACGGCCGCTGGACGTTCGACGTCGATATCTCGCGGGAATTCTGGGACATCCTTTGAGCGAAACGGATAATTCGAATACCTGATACGGTCCAAGCATTGGAGGGGCTGGTATGCCAGGCTCGGTACCAGGTCTACCCAGTACCTGGTACTTCAGTAGCAGTTACCCGCTATCGGAATCCCATCTTTCGCGACAGCCCCTCCGCCGCTTCCACCACGTGCTTGGCGAGCCCACCGAGTTGCTGCCGTTCACAGCGGGACACCGGTCCGGCGATCGCGAGCGCGGCGAT
>DASXHF010000197.1:0-2473 GCA_036488775.1 Gemmatimonadaceae bacterium | reverse complement strand
CCCTGGGTTCGCCTAATCAGTCAAAAACTCTCAGCCCATAAACCTCATTCCAGCCTATTTTGGCCAGGTGCTCGTAGCCGTTGCGCTCGAACACTTGCAGGTCCTGCTGCGAGCAGCGGAGGGTCTCGACGATGATGAAATCGGGCCGGACGCCGCACTCGAGAATGCGAGTCGTGACCATCACGTCGGGCCCTTCGATATCTACCGACAGCACGATGGGCCTTGCCGCCGCGACGAGGTCCGAGACGTCAGGACGGGCCAGCAGCGACTCGACGCTGATCAGCGTGACCGCACGACTGGTAGCCGTCGGCGCGGAAACAAGGTGGCCTTCCATCCCGCTGAGATCTTGGGAGATCTCGGTCTCGAAGGCGCTTTCGCCATCGGACGGACCCAGCGCTGCTTCGATGAACACCAATCGTTGACCATCCGTACGGTACCGGTCGAGATTGCGCCGTGCCAGCGCGATCATCTCCGGCAGCGGTTCCACGAGAATCGCATCCCAGCCGAGCTGGACAAAGTTGAGGGACATGCTGCCGATGAAGCCATCATTGGCGCCGAGATCGATAATGAGCGGTCTTCGTGAGCCGGACCCGAGACGTCGGCGAAGGTGCTTCTGGTAGAGCCACCGAATCGTGCTACGGTCGGACACATCGATCAGGCACTGAGGCAGGCCGTCGACGTCGGCGGCGACGAAGAGCCGGCCTGCGGCCTCATGATAGATGCCGGTGTTGGCGCGCAGAAGGCTGACGCCCTGGCGCAGGAGCCGCACCGTCTCGGGATCGTTCTCATAGTCGCGCACGCGCTGGCCGAACCTCGCCAGACGCCTTGCAAGCGCCCCGAGCATCCAACGCATGAGCTTTCTGGTCATCGTGTAATCACGACCGTACCTCTGCTCCGCACGTCCGAGGTCGGCAAGCTGGACGGCTCGCCGACCTCTGTACGCTGATGACTTTAAGGCCTTATGATTTTCTCAAAGGCCCGTCGGGGCCCGCGTGCTGTTACCTCGCCGCCGCGACGTCGCTGTTGAAGATGTCCCGGTACCACTGCCATCCCTCGGTGGGGCTTCTCTTCCAGATCACGATGTACTTGCCGTGATCCGCACCGGGCGCGCCGGCGGCGGGCTTCACGTCGAACTCATATCGCCCCACCTCGGTGGCCATGTCACCAATCACATGCAGCTCGTCGGTCGTGAGCTTCACGTTGCGAATGCCCATGCCCCACCCGCCCTGCCAGTAGTCCTGAATGGCGGAGCGGCCGCGGATCGCGGCGCTGTTGGTGGGCATCACCGCCGCATCCATGGCGTACACCTTCGCGGCGGTCGCGACATCGCCGGCGTTGAAGGCGGCGACGAAGCGTGCGTTCGCCGCGTCGATCTGGCGCCGAGCGTCGGACATCGTCAAGCTGGAGTCGGGCGAGACGAGTCGCAGTCGGACGGCGCGGGTGCTCCAGCCCGTTGACCCGCGAACGGCAACCGCCGTGCCGGCCCATTCGCGCAGCCTCGTTCGGCTCGAGTCGGCGGCGACGCGTTCTATGTAGACGTGCAGGTCGATGAGAGAGACGTCGGGCTGCACGAGCTGGAGCCGATCGATCGTTGTCCGATGCCGGACGTCGGCTGGTGTGCGGGCGAACGCTGCGGCGAAGTTCCGTCGAAGCGAGTCGCGGCCGATGACGTGCATGTCGCCGTATCCTTGGAGCTGGAAGTCGACGTCACTGGTGAACCGCTGGCTGAACCGTTCAGCGTCATGCGCGTTCCATGCGTCGTCGGTGCGCGCGACGAGCTCGCGGAACGGGGCATCGTTGATGCCGGTGGACGTCGAGCGGCCAATGGCCGCACGGGCAGCGTGACGGCCCTTCTGCGCGCCGGCGATTGTCGGTGCGAGCAGCAGGGTCAGGGCAGCGACGCGAGCGAGTAGGCGTGAAGAGCTGGACATTGCAATACGCCTCGAGGTAGGTGGGGCCTCAATAGTGCCAGCGGCCGACGCGGTCGGTAAGGCCCCTCCCGTGGTGCGCGCCCGTCCGACGTTTCCGCGCAGAGTTCGGCGTGCCACCAGGCAGCGCGCTGCTCAACGCCGCGTGGGATCGGCACCCAGCCTGGTTTCGTATGCGCTAACGAGTTGACGCATATGCAAGCCACAGCGGTTACCAACGGTGACCAGCGCCAACCATGCTTCCGTCGGCGGATGCGCGCGGCCGTCGATGGCAGGCGGAAGCCGTGCGAGAACCCTTATTTCGAGTGGCTCGCCACGTCCGACAATCTCAACCGGATCGTGAACGACGACCCCACTCCCTCCTCACTCTCGACACCCAGCCTGCCGCCCATCTGCTCGACCAGCGCGTGAGAGATCGCCAGACCCAGACCGATGCCCGGCAGCGTCGCCGTGCTCTCACTCCGGTAATACGGCTGAAAGATCGCGGCGCGTTCGGCGGCCGGAATTCCAGGCCCACTATCCGTGACGCGAATCTCGCCCCACCC
>DASXHF010000175.1:0-10697 GCA_036488775.1 Gemmatimonadaceae bacterium | reverse complement strand
GGCGCGGATGAGGCCGAGGTTGCCCTCGTTGATCAGGTCCGAGAGCGAGACGCCCTGGTTCTGATACTTCTTCGCCACGCTGACGACGAAGCGGAGGTTCGACCGGACCAGCTTGTCGAGCGCCTCCTGGTCTCCCGTCCGGATCCGTTGTGCCAGCGCGACCTCGTCTTCCCGCGTGATGAGCGGATAGATGCTGATGTCGCGCAGGTATTGATCGAGCGAGCCCTGTTCGAACGACGATTTCTTGTTGTTCGGAGTAGTGGCCATACGGGGCGGTTCCGGGAGCAGCAGCCCCGCCGCAGGGTGGGGGAGGGGAGCTACGACGTCGAAGTGAATGCGACCTGCGTCGGTCCTACGAAATCAGTGCACGCGCTCGCCGAGCCGCGTCCAACGGACGTGGGTCAGCCAGGCGAAATCGTCTGCAGAGTCTGGCGCGAAGCTGAAATACACGACCTCAGGACGCCCGCGCAGCAGCGAATCCGGGACGAACCCCCAATACCGGCTGTCGAGCGAGTTGTCCCGGTTGTCGCCAAGCACGAAGTACTGTCCTCCAGGGACGACCAACGGACCCCAGTTGTTTCGCGACGGATGATACGCCACCGCCGCGCCGGCCGAGCGGACGAGGAAGTTGCTCTGCCAGCGGAACTCGTCCCAGACCGGGTCCGCTTCGGGATCCGAATGGGTCACGTACGGTTCCGCGAGCGCGACGCCATTCCGGATGAGCACTCCGTCACGCATCGCCAGCGTGTCCCCCGCCAATCCGACCAGCCGCTTCACGAAGTTCTTGGTGCGATCCTTGGGCCACTCGAACACGATCACGTCGCCGCGCGCCGGTGTCCGGAGCGCCGGCAGCCGCCGTCCCGCGAGCCCGGGGACTTCGGCGCCGTACACGACCTTGTTGACGAGGAGGAAGTCACCGACGAGGAGCGTGCGCTCCATGCTGCCGCTGGGGATCTTGAACGCCTCGACGATGAACGTCCGCAGGGTGAAGAACAGTCCGACGGAGATCGTGAAGATCTTCGCCCAATCCCAGAAGAAGCCGAAGTTCCCGCGCCGCCGGTTGACATGCTGCAGCGCCTCGAGCTTTCGCTCGGGGGTGATCATGCGTGACGGGATGGGCGTCGGCTCGGGGCTTTGGCTGGCTGACATGAGTACCTGCAATTAACCCTTCCCTGCGTGAGCGCGGCAAGCGCTCATGCAGGCGGTGGACGCCGTCAATCGGGCGTCCCGAGATAGTTGTCGATCTGGGCCCGCTGCAGGACGCCCGAGAAGTCGCTGTAGCCGACCTTGGTCTCCGAGTAGAACTCGTAGACCTCCCAACCCCCTTCGCGGTGCCCGTTCCCGGTCTGCTTTACCCCGCCGAACGGCAAATGCGCCTCGGCGCCGATCGTCGGCGCGTTGATGTACGTGATGCCGTTGTCCAGCTCGTTGAAGGCCCGGAACGCGATGTTGACGTCGCGCGTGTAGACCGACGACGACAGCCCGTACTTCACGTCGTTGTTGATGCGGAATGCCTCGTCGGCGTCCTGCACCCGGATCACGCTCAGCACCGGCCCGAAGATCTCCTCCTGTTCGAGGCGGGACCCCGCTTCGACGCGTGCGAAGATCGTCGGCTCGAAGAAGAAGCCATGCTCGTACTCCTTCCCCTCGGGGCGGCGGCCGCCGCAGAGCAGGTCGGCCCCCTCGCCCTGCCCGATGTCGACGTACCGTTCCACTTTCTGTCGCGAGCTCTCGTGAATGAGCGGCCCAACGTCCGTCCCCTTCTTCCGGCCGTCCCCCAGCTTCATGGCGCGCGCCCGGTCGACGAGCTGGCCGAGGAAGCGGTCGTGAACGCCTTTCTGGAGGATGAGACGACTGGTGGCGGTGCAGCGTTGCCCGGTGGTGCCGAAGGCACCCCAGAGCACGCCGTCGAGCGCCAGCTCGAGATCGGCATCGTCGAGCACGATCATGGCGTTCTTCCCGCCCATCTCGAGCGACAGGCGCTTGTGCATCCGTCCACAGGTCTCGCCGACGAGACTCCCCGTCTCGGTGGACCCGGTGAACGAGACCACCTGCACGTCGGGGTGGCTCACCAGCGGGGCGCCGACGTCCTCGCCCACACCGTGCACGAGCTGGATGACCTCCGCGGGAATCCCCGCCTCGAGCATGATCTCGACGAGGGCGTGTCCGGTGTGCGGAACGTCCTCGCTCGGCTTGAAGACGCAGGCGTTTCCGCACAACAGGGCGGGAAACATCTTCCACGTCGGAATGGCGAGCGGAAAGTTGAATGGCGTGATGATGCCGCAGACGCCGATCGGACGGCGAAAGCTCATCGCCCACTTGTTGGCGAGCTCGCTCGGCACGGTGCGTCCCGAGAGCTGACGGCCCATCGTCGCAGCGTAGTACGCGGTGTCGATTCCTTCCTGCACGTCGCCGCGCGTCTCGGTGAGCGGCTTGCCCATCTCGCGCGTCATCAGCTCGGCGATCTGTTCCTTGCGCTGCGTCAAGAGATCACCGACGCGACGCAGCACGTCGCCGCGGGCCGGCGCCGGCGTCTTGCGCCATTGCTCGAAGCCGCGCTTCGCCGAGGCGACGGCACGGTCGACGTCGGGTCTGGTGGAAAGCGGAAACGACCCGATGACGTCGCGGACGTCGGCCGGATTGCGATTCTCGAAGTAGGCGCCGCCCTGCGGCGCGGTCCACTGACCGGCGATGAAGTTCTGGAAGGTCTTGGTCATCTTGGAATCTACTGCGGGAACACGGCTGGTAAGTCGATCGCGGTGTCGTTCGGCACCAGGCGACTCAGAACGGGGTTGCCCGACCCCGATTCGACGCATCCGGTCCGGACGCCGAGATTACTTGGTACGTAGTATCCCCTGCGGTACGACCGGCGCCTTTGCCGTGCATCCCCAGCCGAGCGGCCGCGCCGCGTCCTCGCGAGCGTAGCCGATGCGCGGCAGCACTTCGATCGCCGCCAGCACGATTCCCCAGACGATGAGCAGCAGCGACAGCACGTGCGCTCGCGCCGTGCGGTGCCGCCACGTCCACCGACTGCTCCAGACGCCGCCGACGGTCACCGCGGCGACCGCGGCGAGGTAGCCCGCCATCCCGAACCCGCAACGCGACGGGTAGGGCCAGAACAGGATCCCCACGCCGAGCGCGGTGGCGAGCGCCAGACGGAGAAACGCGGGCCAGGAGCGTGTCGTCGCCCGCTCCGCCACCACCTCGGCGCGCGCACCCACGGGCGCGGACTTCGGCGGCGCCGGGATGAGCGCCGAATCCGACAGCGACTCGAGCTGCCGGTCGATCTTCTTGAGCTCCTTGTCCCAATCGCTCATTCGTCGTCCTCGTCGTCTCCGTCGAGCGTGGCAGCCGGCGCCGTCACACCGCCTTCGCGGCTCAGGCCGTACCGCTCGATCTTCTTGTACAGGTTCGAGCGTGGCATCTCGAGCGCACGCGCCGTCTCGCTCACGTTCCAGTCGTACGCACGCAGCTTGGCCAGCAGATACGCGCGCTCCGCGGTGTGCTTGAACGCGTCGAAGGTGGGCACGTCGAGCAAGCTGCCCAGTCCTCCTTCGCTCGTGTCGGCACGCCGCCCCACGAGCCGGTCGACGTCCTCCGCCGAGATACGACGCCCGCTCGACAGGATGAGCAACCGCTCGATCGTGTTGCGCAGCTCGCGGACGTTGCCCGGCCAATCGAGCGACTGCATGCGCGCGATCGCGTCGTCGCCGATGGCGCGGGGCGCCAGGCCGGCCGGCCCGGTGAGCTGCGAGACGAAATGGGCCACGAGCAACGGGATGTCCTCGCGACGCTCGCGCAACGGCGGCACGTGGATCGGCACCACGTTGAGCCGGTAGTAGAGATCCTCGCGGAATCGGCCGGCGGCGATCTCCGCCTCCACGTTCTTGTTGGTGGCGGCCAGCACGCGCACGTCGACGTGGACCGGCTTCGCGCCACCGATCCGCGTGACGACGCCATCCTGCAGCACGCGCAGCACCTTCGCCTGCGCGGCCAGACTCATGTCGCCGACCTCATCGAGAAAGAGCGTGCCGCGATCGGCCTGTTCGAACTTGCCCGCACGGTCCTGCACCGCACCGGTGAACGACCCCTTCATGTGCCCGAACAGCTCGCTCTCGATGAGCTCACTCGGGATCGCGGCGCAGTTGACCTCGATGAACGGACCTTTGACGCGCGGCGAATTCGCGTGAAGCGCCTGCGCGACGAGCTCCTTGCCCGTTCCGTTCTCACCCGTGATGAGGACCCGCGCCGGCGTCTTCGCCACGAGCTCGATCTTCTCCGTCACGGCGCGGATCGCGTACGACGTCCCCACCATCTCGAAGCGCGAGCGCACGGAGTCGCGAAGGCGCGCGTTCTCCTCGTACAGATCGAGGTGCTGCAGGGCGTTGCGCAGCGTGACGAGGATGCGATCCGTGTCGAGCGGCTTCTCGAGGATGTCGTATGCGCCCTGCTGCGTCGCCTCGACCGCGGTCTGGATGGTGGCATGCCCGCTGATCATGACGACGATCGCGTCGGGATCCTGCTCGCGCAGCTTGCGCAGCGCCTCGAGCCCGTCGATCCCGGCCATCTTCACGTCCATGAACACGAGGTTCGGGTGGAATCGCGCGTACTCCGCGAGCCCATCCACCGCGTTCGCCGCCGAGCGCACGTCGTAGCCCTCGAACTCGAGGAGCTGGCCGAGAGCGGCGCGGATCCCCTGTTCGTCGTCGACGATCAGGATGCGGCGGCTCATTGCCCGGGCGTCGTCTTGTAGAGCGTGACGCGGTTGTTGCCGATGCGCACGTCGGCGAGCGACGGCGGCGTCGGCACGGGGAGCGCGTCGTCGGCGACGCCGTCGGTGTGCTTCCCGTGCGTGATCTGCTGCACGATGCGCGGAATCGCGGCCGGCGGAACGCTGAACTGACGCAGCTTGATGTCGCGCAGCTGGAACTCGCTCAGTCCCGGTCGGACGACGTGAAAGCTGCCGCCGATCGACAGCCGTTCGCGCTCATTGAGCAGGCCGGCGAGCGGCCCGAGCGCGCCGGAGCCGGCGATCGCCTTCGTCGGCACGATCGCGCGCAGGTAGAGGACGTCTCCGATCACCGCCGCTTCGACGCTGTCGGCGGAGGCGGGAAACACGTTCCCGCTCGACTGGAACGCGTACGACGCGATCTCCGAAGCGCGGAGGTTCGCGTAGACCGGCCCCTTCGGCGAATTGAGGGCGTCGATCGCGCGCTTGCCGCGCGCCGCTGCTGCCGGCGAGAGCGGCTGCCACAATGGCTCGTCGGAGCTCGTCGTCGTCGTGCCCGAGGAGCGGCCGGGCAGCACGGTGAGCCAGTGGCTGCGGTACGCCCAGGCGATTGCGGCAAGGACGATGAGCAGCAGCAGACATCCGAGTCGTCTCATACACCCCATTCCTCAGCGTTCTCCGAGTTCTCCGAGTGCCGCCGCGTGGATGCGGCGATAGCGCGCCCCTCCTCCGCCCGCCTGGGGCGTGGCGACCACGCTTTCCATGACGATCAGCGATGCGACGTGCGTGTCCGCGACGAAGTCTACCCCGCGCGCGGCGCGGGCAAAGCGGCGCGCGCGGTCGAGGGGGAGGGTTGTGCGCACGCGCGCCAACGTAACGTGCGGGCGGAACGCGCGCCCCTCCACCTCGTACCCCAGCTCCGCGCAGGCGATCTCCAGATCGTGATGCAGGAGCTCCAGACGGGGCTCGTTCTCCACCCCGATCCATACGACGCGCGCCCGCCGGAAGTTCGGGAAGGCGCCGACCTCGCCGAGCCGCATGTCGAACGGCCGGTGGCGTGCGGCCACCCCGTCGGCCGCCCTGCTGATCGCCGTCACCGCGGTCTCGCCGACGTCCCCGAGGAATTTCATCGTCAGGTGGAGCTTGTCGCGCGGCACCCAGGCGAGGTCCGGCTCCGTCTCTCGGAGCGGCGCGATCGCCAGGTCGAGCGCGTCGGCGATCGCTGGCTGGAGCTCAAGGGCGACGAAGAGCCGCATCGCCGTCGGCGGGGCCGGCCGCGAGCTCCACGGCGACGTGCGTGAATCCCTGCTCCCGCGCGAGCGCCAGCACCGCGCGGCGTATCTCCGGCTCGGCGAGCCGCGACATCAGCGACGCGCTCACCTGGATGACGGCGAGCATCGCGCGCGGCTCGACCCGGGCGGGCAGTCCCATACCGGCGAGACTCTGCGCGAGGAGGTCGGCCTTTCGCTTGGACTCCGCGTCGGCGGAGCTGGCGAACATCGCGCTCACGCGGCCGTCACGCCGTGGAGGACGTTGAGCGAGCCGGAGCGAAAGCCGCGTAGGTCGATCGCGACGCGCTCGAATCCGGCGTCGAGCAGCGCGTCGCGCAGCCCGCAGGCGCGGTCGGCGTGCAGCCAGCGCTCCAGCGCATCGCGCGACAGCTCCACGCGCGCCAGCTCATCGTGGTACCGTACACGGAGATCTCCCTCGATCCCCAACGCGCGCAGCGCCCGTTCGGCCCGCTCGATCTGTTGCAATCGGCCGGCAGTGACGCTCGTGCCATAGGGCACGCGCGACGAGAGGCAGGGCGACGACGGCTGCTGCCAGGTCGGAAGGCCGAGCGCACGCGAGCGAACGCGGATGTCGGACTTGGTGAAACCGAGCTCCGCGAGCGGACTGCTGATTCCATGCTCCCGCGCCGCCTGCGCGCCCGGGCGATAGTCCGTCAGGTCGTCGGCATTCGTTCCGTCGACGATGACGTCGAATCCGCGCGCGCGCGCGACCGGGACGAGTTTGCCCCACAGCTCCGTCTTGCAGAAATAGCATCGGTTGGACGGGTTGGCGGCATAGCGCGGGTCGTCGAGCTCCTGCGTATCGAGCTCCAGGATGCGCACGTCGAACTGATGCGCCACCGCGCGTGCCGTGGCCCACTGCTCGGCCGGATACGATGCGCTCCGGCCGATGATCGCGAGGGTCGAATCGGCGCCAAGGGTGCGGCGCGCGAGAACGGCGAGGTAGGCAGAATCGACGCCGCCGCTGTAGCCGATGGCGACGCGCTCGCGCGCGCCCAACCACGCGACGAGCGCCCCCTCCTTCGCCGAGGCGGACTCGTCGATCTCTGGCAGTTCGATCGCGGCGGGTGGCATGATGGAAAGCTATTCACCGCGCCGCGGCGTGGGCAGAGAACGGCTCGGGACGTTATCGATCCGCGCCGGTTGCCCGGTCGACGCCGCGGACGATCTCGGCGCCGTCGACGTGTCGCGGATCGCCCCCCGCTGCGCCGCCGGACATGGTGATGCCGCCGTCCCCCGTGCCGGCGTGCTCCGTCTCGGGGGGATTCCGCCGTGGGCCGGTCGCTCGCATCGAGTCGTCGGGGCGTTGCCGCGGGCCCGCATCGCCATCCCGCACGGGCTCGCTCACGCCACCGATGGCGCCGTCCCGCACCGAGGCCTCGCCCAGGGGACGCAGACCGTTGAGCTCTTCTTCCGTGGGCGGGTCGTAGGCGGCGGAGTCGGTGCTGCCTATCCATTCGGATTTCGTATTGTCGCGGTCGTCGTTTCGTGCGTTCTCCTCGAGCATGCTCTCCTCGCGTCGCTATGGGTCGACAGACGCGATGAAGGCGCATGAGTGGTACCACGGGTGCGACGCGTGTGGTCATTGCCGTTCGCATGCCCGAATCGCCAGCGGTCGCGACGGCAAGGATGCGATACCTGGAGGAACGCGTAGCCTCTTGGTGCCTTACTCGGGGGCTCGGTGGAAACCGATCCGCGAACGCCGACGTCCGGTACGAACTGGCGTTCAGGCGCTCACCTTAACGTTTGCTAAGGTCGTCTCCTCTTGGGCTCCCTCGGTCACGACAGCTAACCGAGCCGAGTCGTCGTTTCGCGGCCGGTACCCCATCGCCTCGGCGACATGCGGGGCGCGAACAGCGGTCTCTCCGTCCAGATCCGCCACCGTGCGCGCCACACGCAGCACCCGATGAAAGGCGCGCGCGGAGAGCTGGAGCCGTCCCGCGCCGGCGACGAGAAGCTGGCGGGCGTCACGATCGAGCCCGCCGTGCCTCTCCAACCAGAGGCCCGGTGCTCGCGCGTTGCACGCGCCGTCACGACCGTACCGCGCCCGCTGTGCTGCTCGCGCGCATTCGACCCGCGCTCGAATCACTGTCGATCGCTCTCCCCGTTCGCGCAGCGTCAGCTCGCTGAGCGGCAACGACGGGACGGTGACGTGCATGTCGATCCGGTCGGCCAGTGGGCCGCTCAAGCGGGAGCGATACTTCAAGACGTCAGCGACCGGGCAGATGCACGCGTGGGCCGGGTCGCCGGCGTGGCCGCACGGACACGGATTCATCGCCGCCGCGAGCGCGAACCGGGCGGGGAAGCGCACCGACGCCGACGCACGCGAGATCGTGACCACGCCGTCCTCCATCGGCTGACGCAGCCCTTCCAGCACGGTGCGGGGAAACTCGAGCAGCTCGTCGAGGAAGAGAACGCCGTGGTGAGCGAGACTGACCTCGCCCGGTCGAGGCGACGAGCCGCCACCCACCAATCCCGCCGTCGAGATGGAATGATGTGGCGCGCGAAAGGGCCGGCGTAACACGACGCCCTCCGCGGGGTCGAGCATCCCGGCCACCGAATGGACCGCGGTGACCTCGAGCGCCTCGGCACGCGTCAGCTCCGGCAGAATGGTCGGCAACCGGCGCGCGAGCATCGTCTTTCCCGCGCCAGGCGGACCAATGAGAACGATGCCATGGGACCCAGCGGCGGCGATGGTCAGGGCGCGCTTCGCCGCCTCCTGGCCGGCGACGTCAGCGAGGTCCACGCCATCCTCCGCCGCTGGCGCGCGATCGCGCGGCGTAGCGCGATGCATCTTCCCCTCGCGCAACCACGCGACGAGCTCCACCAGACTGCTCGGGGCGCACAGGTGCACCTCGCGCACGAGTGACGCCTCAGCGACGTTCGCGCTCGGCAGCACGAGCACGCGAGTGTCTGCGTCGTCGCCTGCCGCGACCCGGCGAGCGATCGACAGCGCGCCGCGGATGGGGCGAATGGACCCATCGAGACCCAGCTCACCCACGGCAATGCAGCGAGCGACCGCATCCGGATCGAGGACGCCAGTGCCGACGAGGACGCCGAGCGCGATCGGCAGATCGAACGCCGTCCCCGTCTTTTTCTCGTCGGCCGGCGCGAGATTCACCGTCAGTCGGCGCGGCGGGACCTTGAACCCGGCGTTGGCAAGCGCTGCACCGACGCGTTCACGGCTCTCCTTCACCGCGCTCGCCGGCAGCCCCACGATGATCCATTGCGGCAATCCCAGCGCGACGTCGACCTCTACGGTCACATCATAGGCGTCGATGCCCAGGACGGCGGCTGAGCGGATGGCGGCGAGCATGGACGTACGCTAGCTCGGCATCGGTGACACTCGACACCAATTCCACGCGTATCGGATCGGGAGCACGCCGGAGCGCTGTCAACCGTTTCTCGGCTCCCTTTGTCCCAATGGCACGCATGGAGACGGAAAGCCCACCGCCGGTCGAGGTACCTGGCCGGGTCACGGACCAACGCGAGCTGGTAGAGCGGGCGCGAAGGGGAGACCCTGCCGCGCAGCGCGTGCTCTACGACGCGCACGTGGACCGGATCTACCGGCTCACCTTCCGCCTCACCGGTCGCGAGCACATGGCCCGCGAGCTGACGCAGGACGCCTTCGTCCGCGCGTTCGCCGGGCTCGGAAGCTTTCGAGGGGCATCGGCGTTCGGGACCTGGCTACACACGATCGCCGTATCGGTCACGTTGAACGAGCTGAAACGACTGGCGCGACAGCGGGCGCGCGAAGCGCCACTGGAGGATGCGTTGACCGAATCACGTGACGCACGGCCGTCCGATCCACTGCTGCGACAACGGCTCGCCGCGGCGATTGCCGGCCTGCCGGAGGGATGTCGGACGGTGTTCCTGATGCACGACGCCGAGGGATACACGCACGAGGAGATCGCGAGCGCGCTCGGTGTCAGCCCGGGCACGTCGAAAGCACAGCTGTCGCGCAGCCGGGCCAAGCTGCGCGTCGCGCTCGCCGACCTGGCGAAGGAATGGGAGACATGACCAACACGCCCTACGACTTCGGTGACGATGACGTCACCCCGCCCCACGACGACCCGCGTTTCGACGCGTGGATCGCGCGCCAGGCGGCAAACGTCAACGTGCCGGGCGCGACGCCGCGCGACGACATCTGGACGGCGATCCGGGCCGCGCAGCCTGCAACGCACGCGATCGCGCCACCCACTCCGCGCGCGCTTCCTTTTCGTCGTCGCAACTGGCGCATGCCGGCGACGATTGCGGCCGCGCTGCTCGTCGGCGTCGGCGTCGAGCGCTTCCTGCTCACTCGCGACGGCGCTGTTCCGGAACGAACCACCGCGTCGCAAGTCGCCAGCCGGTCGCCGGCGACAGTAGCGACGACCACGGCGCCACCGAACGATTCACCGGCGACCGCTGCCCCGCCGTCGACTTCGGCCAGCGAGCCGGCATCATCAGGGCGCGCTGCCCAGGCGCGGGCCTCCTCACGCATCCCGGCGACGCGCGGATCCACCGGGGTCGCCGGATCTGCCGACACCGCCGCCGTGTCGCGGCTGTATCGTCTGGCCGCCGAGCAGACGTTCACCCAGGCGGAAGCGCTGCTCACGGCGTATCGCGCCACCAACGTGGCCGCCCGCGATTCGGTCGCCGCCCGCCAGCTCGGGAGCTGGGGACGCGATGTCCTG
>DASXHF010000152.1:0-2241 GCA_036488775.1 Gemmatimonadaceae bacterium | reverse complement strand
TTGCAGCGGATGTCCGCCGGCTTGGCATCGACAGGGATGTCGACGTCGATCGGTGCACCGAGCGAGTCACGCGTCTCGACGACCCGGTACAGGTCGAGCGCCTTGAAGGTGCGCGCGAACCCCTTCGCGGCGGAGATCTCCGCCGCCGAGTAGGGCTGCGTGGCATCCGACGCGGTCGGGAGGCTGTCGATGAGCGTGTTCGCGGTGCGGACCGCGCTATAGAACTGCGTCCACACGCCGCCGCCGAGGAACCCGGAGGGATCGGGCGCGCCACCCAGCGTCTGGGTGATGAAGCGCGGCTCCGCATCGTCGATGCGGTAGATGTCGCGCTGCATCGTCTGCGTGAACGTCAAGAACCGGATGTCGAGGTTCCCGCGGTCACGGTTGATTAGGCCGGTCGTCGCCATTTGCAGCGTCGCCCGGTCGAGGCTCTTGGTGAGGACGTCGACGGACGAGATCGCGTTCTGGTCCGGCACGCCCGTCGAATCCTTACAGGCAGTGACGAGGACGGTTACGGCCGTAGCCGCCAACAACGCCCCCCTCAGAAACGATGGCTTCATAAGTCTCGAAGAAGTTGAATGGCGTCGGCGATCAGAAACCGGCGACGACGGAGAAGAAGATGCTGCGCGATGGCGGATACGGCGTGAGGTCCTGGAAGCGCCCGATGTTCTGGTTGCTGAAGTTCGAGACTTCAGGATCGTACCCGGTGTACGGCGTCCAGGTCTTCAGGTTCCGCCCGGAGATCTCGAGGCGCACGTCGCGAGCGCTGGCGAACAGAGGGCTCGTCAGCGTGTTCGGCAGCGTGTACGAGATCGACAGCTCGCGCCACTTGAGGAAACTGCCCTGCTCGAGGTAGACCGGCTGGGTGCCGATGTTGGCGTTGCGGTAGTTCATCCCAGCCGTGTCGGCGAGCAGCCCGGTGCCGTCGAAATAGTTGTTGGTGATGTTCACGACCTTGCCGCCCTTGCGCCAGTCGAACAGCGTCCCGATGCGGAAGTTGCCGAAGGTGAAGTCGTTCGAGAAACCCATCGTGAAGTCCGGTGCGCTCTCGAAGATCGCATTGGTCGTGACGCCGTTGGTCGTCTGCGGCGCTTGCACCGCGGTCGGGGAGTAGCCGGCGCAGAGATACGGCGCGCCGTAGGCCACGGCGAAGTAGCTGCCGGCGTTCCCGCAGGGGATGCTAGGGTCGAGGCTCGTGATCTTGCCCACGTTGCGGGCGAAGGTCGTGCGCGAGATCCAGCTGGCGCGGTCGTTCTGCACGGGAACGAGTCCGAGCTCGATCTCGGTGCCGGTGTTGCGCAGCGCGCCGCCGTTCAGATAGCGAGTGACGTACCCGGTGCTCGGCGCGACCGGCGCGGCGAGGATCAGATCCGCCACGTCCTTCCGGTACAGCGTTGCCGACAGCGAGATACGGCTGTTCAAGGCGGTGATGTCCACCCCGCCCTCCGTCTCGGTCGACGTCTCCGGCTTGATGTTCGGGTTCCCGAAGATCGTGGACGGACGCGCGCCGATGACGCCGCCGTACACGCCCGAGATGTACTCGGTGAACTTGTACCCGTAGGGGGGCTGGTTTCCGGCCTTCCCGTACGCCAGACGGGCCTTGATCTGATCCGTGTGGAACGGGAGGAACGGGAGGCGGTACGAGGCCGCCAGCTTCGGGTACGAATACCACTTCTTGTCGTCGCCGTTCACGCTCGAGCGCTCGGTGTTGACGGCGCCGGTGAGGAGGAGACGCTCGTCCAGGGCGAGGAGCTCCTCCTGGACGTAGTAGGCGAAGTCCTTGACCAGGGTCAAGTTTTCCGTGAGCGTCTGCTGGGCCGCGAGCGCGACGTTCGTGGCGCCGGCCGGCACGTTCTGACCCCGGTTGTAGACCTCGTCCAGCTGGCGACGCTCTTGACGGAGGCCGAACGACGTCGTGGCGGTCAGCGGATCGAGAATGAGCTTGTGGGCGCCGGACGCGTTGATGTTCGCGTACACCGAGCTCGACTTGTTGACGACGATCGTGCCGGGGAAGCCGTCGAGCGGCTCGAAGTACAGGTCCGGCGGCGAGACCAGCCGCGAGTTGTACTGGAACGCGTCGAGACCGCCCGTCAGCGTGAAGTCGAGGGTCTGGCGCGCGCTGCTGAAGGCCGCGAAGGTGCTGGAGACGCTGCCGACGTAGCGATAGACGTCCTCGGGGTTCTTGATGCGCTCGGCGTCCTGGAACGGGTTGGCGCCGGAGCCGACGTACGGATCGGGCAC
>DASXHF010000151.1:0-34494 GCA_036488775.1 Gemmatimonadaceae bacterium | reverse complement strand
TCGCTGCGCCGCGCGTGACTCTCCGTCGATTCGCCATCCAGCCACGCATGCACGGACTCGGCGATCACCGCACTCGGCGGACCGAGCGGGACCTCACGATCCGCGAGTGGACGCTCCGCCTCGGTCGGCCGCTCCCGCTTCCGACCACGGCCAAGGCCCTCGGAATGCAGTTCGTCAAACATTAGGCGTACTTCTCCTCGAGTAAGGCCTGAAGCGCCTCGCGCGCGCGATGAACGCGCATCTTCAGCGCACCGACCGTTGTACCAAGCAGGTCTGCCATCTCCTCGTACGAACGTCCTTCCACGTGCTTCATCACGAACGCTTCGCGTAGCGAAGCGGGCAGTGATGACAGCGCCACGTCGAGGTCGCTGCGCAGCTCGGTCCGGTCCAGCTCTTCTTCCGGATTCGCAAACGACGAGGGCTGATCGTCCTCGTCATAGCTGAGATGGGAGCGTCGGATGTTCTTCAGCCAATCCTTGCAACCGTTCGCAACGATTCGGAACACCCACGCATCGAACCGGCCCCGTACCTCGGCAAGGTGCTGGTAGGCCTTGATGAACGACAGCTGCAAGATGTCTTCCGCGACATCAGGACTGCCGGTCATACAGAGGGCATGTCGATACAGCGGATCACTGTAGCGGGTGATCAGCAACGTGAAATCATCGCGGTTTCCCGCGAGCACACGCTGGATGATGCGTTGATCGGAATCGTCCTGATCAACGATCTGCGGTTCAGGCTCCGTCGTCCTCACGACGATAGAGTAATGCACAGGTCGCGTGCCGGACAGGGTAGCCTGTCCTCCGAGTGCCGCATTCCGGGTCGCCACGTCCAAAAGACGAGTTGTAGGACGCGCCGTAACAGCGGCTGATGTCGCGATCCTTCCCAATCTCTCACACACGCCCCCGCTCGAAGACGCCCCACCCCTCGCGACGAATGAGATTGGAGTGCTCGCCCAGCAGCGGCGGCGCCCGCCGCACCATTCCAGGCACGCTCGGGGGCATCCCGGTCAGTGCCGAGGCCTCGCTCGACGCCAGCACGTCGAGCACGGACCGCACGACCCCGCACGGCACTCCTTCCGCGTCCAGCCGCGCACGCCAGTGCGCCGCGGTGTGCTCGCAAAGGCGCGCGGCAACCGCCGCCACCACACGGTCGCGCTCGGCAAGCCGACCGGCATTCGTCCGCAACGCCGCATCCGCCGCCAGCTCGGTCAGCCCCAGCGCCCGCGCACATCCCATCCATTGCATGTCGTTCCCGACGGCGACCACGAGCGCGCCATCCGACGTCCGGAACAGCTCGTATGGGACCAGATTGGCGTGCGCATTTCCCCACCGCACTGGTCCTGCCCCCGAAACGAGCGCGTTCTGCGCCACGTTCACCAACGCGGCCTCGGCACTCTTCTCGAGCGATACCTCGACCCGCCGCCCCAATCCGCTCGAGGCGCGCGCGACGAGCGCCGCAAGGATCGCCACCGCGGCGTCCTTACCAGCCAGCAGATCGGCGAGCGCGACGCCGTGCTTCATTGGCTGGCCGGCCGGCTCGCCGGTGATCGACATCCATCCGCTCTCGGCCTGCACTACGAAGTCGTAACCCGGACGACTCGACCCGGCACCAAACCCGGTAATCGTGCACCACACCAGTCCGGGATTCACGCCCCGAAACGCGACGTCGTCTAGTCCACGCCGCGCCAGCATCCCCGGACGAAAGTTCTCCACGACCACGTCGGCCTCGGCAGCCAATCCCCTGACGAGCTCGACGTCCGCTGTGTTGTCGAGGTCGGCAGTCAGGCTGAGCTTGTTTCGGTTGACGCTGAGGAAGTACGCGCTCTCACCCCGCTCGTCGAAGGGCGGACCCCATCCACGCGTTTCATCTCCACTCCCAGGGCGCTCCACTTTCAACACCGCCGCCCCCATGTCACCAAGCATCATCGAACAATACGGTCCCGCCAACACTCGGCTCAGATCGAGCACTTTGATGCCGGAAAGCATGTAGTGTTTGTATAATGACGCGTTGATGTACGTTTTATGCGCTTGAAGGAGCGGTCGCGGATGATGCCACCGCGATGAAAAGAGCAGCCCCGACGTTCGAGCGCCGCCTTACGATACCTTGCGTAGCTGTCGAAAAATCATATACTTGCCGCGGCAAACAGGGCCCGCGACGCGGCGAACTTAGCCTATCGTCGCCGGGCTATCAATGAAACGGGGAGTCCCCCCTGATCACGGGAACGGACCGGGCATGGTGGACAAGGACGATACGACCGATGAGACGCCGGCGGCGGCGCCCGCCGCGCCTGCACCGCGCCGCGGACCCGGCCATCGTGGCGCAGACATGCGCGACACGGTCGCCGAGATGGCGGAGCGCGCGCAGCTGATCAGCCAGGAGGCTGGCAGCAAGGTGTCGTCAGCGATGAAGGATGTCATCAGCGCGGCAGCCGGCTTGGCAGGGTTTGCCATCGAGAGCGCGCGCGACCTCGTGCAGTACATGGTCCGGCGAGGTCAGATGACGCAGGAAGAGGCTGACAAGCTGATCCGCGAGGCCGAAGAGGCGCACTCCAAGAAGCCGGCGAGCGAGCGGGCGCGTCCGACGGCGTCGAAGGTTGCCGCCGAGCGGGCGGCGATCGAGAAGGCGGCACGCGACGCGGCGAATGCCGCGGCCGCTGCGCTCGCCCCGCCGCAGCGGCCCGGTGCGTTTTCGCTCCGCACCGGCGGACCCCGGCCGGTGGTGAAGCCGGCCCCCGCTGCACCACCCCCGCCCCCGCCACCGCCGGTGGCGAAGGCCGCACCGCCCCCTGCCGCGAAGCCGGTCGCCAAGGCTCCTGCCGCAAAGACGCCCGCGAAGGCCGCGGCGAAGGCGCCGGGCAAGAGCCCGACCAAACCGTCGGCAAAGGCTGGCGCAAAGGCACCGGCGAAAAAGCCGGCGGCAAAGCCGGCGAAGCCGGCCGCCAAGAAGAAGCGGTAAGGGAGTGCGGCATCGCGCCGCTCCACTCCTCGTCGCAGGCGGCCTGCTCGCCATGGCCGCCTGCGCGTCGGGCGCCCGACGCTATCACCCCAACGACGCCGAGCGCGCTGCCAGGCGCGCCGAGATCGTCTCCATGCTCGCGCTTTCGGCGCAGAGCTGGAACCGCGGGGACCTCGACGCGTTCGTCGACGATTACGTCGCGAGCGACGCGACCACCTACATCGGCAGCCGCGGCGTGCTGCGCGGACCGGCGGCGATCCGGCAGGCTTATGCGCCGCGTTTCGCCGCCGGCGCCGCCCGTGACTCGCTTTCGTTCGACCTGCTCGACGTGGATCCGGTCGGGCCCGACGCCCTCAACGTCATCGCGACGTACATCCTGACGCGCCACGTCGGCGGCCGCGACTCGGTCATCGCGAAGGGTCCGACGTCGCTGCTCGTGCGCCGCGTCGACGGACGTTGGCGCATCGCCCACGACCACTCGTCCTGAGCCGGCGTGTCTCGCGCCATCGTCGGCCGCGCGCCGACGCGCCTCGACTTCGGTGGTGGATGGACGGACGTCGCGCCCTACGCAGACGACAGCGGCGGCGCCGTGTGCAACCTCGCGATCACTCGCTACGCGACAGCCACCGTCGCGTCGAGCACCTCCTCGAGCGCGACACACGATTCGGAATCCTCGGATGCGCTCGTGCGCGCAGCGCTGCAGCGCGCCGCTCTCCCGGACGCGCGCGCGCGCGTCGCGAGCGATTTTCCGATCGGCGCGGGACTCGGCGGGTCCTCGGCGGCCGGTGTCGCGCTCGCCGGCGCGCTGGCCGCGCTGCGCGGCGAGGTCCTTTCACCGGACGCGCTCGCGGATCGCAGCCATCGCACCGAGATCGACGACCTCGGCGTCGCCGGCGGATTTCAGGATCACTACGCCGCCGCGCTTGGCGGCGCGCTGCTGCTCAGATACGACGGACGCGTCTCCGCCGAGCGGCTCACGCTCGATCCCGGCCTTGCCGAGACGATCGCACGTCGTGTGGTGCTGGTCTACACCGGCGAATCGCGCATGTCGGCACGAACCATCACCACCGTGGCGGATGCGTGCCGCGCCAGAGAGCCGCGAGTGTGTGAGGCGCTCGACAGCATGAAGACCCTGGCATTGGCGATGGCCGACGCCCTTCGCGCGGCGGATCTCGACGCGCTCGGATCGTTGATCGGAGAGCACTGGATCCATCAACGAGCATTGCACCCGAGCATCACGACACCGCGCATCGACGCCATCGACGAGGCGGCGCGCCGGGCCGGCGCGCTCGGCGTGAAGGCGCTCGGTGCATCCGGCGGCGGATGCGTGATGGCCGTCGCCGCCGACGGAGGCGAGGACGCCGTCGCGCGCGCGCTCGCGCCGCTGGGGGAACGCCTTGCTTTTTCGGTGGACCGAACGGGCTTCGAGGTGATCGCCGTATTGGACGATGAGCACGGCGTCGGGCTGGAGAGCGGCGCATGAGCGCGATCGCGCCCGGCGATGCACGCGCGCTCGCGCGCGAGTTGGTGCGGATCGACTCGCGCAATCCGTCGCTCGACGCGAACGGCCCCGGTGAAGCTCGCTGCGCGCAGCGCTTGCACGAGGTGCTCGACGCCTGGGGCTTTCGCGTCGAAGTCCACGATGCGGCGGTCGGCCGGCCCAATGTCGTGGCGCGCATCGGCGGCGACGGCACTGGAGGAGGACGCTCGCTGATGTTCAACGGCCATCTCGACATCGTCGGCGTCGAGGGAATGATCCACCCGCCCTTCGCTGCCGAGGAACGCGGTGGACGGATGTATGGCCGCGGCTCGGCAGACATGAAGGGCGGTATTGCGGCGATGTGCGCCGCGGCGTATCGCGCCGCGGCCGGCGGGCTCGCCGGCGAGATCGTCGTCGCGGCGGTCGCGGACGAGGAGTATGAGAGTCTTGGCACCCGCGCGCTGCTGCAGCGTGGCGTGCGTGCCGACGCATGCATCGTCACCGAGCCAACGCGTTTGGCGATCATGCCCGCGCATCGAGGCTTCGTCTGGCTCGAGGTCGTGATCGCCGGCCGCGCCGCGCACGGCAGCCGGTGGGACATCGGAGTCGATGCGATTCGCCACGCCGGCCTCCTGCTCGCCGAGTTGGATCGCGTGGACGCCGAGGTGCTGCCGGCGCGCGAGCATCCACTGCTGGGTCGCGGGTCGCTGCATGCGTCGACGATCGAGGGCGGCACCGGCATGTCCACCTATCCCGATCGCTGCGTGGTGCGGCTCGAGCGGCGAACGATTCCAGGCGAGAGCGCGGACGACGCGCTGGCCGAAGTGCGGCGCGCCTGCGACGTGATTCGCGCGCGCCGTCCAAGCTTCGCGTCGGAGGTCGGCGTTCTGGTCACCCAGGGGCCGAGCGACGTTCCACTCGACGCGCCCGTCGTACGCGAGCTGTCCGCCGCGCTCCGGTCGAGCAGCGAGGAGACGCGCGTCGAAGGGATGTCGGCGTGGACCGACGCCGCGCTCCTGAATGAGGCCGGGATCCCCGCCGTATGCTTCGGGCCCGGCGACATCTCGCTCGCGCATGCGGCAGAGGAGTACATTCCGCTCGACGAGATCGACCGGGCGACCGCCGTCCTGGCCGCGCTCGCCAGAAGCTGGTGCCGCTGACCGCCGCCGTCTCTTTTCCGCCGATGCCCCCTCGTCCCAAAGTCACTCAACTCACCTCGGCGCAGTACGACGCGCTCGAGCGCGCGATCGCCGACGGCCGCCGCCTCGCGGTGCGGCGCCGCGGCACGGAGTTCATCGTCGTCGTCGATCGTCTGCGATTGACCGGCGGACGCGAGGCGCTGGAGGCGCACCACCCAACGACCGGCGACCGGCTCACGCTCTTCATCGACGAGCTCGAGGAGATCGAGGTCGTGTCATGAGTCGGGTGGATGCGGTCGACGAGGAGCTGTCGCTCGTGGCCATCTACGCCGACGAGTCGTGCCTCGGCAACGGACGCGAAGGAGCGAACCCGGGTGGCGCGGCCGGAGTGATCGAGCACGTGAACGCGGAGACCGGCCGGCTCACGCGGTGGGATTATTGGATCTCGGAGCCAGCGACGACGAACAACCGCATGGCGCTCCGCAGCGCCATCGAGGCGTTCCGCGTCATCGGGCGGAAAGACGGTCGCTTTCGCGTGCTGTTCACGAGTGATTCGCAGTATCTCGTGAAGGGGATGACGGAATGGATCTACGGCTGGTCCGCGCGCGGCTGGAGGCGGCGTGAGGGACCGATCGAGAATCTCCCGCTGTGGCAGGAGCTGGTCGACGCGGCGGCGCCCCATCGCATCCAGTGGCAGTGGGTGCGTGGACACGCGGGGCATCCACAGAACGAGTACGCCAACGACCTCGCGGTGGCGGCGGCGCGCGAGCTGACGACGTCGGACGGTGCGCGCACCTCGGCGTTCGACGAGTGGCTCGCGACGCAGCGCAGCAAGCGTCGCGTGACGGTCGAGCCCGCGCCGTTTCCCAGCGGCACGCCATTCTCGCCTGCCCGGCCGTTGGTCCGGGCGCGCCACTCGCCCAGCTCGTGAGCGAGGTGACGCGCGATGGATGATCTCGAGCGGATGTACCGGCACCTCGTGCGCACGCTGCGCACGAAGTTCACGCCGCTCCTCACGCAGCCGTTCGAGGTCGGCGAGCTCTATCAGACGATCCTTCCGTACCGCCTTCATCGCCGCGAGCTCGGTCTCGAGACGAATCAGGACTACGAAATGGTCCTGATGTCGCTCCTGGCCGGCACGCGCGGCTACATGGTGGTGGACGACAAGATGCGCGACGTGCTCGCCGCGGAGCTCGCGTCGCCGAACCCCGATTCATCCAAGGTGCGCAGCTTCGCGGAGGCCCATATCGCGCTTGCTCCCGAGATCCTGCATCGGCTGGAGTCCGAGGGCCGCGCGTCGGGCGTGCAGGGCTCGATCGATCTCACGACGCCGCGCTCGCCGGCGACCGGGGCCAGCCCGCATCGCACCGGCAGTGGCGCGTTCCCGGTGAGCGGAATGTCGGGCGGCGCTCCGCTCACCGGCCCTTCGTCGGGCGCCGCCTCCGCACCCGCGAGCCCGGTCGCCCCGAGCGAGCCGGCACCGCGACGCGCACCGCGGCCGGTCACGATCGAGGCCGGCGAGCATTGCATGTTCTGCAAGGGCGAGCTCCCGACCGGTCGTCCGATCAGCTTCTGCCCGCACTGCGGTCAGGATCTCACCATCGTGCACTGTCCGGCCTGCGGCAGCGAACTGGAGCGAGGCTGGAAGTTCTGCGTCACCTGCGGAAGGATGGGCGACGAGTCGTAACGACCACCGAGTATTCGGTGCCTCGGTACCAGGTGCCTCTCTCGGTTCGGCTCATCGCTTGCGAGGCGTGACCACGATGGCTCATGAACCTTCCATCCCGGCCACCATGCCGACTCAGTCGTCTCACGTCGCACGACGGGCGCTGTGGTTGATCGCGCTCGCCACCGCCTGCGGGACCGGCGTCTCGCCGTCACCGACTCCGAGCCCCTCGCCCAATCCCTCCAACTCGCCGCGCAATACACCCGCCGGCCCGACCCCGCTCGTGCAGGGTGCGTGGCCGCTGCGGACGCGGGAGCACCTGGACCTGTGGCTGCACTCGTACGCGTTGCTCACCAACGACACGACGCTCGTCCCGTACTTCAAGCGTGGCTACCGTGACCAGATGATGGCACTGCGCCGGGAGCGCGGCGTCTCGACGCAGCTCGACGCGAACCGCGGCGTGCTCGCGCAGCGGTTCGCGACCAATCCCGAGTTGGCGACGTCCGGTCAATTCATTCCACTCTACTTCGATTCCTGGGACCAGCTGCGTCAGGCGATCGATCTGCTCATCCGCTCGGACGGCAACCCCCGCTCCGCGAGCGATCCGACGGCGCGGATGTACGTCGCGGTCCTCGCGAGCGTGTTCCGCTCCCCCGCGGACCGCGAGTGGCTGCGCCTCTTCGCCGAAGGTGTCGACGACGAGAGCCGTCGTTTCTATCACGACTACTGGGTCGGCGAGGCGCGTCACTACACGCGCGTCTTCCCCCATGTCGATTCGCTCTGGCAGCGGCAGTGGCGGCCCGCGATCCAGCGGTATCTCAACAACACGCAGCAGCAGAACGGCGAGCTCTATCTCTCGTTGCCGCTCGACGGAGAGGGACGCACCATCAAGGGCGGCAAGCAGGAGAACGCCGTCGCGGTCGCGATGCCGGCGGCGCTCGACCAGTCGGAAACCGCGTTGTTCGTCTTCGTGCACGAGATCGCCGGCAGCGTGGCGAGCGGTGCCCTGCAGGACAACACCACCCCCGCGGAGCAGCGCTCGGGCGCTGCGTCGCGCTACGAGCAGGCCGCCACGGTCCGCGCCGGCGCGCTCCTCCTGGAGCGCACCATGCCCAACATCGTCCCGGGCTACATGCGCTACTATCTCCAATCCGCCGGCCGCCCTGCGCCAAACGATCCGCGCGCCGCCTTCGCGGCCGCGTTCACCGTTCCCAGCACGGTGCTCGACGCGATGACCCGGCAGATGGACGTCATTCTCGGCGGAATCTGAGACCGGCCGAGCGGGCCGTGGTTATCTTTCCCTCATGCCTGAGCGCCCCTCGAACCTGCCGCTGAAGATCGACCGCGCCGCGGTCGATCGCGTGCTGGCACGGGCGCTCGAGCTCCAGGGCGACAATCCCGGTGACCCGCAGGAGCAGCTCTCGGAAGCTCAGCTGCTGGAGCTAGGCAAGGAAGTCGGGCTCGATCCGGTGAACCTTCGGCAGGCCCTCGCCGAGGAGCGTACGCGCGTCGCCATTCCGGAGGAGCGCGGGCTCCTCGCCGCTCTGTACGGCGGCTCCGCGGCGAGCGCACAGCGTGTCGTGCGCGGCACGGCATCGCAGGTGCTCAAGGCACTCGACGACTGGATGCAGCGTCAGGAATGCCTGGTCGCGCAGCGCTACTTCACCAACGAGCGCATCGTATGGGAAGCGCGTCGCGATCTGATCAGCGTCGCGCGCCGCACGGTGAGCGGCAAGGGCGAGGCGCTCGCGCGTGCCAGCGACGTCGCCGCCACGGTCATCGCGCTCGACGAATCGCGAGTGATGGTGCGTCTCGATGCGCGGCTGGCCGGCTACCGCGCGCTCATGGCGCAGCAGAACGCCGTGTTCGCCGGGCTCGGCATCGCGGGCGGCGGCGTGCTCGCGGTGCTCAGCTTCCCGCTCCTGCTGGCGGCGGCACCGGTCGTCGTCGTCGCGCCGGCGGCGTTCGCCGCCGCCCGCGCTTCGCACCACCGCTCCGTCACGCGCGCCCAGATCGCCCTCGAGCAGGTGCTCGACCGGCTCGAACGCGGAGAAGCCGGCAGGCCACCGACGCTGCTCAGCATGCTGGCCGCTGCGGTGACGCGCTGACGCCTCAATCCCACCGCGGTCAGTATGGTCCCAGTATGAACGGCCGCCGCATCGCCCGATCGGCGAGCCAGTCGAGCCCGCGATTGCTGAGGATCACGAGAAACCCGAACAACGTGAGCGACTTCACCTCGCGGCGCGAGATCTTCACGTTCTCCCGCCGCGCGAGTGCGTGCGGCCCGTGCGTGAGATCGCGCAGCGTCGCGTAGGCGAAGAGCAGCGGCAGGACGCAGAACAGTCGGATCGGCACGGCGCGTCGCGGAATCGACAGGAGATACGCTCGTGCCCCCTCGAGATCGTGCCACGCGAGCTGCACCAGCGTGGCCAGCGCCGCCCGCGTCCCCTTGAGCCGGTCCGGCGAAAGGATGTGCGCATGGCTGCTCCCGTGCGCGACCAGCAGCTCCTCCGGAACGTAGATCGAGTTCTCGCGTTCCGCGTCCGCCGCCACGTCCTTGAGGATGTTGACCGTCTGCAGCGCTTCGGCGAACGCACGGCAGCGTTCGCGCAGCTCGCGATACCGGCCCTCACCGATGCTGCGCGCATGCTCGTGCCAGAGATCGGTGAGGAGATATCCCACCGTCCCTGCGACGTAGTAGCAGTACTCCTTGTACTCGTCGAGGCTCTGGATCCGGATACCATGCGGATAGAGCAGCACGAACTTGCGCATCCCCTCGATCATCTCGCCGACCCAGCGTCGGACGTGCTGCCGCGTGGTCGCCGAGAGCGAGCGGTAGAGCACGAACACCAAGTCGCTGCGGCGCGTCAGTCGCACGTGCGCCGGATCGCCGCTGATCAGGGCGACGTGCGAGGGAAATGCGTCCGCGGCCGCAGGATCGTCGAAGCACGCGATCAGTCCGTCGAGCAGCGCGGCCTTCGCCGCCGCCTCGATCGCCGGCTCGTCCTCGAGCGTGTCGGCGATGCGGCAGAGCAAGTACGCGGCGAGCACCGCTCGTCCGAGCTCGCCCGGCAGCACCCGAATGCTCAGGGCGAACGTACGCGACACCGCCGGAAGAATGTCCCGCGCGAAGCGCTCGGCCGTCGCCAGCCGTGCGGCGTCGCGACCCGAGTCTCCTTCCGTCGGCCCACCCGGCCCGCGGGCGCTCGTTAGACTTCTCGACACGACCACAAGATAACAGCGGGCGGCGCAGCGGTACGTCGCGCCCGGCCGCCAGTGCTCCGGACGGTTCATCGCTCATGCCGATCGCTCGCCCCGCCTCAGACCCCGACCCCGACCCCGACGTCCCGCCGCGTCCGACGTCCAGCGAATTTCGTGGCGTCTTCCGCGACGATCTGCCGGCCCGCGCAGTGTACAGCGAGGCGGCCGGCATCGCGCAGGTCGTCCCGCGCGCCGTCGCCGTTCCCGCCGACGAGGCGGATGCCGCCGCGCTCGTGCGGTGGGCCGCACGCACCGGAACGCCCCTCGTGCCGCGCGGCTCCGGCAGCAGCATGGCCGGCGGCGCCGTCGGCGACGGCGTCATCGTCGACCTGAGCCGGCTGAACGCCGTCGGCACCGCCGACCAGGCCACCCGCACCATTCGCGTCGGGCCGGGCGCGCTGCGCGATCAGGTCGACGCCGCCGCGCGCGCCGTCGGACTTCAGTTCCCCGTCGATCCATCCAGCGGCGCGTACTGCACGGTCGGCGGCATGGCGTCCACCAACTCCGCCGGCGCACACACGCTTCGCTACGGCGCGATGCGCCAGTGGGTCGAGGCGCTGGACGTCGTGTTCGTCGACGGCACCCGCGCCGAGCTGCGGCGCGGCGCACCGCCACCGGACGTCGAGCCCGTGCGTCGGTTTCTCGCCCGGGCCGGCGACGGACTGCTCGCCGCGGAGCGCGCGTCGCCGTCGCGCCATCCGGGCGTGCGAAAGGAGTCCTCCGGGTACGGGCTGGCCGCGTACGCGCAGAGTGGCGAGCTGGTAGACCTCTTCGTCGGCAGCGAAGGAACGCTGGCCCTCATCGTCGGCCTCGAGCTTCGCCTCGCGTCGCTCTTCCCCGAGACAGGTAGCGTCCTCGGCGCCTTCGATACTCTCGAAGCCGCGGTCGACGCCGCGATCGGAGCACGCGACGCCGGCGCGAGCGCGTGCGAGCTACTCGACCGCACCTTCCTCGACGTCGCGCGTCGAGGCGGCGCGCGGGTTCCCGCCGCGCCTGGCGCCGAGGCCGTCCTGCTCGCCGAGGTCGAAGGCGCGTCTCATGAAGCATGCGTCGCCCTCGCCGAGCAACTCGCATCCGGATTTCGCGCCGCCGGTGCGAGCGACGTCGCCCTCGCGCTCGACGCGGACACGGAGGAAGCGATGTGGGAGCTGCGTCACGCGGCCAGTCCGATCCTCAGCCGCCTCGACCCCGCCCTCAAGTCCATGCAGTTCATCGAGGACGGATGCGTTCCGCCGCCTCGGCTCGCCGAGTACGTGCGCGGCGTGCGCGCCGCCCTCGAGCGACAGGGGATGCGCGGCGTCATCTTCGGACACGCCGGCGACGCGCACGTGCACGTGAACCCGCTCGTCGACGTCCGCGATCCATCATGGCGCGCGCGGGTGGACGCCCTCCTGACGGAGGTCACCGAGCTCGCGGCGCGGCTCGGCGGCACGCTGTCCGGCGAGCACGGCGACGGTCGGCTTCGCGCCCCGCTGCTCGGCCGCGTGTGGCCCCCCGAGTCGCTCGCACGATTCGCCGCCGTCAAGCAGGCCTTCGATCCGAAGGGCGTGTTGAATCCCGGCGCGAAGATCGCCGCCGCCGGCGCGCGTGCGGTAGATCACATCAAGTACGATCCGACGCTGCCTCCACTCCCCGAGCCGGCGCGGCGAGTGCTCGCCCGCGTCGAGCGAGAGCGCGCCTACGCTCGCTCGCGCCTCGACCTCCTCGACGAGGAGCGCTCGGCCGCTCGCGCACCGCTCGACTCGTCGCCGAGCGCTTCATAGCTTTGGACGTCGCCTTTTCCGGCTCGCTCTCTCCTCCGACATGACCGCCTCCACCTCTTCTCCGCTCGCCGCCGCGCCTCGTCTCTACCACGAGCCCAAGATCACGGTGCTCTCGCGTCCCGCCTTCGCGGCGCCGGAGCATCTCGCCGTGTCCTGGATCGGCGACAGCACCGACGGCGAGCGGCTGGCGGAATTTGCCGGCCGCCTCTGTTACATGAGCCAGCACAATCCGGCAAAGCGCTCCACGCGGGATTATCTCGAGAACATCAAGAAGCAGGGGCACGGGAGCGTCCTCGAGCACGCGAACTATTCCCTCCTTCTCGAGGGTGTGAGCCGCTCGCTCACGCACGAGCTGGTGCGCCACCGCGCCGGCTTCGCGTACTCCCAGCTCTCGCAGCGCTACGTCGACGAGAGCGAGGCGAGCTTCGTCATCCCGCCCGCCGTCGCCGGCGACGAGGCGCTGCTTGGCGCATGGCGCGACCAGATCGAGGCGGCCCAGACGGCGTACGTCCTGCTCGTGGGGCAGCTCATGGAGCGTTACGGCTGGGTCGCCGACAAGGTCCATCGACGGAAGATGGCCCGCGAGGCGGCGCGCGGCGTGCTGCCCAACTCCACCGAGACGAAGATTGTCGTCACGGGGAACGCACGTGCCTGGCGCACCATGCTCGAGCTCCGGGCGAGCGAGGGCGCCGAGCTGGAGATCCGACGCATGGCGGTCGCGGTGCTCCGCGTCCTTCAGCAGGAGGCGCCCGCCTTCTTCTCCGACTTCGAGATCTACACCGCCGAGGACCGGCGCGAAGCCGCTCGCGTCGTCTACCACAAGGTCTGATCGGCAAGGTCCGATCGGCGCGGCGCGCCGGCAGTGCGATCGCCTCCAAGAAAATTTGCGCGCCGACGCGGAATTTTTCATTGCGCGAATTTTCTGCTGTCCCTATCTTCGCCCAACGTCGCGCGTGGCGTACCTCTTGCGCCCATAGCTGCGAACGAGTGAGCGACCTCGCCGAGCGTAGCCCCGACACGCCGCGGGACACCTGAGAAGGAACGGGATGACGCGCATCGGTTTCGCGTACAACCAGAAGCCCGACCCGCACGCCGCCACCGCCGACGTGGCGCGTGGCGACGAGGAGCCGCCCAGTCGCGGCGCCCATAGCGCGTCCGCCACGCTGGTTGCTCCCGCCTCCTCCCCTCTCCCCACCGCCGTCGACGACGAGTTCGCGGAGTGGGACTCCGCCGAGACCATTGACGCCGTCGCCCACGTGCTCGCCCGGTACGGGACGGTGATCCGCCTCGAGGCGACCGACGATTTCCCGCAGCGGCTCCGCGACGAACGCCCCGACATCGTCTTCAACATCGCCGAAGGATTGCGCGGCCCCAACCGCGAGGCGCACGTCCCGGCGATCTGCGAGTTCTACGGCATCCCCTACTCCGGCAGCGATCCCTTCTCGCTCTCGCTCTGCCTCGACAAGGCGCGTACCAAGGAGATCCTCCGCGCGCACGGCGTTCCCACCGCCGATTGGCGCCTCGTCCGCTCGGCGGGCGATCTCGCCGCGCTCGACATCGGAGCGCTGCGCGCGCCGCTCTTCGCCAAACCGGTCCACGAGGGATCGTCGAAGGGGATCACCGAACGCAACTTCGTGCCCGCCGCCGAACAGCTTGCCCCGGTCGTGCTCGATCTCCTCGAACGCTATCAGCAGCCGGTGCTGGTCGAGCGATTCCTCTCCGGCGCGGAGTTCACCTGCGGCGTGCTGGGCAACGGCGCCGACCTGCGCGTGCTCCCGCTCGTCGGCATGAACTTCGAGTCGCTCCCCGACGGGGCGCTGCCCATCTACGGCTTCGAGGCCAAGTGGCTGTGGGATCGTGCGGACGAGCCGCTCGAGATCTTCGAGTGCCCCGCTCGCGTCGACGACACGCTGCGCGGTGAGATCGTGGACGTCGTGCGACGCACCTTCCTCGCCCTCGGCTGCCGCGATTGGGCGCGCGTCGACGTGCGGCTCGACGACCACGGTCGTGCGAACGTCGTCGAGGTGAACCCGCTGCCCGGCATCCTTCCCGACCCCGCCGACAACTCGTGCCTCCCCAAGGCCGCGCGCGCCGCGGGGCTCGACTACGACGCGCTGATCGGTGCCTGTCTCGAAGCGGCGGCCGAGCGTCACGGCGTCCGTCTCCGAGGTGCCGCGTGAAGATCGCGATCCTCTTCGACGGCGCGAGCGCCTATGCCGCCGCTCCCGACCAGCTCATCCTCGGCACCGTCGACGCGATCGCCGCCGAGCTGGCGCGTGAAGGCAACGAGATCATTCGCGTGCCGGCGCACCAGGACGCCAAATGGGTGGACAAGCTTCGCCGCGCCCGCGTCGACCTCGTCTTCAACCTCTGTGAGGGAATCGACGGCGTCGCCGCCCTCGAGCCCCCCGTCATCTCGGTGCTCGAGCTGATGGGCATTCCCTACACGGGCAGCTCCAGCTGGACGACCTCGCTCTGTCTGCGCAAGCACGTCGTCAACACCGCGCTTGAACACGCCGGCCTGCCCGTCCCCAAGTCCGCCATCGTGCGCCGCGGCAGCGCGATCCCGTCCGTGGGCTTCCCCGCCATCTGCAAGCCGGCGGCGGAAGATGCCTCGATCGGCGTCGAGCAGCGGTCCGTCGTCCGCAGCAGCCGCGCGCTCGCCGAGCGCGTCGGCGCGATGCTCGAGCGGTGGGACGAGGTGCTCGTGCAGCGCTACGTCGAGGGGCGCGAAGTCAACGTCGGCATCCTCGGCGACGCCTCCCTCCCGATCGCCGAGATCGATTTCGGCCACATGCCGAAAGGGATGTGGCGCATCGTGACGTACCGCTCGAAGTGGGAAACCGGCTCCGATGAAGACCTCGGCTCCGCCCCGCTCTGCCCAGCGCGTCTCCCCGCCGGGGTGGCGACGCAGCTGCGGCGCGTTGCCGTCGCCGCCTGGCGTCTCGTGGGCGGCGCCGGCTACGGGCGCGTCGACATGCGCATCGATCAGGACGGACGCCCGTGGATCCTCGAGGTCAACGCCAATCCCGACATCGCGCCCGACGCCGGACTGGCGCGCATGGCGCGCGTCGCCGGCATCGAGTACGGCGCGCTCGTGCGCCAGGTGTGCGAGCTGGGACTGCAGCGGGCGCGCGAGTCGACGAACCACGCCGAACGGTGGGCGCTCGCGCAGCGTCTGTCCGGGGTGTCGCCGGCCGTGCCGGCCGCGCTCGACCTCTTCGTCGGCGAGGCGTAACGTCACATGGAGATCGGCACGCTGCGTCCTCATCACCGCCCGCGTCTTGCCGACCTGCTCGAAGCCACTGACGCCTTCAACGCCGACGAGATCGAGGTCGCACTCTCGTTGTTCGACCTCTCCGCGACGACCGGCGCCGCATCCGCCGACTATGAGTTCATCGGCGCGTTCGACGACGGACGTCTCGTCGGCTACGCCTGCTTCGGGCCGACACCGGTCACCCAAGGCACCTACGATCTGTACTGGCTCGCCGTGCATCCCGCGGCGCAACGGTCCGGCGTCGGCCGCGCGCTCGTGCGTGACGTTCGCGCGAAACTCGCCGCAAGGGGTGGTCGTCTCCTGCTCGTCGAGACCTCCTCGCGCGCCGAGTATGCGAGGACTCGCGAGTTCTACACGCACGCCGGCTTCGCCGAAGCCGCTCGCGTGCGCGACTTCTATGCTCCGGCAGACGACCGGATCATGCTGACCACACGCCTCACCACACGAGAGGGTGGAGTAGCGACGAGATGAGTGACTGGCAGAAGATTCTGCGCGACGAGAGCATCAGCTCTCTCGACGAGCTCAAAGCCTACGTGGCCGAGCGATTCGGTGCCGAGGCCGCGGAGCGGGAGATCGACGTCGAAGCGCTCCAGCCGGCGTTCGACAACTTCCAGATGCGCATCACCCGCGAGTCGCTCTCGCAGATCCGGGAGGTCGGCGACGCGAACTGGAACCAGTTCGTGCCGAACGTCCAGGAGCTCGAGATCGTCGACGGCGTCATCGACTCGCTCGACGAGGACGGCGACTCCCCGGTGCCGAACATCACCCACCGCTACCCCGACCGCGTTCTCTTCCTCGTCAGCCCGGTCTGCGCCAGCTATTGCCGGTTCTGCACCCGGCGCCGCAAGGTGGGTGATCCGGAGAAGATCCCGCTCAACCAGTACGACTCCGCGTTCGAGTACATCGCCGCTCATCCCGAGGTGCGCGACGTCATCCTGTCCGGCGGCGACCCGATGATGCTCAGCGATCGCCGGCTCGAGTACATCTTCCAACGGCTGCGCGCCATCCCGCACGTCGAGATCATCCGGCTGGGCAGCCGCATCACCTCGCATCTGCCCGAGCGAGTCACCCCCGAGTTCTGTGAGATGGTGCAGAAGTATCACCCCATCTTCATGAACACCCACTTCAATCATCCGAGCGAGCTCACCCCCGCCGCGGTGGCCGCACTCGACCGCCTCTCGAGGACCGGCATGTCGCTCGGCTGCCAGACGGTGCTGCTCAAGGGCGTCAATGACGACCCCAAGGTCATGATGAAGCTGATGCACGAGCTCCTGAAGGCGCGCGTGCGTCCGTACTACATCTACATGGCCGACCAGGTCGCCGGCGGTGAACATTTCCGCACCACCGTGCAGAAGGGCCTCGAGATCATCCAGGCGCTACGCGGCTGGACGTCGGGGCTCGCGGTCCCGCAATTCGTCATCGACGCGCCCGGCGGCGGCGGCAAGGTCCCTCTCCTCCCGGAATACGTCGAAGAGATCAACGACGACGAAGTCGTCTTCCGCAACTACGAGGGAAAGCGCTTCAGCTACAAGCAGCCGAAGCAGATCGTCCCTGCCGCAGCTCCCGGCATCGCCGCCGAAGCATCCGACGTCGTCTCGATCGAGGTTGGCAAGACGGTCAAGAAGGGCCGCGCCGCTCGGCGGAGAAAGTCGGCGAATGGGTGAGGGAGAAGTGCCGTGAATCGGTGAGGCAGTGAAGCGGTGAATCGGTACGGCGGCTGGTGACTCGGTGACTCAAGACCGAATGGCCACGACCAGCCTGGAGCCTTATCGAAGCGTCTCCACGCGGTTGTGGCACGTGCCGTGGAGTCACGGAGTCACCAGCCGATTCACTGCCTCACGGATTCACCGATTCACCGATTCATCGATTCACCGCGCGCCCCGCGCGCCGCCCCCCCCTCCCAACCTTCGCCTCACCTCCTCCATCACCTCCGCCGCCATCCCGTACGACTCCGCCGCCGACGGGAACGCGCCGGAGCGTACGTCCTCGGCCCAGCGACGCACCGCTTCCACGAGCGAATCGTGCGCCGACGCGTACCGACGCACGAAGCGCGGCACGTGGTCTCCCCCTTCGCCCAGTCCGACCAGATCGGTGTAGACGAGCACCTGGCCGGACGTCCGTGCGCCCGCACCGATCCCGATCACCGGGATCGGCACGCGCTCGGTGATGATCGTCCCCAGCTCGGCCGGCACTGCCTCGACCACGAGCGCCACACAGCCAGCCGCCGCGAGCGCCTCCGCGTCCGAGACGATCGCCAGCGCCTGCTCCGCATCGCGTCCCTTCGCCCGGTAGCCGTCCCGCGTCGTCACCGATTGCGGCAGAAGACCGACGTGCCCGATCACCGGAATCCCCGCCGCGACGATCGCGCGCACGCGCGACAGCATCGCCCCCGCGCCCTCCAGCTTCACCGCGTCGCAGCCTGCTTCGCGAACGAAGCGCTGTGCCGTCGCAACCGCCACCGCGTCGCCCGACTCGTAGCTGCCGTATGGCATGTCACCCACCACCGGAGCGCGCTGCACCGCTCGTCGTACCGCCCGGGTGAGCACCAGCAGCTCGTCGAGCGAGATGTCGCGCGTGCTCGGATAGCCCAGCACCGTCATCGCCGCCGAGTCTCCGACCAGCACGACGTCCACCCCCGCAGCCTCCACCACTCGCCCGGACGGAAAGTCGTACGCCGTCAACATCACGATCGGTACGCCACGCGCGCGCGCGTCAGCCATGCGCCCGAGCGCGGACGATCCCGCCGCCGCGCTACGCGTCATGCGCGCCCCGCCGTCGGAGGAGCGACGATCACGTTGTCGATCAGGCGTACCGGCCCGACTCGGGCCGCGAGTGCGACGAGTGTCTCCCCCTCGATGCGCGGCACGGGCGCCAGTGTGTCCGTGGACACCGCGCTGAAGTACTCCGGCTCGATGCCGGCCGTCGACAAGATCGATGCGCCCTCTCGCAGCGCACGTCCCGCGTCGCGCTCGCCGCGTGCGACCGCGTCCGACACGGCGAACAGCGCTCGCGAGAGCGCTGGCGCGCGGCGACGGGACTCGGGATCCAGCAGCGCATTGCGACTCGACATGGCCAGCCCGTCCGGCTCTCGAATCGTCGGACACACCTCCACCCGCACCGGAATGTCCAGATCGACGACCATCCGCCGGATGAGCAGCGCCTGCTGCGCGTCCTTCTGACCGAAGAACGCGTCGTCCGGCTGGACCATGTTGAACAGCTTCGTCACCACCGTCGCAACACCGCGGAAATGCTTCGGGCCGCGCACCACGCCTTCCAGCGGCTCCGAGACCCCCGCCACCTCGACCATGGTCGCGAAGCCCGCGGGATAGACGTCCTCGACCGGGGGCACGAACAGGACGTCGACCCCGGTCGACGACGCGAGCGCCCTGTCGCGCTCCTCGTCACGTGGATACCGAGCGAGGTCGGCCGGATCGTTGAACTGCGCCGGATTGACGAACAGCGACACCACGACGAAGCCGCACCGTTCGCGTGCGCGCCGCATCAGGCTGAGATGTCCGTCGTGGAATGCCCCCATCGTCGGAACCAATCCCACCCGCGCACCACCGGTTCGTGCCGACGACACGAGCTCGCGCAGCTCGGCGACCGTGCGCGCGACGATCATGGGTCGCTGCGGCGCGTAGCGAGCTCGCGCGTCGCCACCGCGAGCGCGTCCCACAACGGAAGGAGCTCCGGCGCTGATGCGACGACGGCGGCCCGCTGCCGCTCTGCGGTCTGTTCATCACCGCGAGCGATCGGACCGGTGAGCGCCGCCACCGCGCCGCGTGACAGCCAGTTGTCCACGGACGCGCGAACGAGCGGCGCCAGGGCGGAGCGGTCGAGTCCCGCCCGCGCGGCGAGCGTCTCCGCCATTCCCTCGAGCGTCACCAGAAAGTTCGACGCCGCCGACGCGGCGGCGTGATAAAGCGCGCGAGAATCCGGCCGAATGACGATGGGCCGCATCTCGAGTCGCTCGGCCACCGCGCGCGCCACCGTCAGCGCCCTCGACGTGCTTCCGTCGATCGCGCACGCCGCGCCGGCGAATCGCGTTCCCGCACCGAGAACGCTCATCAGCGGGTGGAGACTGAACCGGTGCTCGTGCGGCTCGAGCAATTCGAGCGGCGCCGACGCGCTGACGTGGCCCACGATCGGCCCACTGGTGACTTCGGCGGCCGCCGCCGCGATCTCCCGCTCCGGAACGCACAGCACCACGACGGCGGCCTGGTCGCCGTCGTACCCACGCCCGAATGGGCCACGCACGGCGATCCCTGCTTCATCCAGCGCAGATACCAACGCCTCGCCCATCCGCCCACGGCCGACGATGTCGCAGAACCCATCGGGCAGGGTCGGCAGCGCGTCGGTATCCCCCCGTCGATCGTCGGAGCTCGGTGTGGTCACGGGCGAGGAATATAACGGCGCCGCCGCGCCACGGGACCGCGCGGCGGCGCCGTACGCCGCGTCAATGAACGGCGCTTTCCGGCCCCCTGGATACTTCCTGCACCACGCGCTGCGCCGCGTCGGGCGGCATCTCCTCGTAGCCCCGGAAGACCCGGCGGAACGTCGCGCGCCCGTGGGTCATCGACTGCAGCGCGCTCGCGTAGAGATGGAGCTCGGATTGCGGCACGACGGCACGCACCCGCGTTCCCGGAATGTCCGCCGGCGAGTCGGTCCCGAGAATCTGCCCGCGACGCGCCGAGAGGTCTCCGAGCACGTCACCGAGCGAATCGTCCGGCGTCACCACCTCGACCTCGTCGAGTGGCTCGAGGAGCACGGGCTTGCACTTGGGCGCGATGTTCTTGAACGCCTGGATCCCCGCCATCTTGAACGACATCTCGTTCGAGTCCACGGTGTGATACGAGCCGTCGTACAGCTCCACCTGAAAATCGACCAGCGGGAATCCCGCGATCACGCCCCGCTCCGCCGCTTCGTGAATCCCCTTCTCCACCGCGGGGATGAACTTGCTGGGGATCGCGCCGCCGACGATCCGATCTTCGAATCGAATGCCGTCACCGCGCTCGGTCGGCGCCAGACGCACCCAGCAATCGCCGAACTGCCCGCGTCCCCCCGACTGCTTTTTGTGGCGCCCCTGGCCTTCGGCCCGCATCCGGATCGTCTCACGATACGCGATCTTCGGCTTCTTCAGCTCCGCCACCACGCCGAACTTCCGCTTCAGCTTCGCGAGCGCCACCTCGAGATGCCGCTCGCCCAGACCCGAGACGAGCGTCTCGTGCGTCTCGGCGTTGAAGTGCATCTCGAACGACGGATCCTCCTCGTGCAACCGATGGAGCCCCGCCTGGAGCTTCTCCTCGTCGGTGCGATTGACCGGATGGATGGCCATCTGGACCAGCGCCTCCGGAAACCGGATTTCGGGCAGGCGCACCGGATGGGCGCGCGTGGAGAGGGTGTCGTTCGTGTGCGTCGCGCGCAGCTTGGCGACGCAGCCGATGTCACCCGCGTGGAGACACGACGCATCGAGGCGCTCGCGGCCCTGCGGGATGGCCAGATGGTTCAGCTTCTCGGTCGCGTCCCGCGTGGCGTTGTACACCTCGTCGCCATTCCGCGCCGCGCCCGACAGCACGCGAAACACCGTCACGTCCCCGACGTGCGGCTCGCTCTGCGTCTTGAACACCAGCGCCGCGAACGGCGCCGCGTCATCGGCGTGGATCTGTACGGTCCGGTCCCCCTCCGATCCCGTGAACGCGTGAATCTCCTCCATCTCGTACGCGCTCGGCATCAGTTGCACCACCGTCGAGAGGACCGCGCGCGTGCCATAGTTGAGCGTCGACGACACGCAGAACAATGGAAACAGCTCCATGCGCTTCATCGCGTCCTTCATCGCGCTGATCGCGTCATCGCGCGAGATCTCTCCGCCGTCCAGATAGCGCTCGAGCAATCCGTCGTCCGTCGCCGCGATCGTCTCGATCAGCTCCGCGTAGTAGCGGCCGAACTGTGGCTGCACCTCCGGCGGGACGTCCGTCTCGTCATAAGCCCCGCTCCGGGCCCCTTTCGCATACATGTGCGCCCGTTTGTCGAACAGGTTCACGATCCCGTGAAAGTCCGCACCCTGCCCGACCGGAACTTCGATCGGGATGACCTTGTTCGTCAGCTTCGTCTTGATCTGCTGGTAGATGCCGTCGAAGTCGGCGTGCTCCTTGTCCATCATCGTGACGACGAACAGCACCGGATCGCCGCGCGACACTGCCTCCCGGAACATGCGCTCCGTCCCGACTTCCACGCCGGCCGTCGCGCTCACCACGCAGAGCGCGCCGTCGGCCGCCGCGAGGCCGGCGATCGCATCGCCCTGGAAGTCGAGAAAGCCGGGCGCGTCCAGCAGGTTGATCTTGGTGTCCATCCACTCGGCGTATGCACAACCGAGGTTGATGGAATAGCCCCGCTCGAGCTCTTCCGGGGCGGTGTCGGTGAGGCTGCTGCCGTCGGGAACGCTGCCGTGGCGTTTGCTGGAGCCGGACACGAAGGCGAGCGCATCGACCAGACTGGTCTTCCCACTCGCCCCGTGTCCGACTACCGCGATGTTGCGGATCTCCGATCCCAGATACTCTCGCATGCGTGCACCTCGCTCGCTCTAGGAGACAGCCCTGATCGAGATGGCCGCACCAGGGCGCACCGGCGACGCGCCCGTGCCGGGGTCCAGAGGGGCGAGCGCCCGAGCGTACGGAAACACGAGAGCGCCTCCAGAGGTGCCGCGTTGCGCGGCGCTCCTGGGGCGCTCGTGGTCGTCGCTGAACGGGCGCTCGCCCCCGGACCTTCCGGCTGGCGAGTGGCGAGTGGAGAGCCCTGGCAGGCCCACCTCCTTCTGCGGTCGATTACAGACATGCGACAACGGGGCGGTCAAGTCAAGCAGAGTGGACCGCGAGGCCTTCGACGTATCGTCCGACCGGGCGCAAAGAAGAAGGCCCGGGCGACGCGCCCGGGCCTCTCAACCACCGATTCTCTGACGGAGCAGGTTTCGTCGCTCAATCCCCCTCGTAGTCGTAGGCCAGCGCGTCCGCCTCACGCAGGCGGTCCAGCAGAGACTCGAACGGTGCAAGCATGGGCGCTGCCAATCCGACCACTGGTCCGAGCGAGATGGTGATGGCGCGTCGTGCGCCTTCGGGCCAGTCCGGCATCGACAAGCCCGCCAACAACTTGCGAATGAGTTGGCCACACTCGCCGAGCAGCTGGGTGGCCGTGCCGTGCAGGATCTCCAGCGGAATCTCCAGATCTCGCGTCACGAGCTCGCCCGTGCCGATGTCGCGCCACGCCGCATCGCCGATCGCGCCACGCTCCGACCAGACGCCGAGGTGCCGGATGGCGTCCCGGTGGTCGTGTCCCTCCCCCGTTCGCCGCGATTCCACCGCGGCGGCGAGCGCCAACGCCAGCGTCTCCGCACTCGGAGCCCCGTAGAGCGTCACGATGTCGCGCGCCTGGCGATGAGCGAGCGGTGACGGGACGGAATTCACGTGCGCGAGCACTGGCGAGTGATCGGGGTTTTCCTCGAGCATCACGAGGATGTCCATGCCCCCTCCTGAAAGGTGTTCTGTCCGGCTTTCGCGTTCACTACGACCAGCGTGCTACTTCAAGTGTCGGCTGGCGAGTGACAGCTCGACAGCACCTTCCCAACCCGACCGACAACTTCTTCACCTCGCGTCACGTCCTGAAGACACTGACGTCCCGGTACTGGAACAGCGGGCCGGAGCGACCGCGATCACCGGCCACTCTGCGGCGGAAAAAGGCAAAGCGCATACCAGCCACGATCGATATACCCGCCATCACCTGCGATGCGTTCCGTGCGGCATGAACGCCGTCACCACGCTCATAGCAAGAACCACCCGATCCCCTGCGACCGTCACAGTTTTCTTCGCGTTTCTTCGCGAGTTTCGACGCGAATCGACGGCGGCATCGGGAAAAAACTTTCCTGCTAGAAAAAGAACACGCCCGCCGATGTCTTGGCGGGCGTGTTCTGCGTTTCATCTGACGATCCGGTTACTGAAGAAGTCCATCGACCACAGCGTCACACACGTCGCAGGCGAAGCCCGCGACCACGTATCCGCTGAAGTGCTGGATGCGGCGGAAGGAGATCCCCGTCCGCGTGTCGACGTATGTGCGCAGCGTCTCGTCGACCGCTGCGTCGTTCACCGTCTGCCCGCCGATGCTCTCCGCGAACAGGATGTTGAAGCGCGAGAGATCACCCTTCGCGCCGACCGCCTGCGGAGTGCGCATGAACATCCACACCCAGCGGGACGGATTCGCCGACGGAGCAAACCGAAGCTCCGGCTTGAAGTCGACCCAGCTGCGACCGCCCTGGGTCTTGACCTCGGCGTGAATCTGGACTGGTCCCTTGATGACGTCACAGGGACTGTTCCACGTCCCCGGACCGTAGCTGCTCCGGTTGGGATCGCAGATGCTGTGAGCCGGAAAAACGACCGCATGGCTGCCGACGTAGAACACGCCGCCCGCTGGCCCGACGGTGAAATCGGTGGACTCGTTGGAAGACCCACCCACCAGGCTCAGTGACGGATGACCATCCGGAGCCTGGATCATGCGGGCCGGCGCCCCGGCCGGAGCGGCACTGGGCGCGACGATGTTGTCTCGGCAGCCCACGACAGCCGCCAGGGCGACCGCGTTGGCGACGACTATCCAGTAGTTACGACGCATTGTGGAACCCCGCGAATCGCGGATAATCGACCGGTACCCCTTTCATCAGATGGGGCCCAGGCGGTCTGAGGGAAGGAGGTGCTGCGCTGCACCCTCGAAGCCGGAACAACAAAGGCCGGCCCCGCTCCCTTCCTGTGTATCAGAGTCTACCGAACCCGTCAGGATCGGTCAATAGTGGATTTGCCGTCAAATAACAATACAGTGAACCGGTCGCGGATCTTTGGATTGCCCAAGACTTCCGGTCTGCTGCCGTACCGGTGCGCCGCATCCTCAACTACTTCGGCCGCATAAGGTAAGAGGTCCCTACCGCACTCAGCAGTGAGCCACGCCGCAGCATAGATGTCGGTTGGATCCGCCATCTGCAGAGCTCGGCTGAAGACGCTCCTGGCCTCCTCCACCCGCCCGTCGATCAGCAGGAGACGAAGCATCAGCGCCTCGCCCAGCTCGCGCTGCTGGAACCAGTCGGGCCGGGAATCCATGAATGCCCGCACTCGCTCGGCGGCCGCCCGCGCCTCCGCCTCCTGGCCGCTGGAGAGAAGCGTCAGGGCAAAACCGGCTCGCGCCCCCTCCTGCACCTCCTTCTGACCGATCCGCTCGGCCAACGCCATCACGAGCTCGTAGGTGTCGCCCGCCTCTCGATGCCGCCCACGGTCGAATTCGAGAGTCGCGAGGTTGTATGCGGCGTACAGTTGGAGCTCGCTATGCTGCACGTCGGAGAAGTGCTGGAGCGAGTTGCCGAGGTGTTCGGCCGCCACGTCGTATTCGCCGACGCGCGCCGCGAGCACGCCGTAGTTCAGCTCCGCCCGACCCCATAGCTCCGTGAGGCCCGCCGTGCGCGCCTCCTGCGCCGCCGACCGGAGCGCCGCGCGGGCAGGTTCCCAATTGTTCTCGATCAACTCCAGCACGCCGAGGTTGATGAGGCAGCGCACGCGACGCGGGATCTCGCCCAGCTCCGTCGAGATCTGCAGCGCGCGATTCTGGAGCGCTCTCGCCGCGGACGAGTCTTCGAACTGCACCGTGACCGCCAGGCGGATGCACGCATCGGCGATCAGGACGGCGTCGCCCATTTGCTCGGCGATGGCCAGCGATTCTTCGGCCACGCGTCGCGCTTCCACCGGATCGCCGAGACGCCAATGCGTCTGCGACACGAGCTGCAGGATGGCCGCACGTTCGGGGGCGGCACCCACTCGCCGCGCCTCCTCTTCCAGCGCCAGCAGCGCAGCCAGGGTGTCGCTTGCCGATTGGCCACGCTTCATGCGCACGAGCGTGCGCGTGCGCTTCACTCGCAGCGTCTCGAGCTGATTGCCCTGTCGCTCGAACCACTCGAGCGCCTGCTCGCAGAGCGCCTCGGCCTCCTCGAACCGCCCCGCGATCTCGGCCAGCGATGCCATGCGCACGCGCACCACGGCCAGCGCCTCGGGCGAGGGCGCGGTGCGTTCAGCCGACGCGAGCAGCGCCGCCGCCGCCGCCGTCTCGTAGAGCGCGAGCGCCGAATCCGCGGCGCGGATGGCATAGGCGTGCGCCTCCGGCCCGGCGCCCGCGGCCTCGAAGTGCGACGCGATCTCGCTCGGCGCGATGGTCCGTCGCTTGTCGAGTGCTCGGGCAGCGCGGAGATGGAGCGCGATCCGCCGGTCGTCGGTCAGCAGCGCGCGGGTCACGCGCGCCACCTCGTCGTGGGCAAAGACGAGGCCTCCGCGTACTCGTTCGAAGGTCGGGATGAGCAGCTCCATTGCCGCGAGCCGCGCCAGGCCGTCGGCGACGTCGTGCGGGTCGAGCTCCGTCATCTCGGTCACGAGATCGTCGTCGCACTCGCGACCCAGCACGGCCGCTGCTTCGAGGACCGCGCGCGCATAGGTGGGCAGCCGGTTGATCCGACGCGCCAACAGCTCGTGCAGTGACGCCTGAGGCGGCAGATCGGCCGCCGCGCTCCATCGCCAGCGGTCCGTGCCATCCAGCACGAGATGACCGCTTTCCTCGAGGTCGCGTAGCAGGTGCGTCAAGAGGAGCGGGTTGCCTTCCGTCTGGCGGTACGCGTATGCGAGGACGTCGCGTCCAACCTCCTCGCCACGCATCGACGCCTCGATCCAACGCTTCACGTCGTCGCGCGTCAGACGGGTCAGGAGCATCTCATGGTGACGGGGCCGCGTCACCAGCCTCGCCCAGCGCTCCGCCGCGTCATCGTACGCCTCGCCGGTACGGAAGCTCAGCGAGATGAGGACCCGCTCACTCTCCAGCTGCGGGATGAGATACTCCAGCGCGTCCCACGACGCGGCGTCGACCCATTGCAGCTCTTCGAGGTGCAGCATGAGCGGCCGTTGCTGCGCCGCGAGCCGGAGGAAGTCCGCGAGCTCGCCGAGCAGCTGGATCTTGCTGCGGCCCCGCGGCGGGTCGTCGATCAGCCGCTCGAGCGACGGGTCGAGCGACGGGAGCTCGCGCCACCCGCGGGTGCTCTTCACCGGCAGCCGGCGTACTCCGCGCAGGACGTCGCACCAGAGCGCATAGGGAGACGCGAGCGTGCTCTCGCGCGCGCTCGCGACGACGAGCGACCCGCCGCGCATGCGCACCTCCGGTTCCAGCGTGCGCACCAGCGCGCTCGTGCCGACACCGGTCTCGCCGATGACGGCCACGATTCGCCCGACGCCGCGCACCATGTCGTCGAGGTAGTCGATGAGGCGCCCCAGCTGTTCGGTGCGGCCGACGAACCGGCCGACCTCCAGGACGTTCGGACGACCGGACAGCGCGAGCGCGACCCCGTCGCGGCCGGCCGACGCGCGGGCGGCACGGGCGGCGCCAAGAACGCTCTCGAAGCTCGCGCCATGCTCCGGCGTCGCCGCCATGCCGATCGATACGGTGAGGCGCAGCGATCGATCGGATGCGCCACCGGAGAAGACGTGCGCGCGAGTCGCCGCCAGCAGGCGATGCGCCACCGCCTGGCCCATCGCGCCGGGCGCGTCCAGGAACACCGCCAGCTCGTCCCCGACGGCGGCGACGGCGTCCGTGCCTCGTAGGTTGCGGCGGACGAAGAGCGCCAGCTCGCGCATCAGCGCGTCGCTTCGCGTCTCGCCCAACTCGCGTCGCACGGCGTCCATCCCATCGGGCAGCACCGAGCAGACGACGATCCTCCGCTCGCTCATCGCCGCCGTGGCCGTGGCGCCGAGGCTCTCGAACGACAGCTGCCGAGCAAAGTCGTCGGCGAGAATGAGCGGACTGATCACGCGCGGGGTGGGAGAGTCGATCCGATCGACGGGCGGCACGGCGCCTCCGTCCGGGTTGGGCCCCAGGTCCTACTACAAAGATATGACGACCGGAGCCATCGAGACTTAACCATTCGACGTGCGAGGCGTCTGCTACGTGTCCCTTCGCCCCCGGACGTCAACATGCCTTCCCTGGTCAGGCCATCCGTCGTCCTGCTCTTCGCCGTCGCCGCCTGTTCCGGCGCTCGCACGAGCGCGTCGAACACCGCCGGGCGCGCGCCCACGCCCATCGTCGTCGTCACGCCCGACGAGCCGCGAGAGCAGACCGCCGACCAGCAGGTCCAGCACGTGCTCAACCGGCTGGCATTCGGCCCCCGACCCGGCGACGTCGCGCGCGTGCGCGCCATGGGCGTCGACCAGTGGATCGCGCTTCAGCTGGCGCCGGACCGAATTCCCGACGATAGCGCCGACGCGGTGATCGCGTCGTACGAGATGCTGCATCGGCCGACTCCCGAGTTGGTGAGCATGTACGAGGAGGGGCAGCAGCTCGTCCGAGAGATGCAGCGGCGCCAGGCGCAGACCGGCGACACGACTTCCCGTCGCGACGTGCGCGCCGAGCTGCTGCGTGAGAATCCGACGCTTCGAGACCAGATCCGCCGCAATCAGCGCATCCTCGGCGACGTTCAGTCGGCTCGGTTGGCGCGCGCCGTTGCCAGCGAGCGCCAGCTTCAGGAGGTGATGACGGATTTCTGGGAGAATCACTTCACCGTGTTCGCAGGCAAGGGCGTCACCCGCCTGTTCATCGGCTCGTACGATCAGGACGTGATTCGCCCGCTCGCCCTCGGCCGGTTTCGCGACCTGCTCGGCGCCGTCGCGAAGAGCCCGGCGATGCTGTTCTATCTGGATCAGTGGCAGAGCGCCGCCGATTCGCTTCATCCGACCCTCGTCAGCTCGCGCACGCCTGGGCGCGGCCGCCGACCGTTCGCCCCACTCGCTCCGCCGCAGCGGCGACGCGGCCTCAACGAGAACTACGCACGCGAGCTGCTCGAGCTCCACACTCTGGGCGTCGACGGCGGCTACACGCAGCACGACGTGATCGACGTTGCGCGTGCGCTGACCGGATGGACGATGAACCCTCGGCAGGCGGCCGTGTTCATGTTTCGTCCGGAGATTCACGACGCCGGGGAGAAGGTCGTTCTCGGCCACCGGATCGCCGCGGGTCGCGGGATCGAAGATGGCGAGGAGGTGCTCGACATCCTGGCTCGCGATCCGCACACCGCCCGATTCATTGCGCGCAAGCTCGCGATCCGCTTCGTCGGCGACGATCCACCGCCTTCGCTCGTCGAGCGTGCCGCGGCGACGTTCGGCCGCACCGACGGCGACATTCGCGAGGTGGTGCGCACCATCGTCACGAGCTCCGAGTTCTTCAGTCGCGCCGCGTATCGCGCCAAAGTGAAGACGCCGTTCGAGCTGGTCGCCTCGGCGCTGCGCGCCGTCGGTGCATCGCCCGACACGTCGCTGCGTGCGGCGCAGACGGTGGCGTTCCTCGGACAGCCCATCTTCGGGCATCAAGCTCCCAACGGTTGGCCCGAGACCGGTGAGGCGTGGATGAACACGGGCGCCATCCTGAATCGTATCAACTTCGGTCTGGCCCTGGCCGGTGGCCGATTGCCGACGGCGAGCGTGGCGCACTGGGCAGACGAGGAGCGGCTGCGCGGCGCGTCACACGAGGAGCAGGTCGACTCGGTGGTGAGCGCCTTCCTCGGCGGCAGCGTCTCGCCGGATACGCGCGAGATTCTTCTGCGTGGTGAGAATCCGCTCGTCGCCAAGCTGGGCGCGGACACGCTGCCTGCCGCGCGGCCGGGAATGCAGGCCCTTGCACGACCGGTGCAGCTGCAGGGAATCGCACAGACCGTGGGTTTGGCGATCGGCGCACCGGAATTCCAGCGTCGCTGATCGCGACCGTCATCACGATTCACGAGGTCGAGCATGGATCGCAGAGTGTTCATGAAGTCCGGCGCGCTCGCGCTGGTGACCATGGGGTTGAGTCCGAGCTTCTTGCGGCGGACGGCATTCGGGGGAGAGCTGGTGCGCGGCGCGGCGCGGCATGGTGCCGCGCGCGGCAAGACGCTCATCTGCCTGTTCCAGCGCGGCGCGGCTGACGCGCTGAATGTCGTGGTGCCGCACGGCGAGGCAGCCTACTATCGGTTGCGCCCGAACATCGCGATCGCCCGGCCGGCGCTGAACGCCGGTCCCGCGGGCGCGCTGGACCTCGACGGCTTCTTCGGGCTGCATCCCGCGCTCGCGCCGATCAAGCCGCTGTGGGACATGGGAATCCTGGCGCCCATCCACGCCGTCGGCAGTCCGAGCAACACTCGCTCGCATTTCGATGCGCAGGACTACATGGAGACCGCGACCCCGGACGAGAAGGGAACGCGCGACGGTTGGCTCAACCGGTATCTCGCGACGCGCGGTACGTGCGAAGCGGGATGTGTGCACGAAGGCGGCCCGTCACCCTTCCGCGCCGTCGCGATGACGCCGCAGACGCCCCGCATGCTCGAGGGACCGGCGCCGACGATTGCGATGAGCTCCCTCGACGAGTTCACCGTGCGCGCCGCGGGTCCGGCGGCCGATCGCCTCGAAGCCCTGTACCGCACGGGAAGCGCCGACGTCGTGCACGCCGCCGGAGGTGAGATGTTCGAGGCGGTGAAGCTGCTGCGCGCCGCGAACCCGCAGAAATATCTGCCGCAGAATGGCGCTGCGTATCCGGCGTCGCAGTTCGGACAGCGACTTCGTCAGATCGCACAGTTGATCAAGGCCGATGTCGGGCTCGAGGTCGCGTTCGCCGACGTCGGCGGATGGGATACCCACGTGAACCAGGGCGCGGCCACGGGGCAGCTCGCCGCCCGTCTCGACGATTTCGCTCGATCAGTTGCTGCGCTCGTCGCCGATCTCGGCGACCGGATGGCCGACGTGACCATCATGACGATGTCGGAGTTCGGCCGCACCGCGCGACAGAACGGGAATGGCGGTACCGATCACGGACACGCCGGCGCGCTCTTCGTCATCGGGGGAGACGTGAAGGGACGGAAGGTGTACGGGCGCTGGCCAGGTCTCGAACCGGAGCAGCTCTATGAGGGGCGGGACCTCGCCCTCACGACTGACTTTCGCGCCGTGTTCTCCGAGGTGGCGGCCAAGCACCTCGGCGCGACCAAGCTCGACACGCTCTTTCCCGGATTCGGCTCGACGCAGTCGACGTGGCTCGGGTTGATCTGATCGCCCGTCGCGCGCCGTCGGCTCGGAATTAGAAGTGAAAGATCCGGCGCAGCACGGAGCCGATGCCCTCGGCTGCGCGCTTCACCGGGTCCGGGGGTAGCGCCATGTCGTCGGGCGGCGGTTGATCCTGCTGCTGCTCCGTGTGCACGTTGCAGATCTCCGTCGGCTCGGTGCCCGGCTTGAAGTATTGATGCTCTTTGACCGGGCACCACTCGTTCGCGAGCATGCCCGTGGTGGGATCGACGATGCGCATCGTCATCCCCGGCGGGGGTTGCCAGCCGTAGGCGGACGACGCCGGCTCGTGCCACCCGTTCAGGTAGAACTCTGCCCAGGCGGGCGCGGCCAGATGACCGCCCGACGCATGTGGCGCGATCGCCCGCGGTGTGTCATAGCCGAACCAGACGCCCGCGACGAGCGACGGCGTGTACCCGATGAACCAGACGTCGGCGGCATTGTTCGTCGTCCCGGTCTTTCCAGCCACGGGGCCTTTCACTCCCATGTCGCGCAGGACCCGCGCGGTCCCGTCGTCGACGACGCCGCGCAACATGGACGTGAGCTGATACGCATCGCGCGGATCCATCACCGTATCGGGGCGAGCGACCTCGGCGCTCCATAGCACGGTGCCGTCCGCGGCCTCGATCCGGCGGACCAACCGCGGATGGACGCGCAGGCCACCGTTCGTGAATGGCGCGTATGCCGCCACCAGCTCGAGCGGCGTCACCTCGACGGCGCCGAGTGCCGTCGCGGGGTACGTGGAGAGCTGGCTGGCGATGCCGTTCCGGTATGCGGTGTTGACGACGTTCCTGATGCCGACCGTCTGGCTCACCCGCACCGCCGCCGCATTCGACGAGACGGCGAGTGCCTTGGCGAGCGTGATCGTACCGATGTAGCTGTCGTTGTAGTTGGCGGGTCGCCAGATGCTGCGGCCTTGCGCCACTTCGACGGGTTCGTCGTCGACGAGCGTCATCGGCGTCATGCCGGCTTGCAGCGCGGTAGCGTAGACGAACGGCTTGAACGCCGAACCTGGCTGGCGCTTCGCATTGAACGCCCGATTGAAGCCACGCTTGCTGCGCCGTCCGCCGACGAGCGCGCGAATGTCTCCGTTGCGGGGATCGAGCGCGACGAGCGCGCCCTGCGCCGGATCGAGCACGCGTCCGCCGGCGTACTGCGTTTCACGGGTGACCGCCACCGCCTGTCGGAGAACCGCGCGGTCGGCCGCGCGCTGGGCCGCGAGGTCGAGCGTCGTGTAGACCGTCACGTCGCCTTCGCGGAGCGCGTCGGGAAGGATGGAGTCGATGAAGACGCGTACGGCGTCGAGCGCGAGCGGCTCGTTTCCAGTGTCGGGCCGCCACTCGTCGGCGGCGATGCGCAATGGAAGGTTGGATGCCTGGTCCCTCTGAGCGGCGGTGAGATAGCCCGCGTCGGCCATGAGACCGAGCACGAGGTTGCGGCGGCGCAGCCCGCGCTCGTAGTGGTCACGCGGTGTGTAGATGCTCGGTCCCTTCGGCAGCGCCGCGAGCATGGCGCCCTCGGCGACGGTGAGCTGCGAGACGTGCTTGCCGAACAGGTCGCGGCTCGCCGCTTCGACCCCGTTCATCCCGTTGCCGAGGTAGATGAGATTCAGGTAGAGCTCGAGGATCTGATCCTTTGTCAGCTCGCTCTCGATCAGCCGCGTGAGGCGCAGCTCGATCAACTTGCGCCGCAGCGTGCGGCCATAGCGCTTGTTCACGAGGAACGAGTTGCGCGCGACCTGCATGGTGATGGTGCTGAAGCCCTCACGCACGCCGCCGTGGCGGACGTTGCTCAACGCGGCTCGGCCAACGCCGCGCCAGTCGAGGCCATTGTGTTCGTAGAACCGGCGGTCCTCCGTGGCCAGGAACGCGTCGCGTACCCATGGCGGGATCTCGGCTAGGGGTACGTTCACGCGGCGCACGATCGCGATGCGGCCCATGAACTGGTCGTTCTGATCGACGATGCGTCCCCCTTCGCCGGGACGAAATGCGCGAACCTCCCCGCGGGACGGGCATCCTTCGAACCCGCAGGTGGCCAGCCAGGCGTCGAAGGCGATCAAGCCGACGCAGACGGCGGCAAGCGCGGCGAGCGAGCGCCACTGCCGTCTCGCCCAGATCCGGGCGGGCTCGGCCGGCGTCAGGTGCTGGCGAAGCGTCGCCAGTCGTTCGGAGAGGTGAAGGAAGCGAGGCACAGTCGTCTGTCGCGTGTATTTACTGGTACGCGCGGTGCGTGAGCAGGTTTCCGGCCGCCGTCGTGGAACCCATCCGGGGAGCGGCGATGCGGCGTTAGCTTTCGCTTCGCCGGGACCCGTGGCTCGGCCCCATCCCTTGTCACCCCGAAGGTCAGAAATGGATCGCCGTATTGCCCTTTTCGCCCTGTTGATCGCCGGCTGCGCCAAAGGCGACGCGCCCGCTGCGCAGTCCTCGTCCGCGACAGGAACCCGCGACTCGTCCGCCGGCATGATCGCCGCGGTCCGGGGCGACGGAACGACCGGATCGTCCACCGCGGCGGCGACCGGTTCGCCGGCTGCCGGCGCGCGGCCGGCCAACCCTCTCGGCCGGATTCCGGTGCTCGAGTATCACGTGATCGGCGGGGACAAGAACGCCCTGTACACGCGGACCGCGGCGAGCTACCGCAATGATCTCGAGGAGGCGTATCGGCTCGGCTATCGTCCGATCACGATCGCGCAGATGCTGGACAAGGACTTCCGCGATGTGCCGGCGGGGATGTCGCCCGTGGTTTTCGTGTACGACGACGCCTCCGACTCTCAGTTCCGCTACATCGAGAAGGACGGCAAGCTGGAGATCGATCCGACGAGCGGGATGGGAATCTGGCTCGACTTCGCGAGGACGCATCCGGGTTGGAAGAATCGCGCGACGTACTGCATGCTGAACGGTGCGGCGGCGGGGCACAACTTCTTCGGCGACAGCCCGAAGTATGGCGGCCAGAAGCGCGAGTGGCGCTTCCAGAAGGTCAAGTGGCTCGCCGACAACGGATTCGAGCTGTGCGATCACACGCTCTGGCACATGAAGCTCAGTCAGTATCCCGACGCGGCGGTGCAGGAGCAGATCGCGCGGAACGCGATGGGGATCGACTCGGCGGTCCCGGGCTACAAGATCCGCACGATCGCGCTGCCGTACGGTCTGTGGCCGAAGAATCGGCCGCTCGCGTGGCAGGGCACCTGGACCGATCCGAAGACCGGTCAGGTGCACCGGTACAACTTCGACGCCGTGCTCGAGGTGTCCGGTGGGCCGACGCGGAGTCCGTACGATCCGCAGTTCAATCCGAAGAGCATCACTCGGGTCGAAGCGATCGGTGACGACATCGTGAAGACATTGCGCCGTCTGGATTCGACGAAGACGCGGTTTGTCGTGGGGACGAAGTAGGGAGTCTCACAGTCATCGTCGCGCGGATTCGAAGAGCGGCCCGCTCGGAGTGTCTCCGAAGCGGGCGCTTTTGTTCTCAGAGAAAGCGATCGCCTGCTGCGGTCATTCTGACGTGATACTGTCCCCATGATCCTGGCTGGATAGAAATGTGGATAATGTCACAAAAGTCGGGTATTTCTGTCACAAAATCGCCCTTGTTGCGGCGCACGAACGTGCCGAAGCTGTACTCCAGTATGGTAGGCGGCGAAATGCCGACCTTTAGCCTCGGAGACATAACGGTGGACGACCATTTTGGTGGACCGCGCCACCTGCCTTTTTTTGCGGAGCTGGCCAGCCTCGACGAGGCGGATCCGAACTGGCGTTCGGTGAGCGCCGGGATCGTCGTGCTGCGGCTGGTCGACGCGTGGATAGAAGAGGGAGCGGCGGCCGTCGG
>DASXHF010000148.1:0-1831 GCA_036488775.1 Gemmatimonadaceae bacterium | reverse complement strand
GCCACGGCGAATGCGAGATCCTTCTCTGCGAAGATCCGGGTCGTCCAGACAGGGGAAGGCTCTTCATCGAGCTGACGTCCGCGGGACTTGCGCAGCTCCGCCGTGACCTACTCGACCGCTCCGTTCCAACGCAGGAGACCTGGTGGGGCTATGACGCAGTCCAGGTTCTCGACTCCGACGGCAACGAGCTGCTTTTTCCTTTGTCGAATTCGTAACGGGCAAAAGAAACACGTAGTGTGCGAGAGCGGCGCGACGGATCGATTCCGTGACCGTGCGGCGGCTCGCGCCCAGGACCGCCGCATCGCCACCGTTGGCGAAGCGACGCTACAGCTCGACGGGCACCGATCTTGGGAGCCTGACCGGGCTCGATCCGGGTGCCGGGCTCTGCGCGTGAGCGAACTGGCGTGGCTCGACCGAGTGATATGGCGGTATGTGACCTGCTGCAGCGATGCGCATTCCTCGATCTTCCGGAGGTTCTCCATGCACAGGACAATCACGCGAGCGATTCGTCTCCTCGGTTCGCTTCTGTTCGTCGTCGCCTGTTCGAAGGGTGAGTCCTCGGCCGCCGCTGGCACCGGCGCCTCGACGGCTGCTTCCGCGCCTCCCGCCCAGACCACGACGAACGGCGACACCATCGTCCGCGGCACCATCACCCAGGTAAGCGATACGGTGCTCTCCTTGTCCACCCCCGGCGGTGAGGTTCGCATTGCTCTAACGCAACCGGTGAAGGTGTACACGCGGAACCGCGCCGACCTGTCGCGCGTGACCGACAATGCCTTCGTCGGCATCACCTCGGTGCCGCAGCCCGACGGCACGCAGCGGGCGACCGAGATTCACGTTTTCCCGCAAGAGCTTCGAGGGCTTGGCGAAGGAAGCCGCCCGATGACGGCACCGGCGAGCGGTGGAACCCCGAGCACGATGACGAACGGCAGCGTGTCGGGCTCGCGGATGACGAATGGATCGGCACGGATGACTAACGGAGCGGCGCGCATGACGAACGGCACGAGCAAAGGCGCGGCAGGCGGGACGGTCACCGTCGCCTACAATGGCGGATCGCAGACGATCACCGTGCCACCCGACGTGCCGGTGACGGTGCTCGAGGCGACGTCGGCGAAGCTCGAGCCGGGCGCGAACGTGGTGGTGGTCGGGACGCGCCAAGCCGATGGCTCGTTGAAGACGTCACGCGTCATGCTCAGCGGATCGCCGCCCGGCCAATCGAATCAGTGAGTCGGTCGTCACCGCGAAATGCGTGATCACCGGCGCTGAGGATGCACGCCGATCAAGCTCGACGCCTGTTCCCGCCGGGCAACCTTCAATCCGACCATGGAGTGGAGCTTCTCCGCCAGACGCAACGAATTTTGGCAACTTTTGCGCAGGAGTGGTCTGATATGAAACTCAGACGGCGAATGGCCCATTCAGTGGTGAGCTCAGTCGCGGCTTGTCTAGTGTTAGGTATGCCACTGCGTGGCCAGAGTGCTCCGCCCGCGACGCCGCAATTGTCGACAGCCATCGTCCGGGGCGCGGCTCACTGGGCGCGGAACGTCCTGAAACGCGGAGGCCCACTGCTGATTGACTCGGCGGCATTGCGAAAGGCCCTTCCCGCTGAATCTCCGGACGCGATCGCTCGCGCGTATGGTCGTTCCGTAAGGCTTGTGTCCCCGGCAGAGGCAATTACCTGCGTCTCCGGTACTCTTCGCTGCACCATAAAGGAGAATGGCGCCCTGGTGTCGATTCACAGTGTGCGCGCGACGGCAGACGCTGCCGTTGTCAACGCAACACTACGGTCGGCCGTGGAATCCGCGCGCCGTGGTAGCACCGTCGAGAGGGCTGA
>DASXHF010000129.1:0-10568 GCA_036488775.1 Gemmatimonadaceae bacterium | reverse complement strand
CGCCGGCGGTCCGTTGCGCGTTGCCTGCCGTTCCCGCCCCGATGTCATCGTCCGCTCTCGATCTCGCGCCCGGCATGCCGCAGGCCGAGCGGCACCGTCTCGACGCGTTGCTCGAGGCCGTGCCGCTCGCCGTCGCGCTGTTCGACGGGGCGCTGATGCTCATCGCGACGAACGCGCGGTACCGCGACCTCACCGGGCTCGACGTCGCCCAAGCTGCGGGGCGCCCCATTTACGACGCGTTCCCGAACGCGCTCGCCGATCTCACCGAGCAGGTCGACATTGCCGCCGGCGGCGCACCCGTCGTCTCCGTGCGCGTGCCCTTCCAGCACCGCGGCGGTCGCCGCCTCGTCGAGGCCACCTTCGCGCCACTCGCCGACGGACACGGTGGACGCGGGGTGCTCTTCGCCGGCAGCGACGTCACCGAGCGAGAAGAGCTCCGTGAGGACCTCGCCCGCAGCGTGGCACAGCTCGAGTCGATCTTCGACGTGTTGCCGGACTCGGTGCGCGTGGTGGATGCCGACGGACGCACGGTCCGCACGAACGCCCAGGCGCAGCAGGAGCACGGCTCGAGCAATCCGCAGTCGCTGCGCGAGCTCTGGCAGCTCGACCGACCGCGCACGCTCGGCGGGACGACGCTGTTCGTGCACGAGCATCCGACGGCCCGCGCGCTCCGCGGCGAACGCGTGCGCGGCGAGACGCTCGAGGTTCGACGCGGGCCAGTCGGCGAGCCGGCGGTGATCGAGCTCAACTCGAATCCGCTCTACGATCCGCACAAGCGGGTGCGCGGCGCTGTGACGGTCGAGCGCGACGTCACCGAGCGCACTCGGCTGCAGCAGCGCGTGCAGACGGAAGCCGAGCGGCTCGAGCGCATGGTGCAGGAGCGCACCCGCGAGCTGCTGGCGCTGCAGGAAGCGACCTCGCGCGACCGGCGGCTGGCCGCGGTCGGACAGCTCGCTGCCGGCGTGATGCACGACGTCAACAATGCGCTCAACCCGATCATGGCGGCGGCGTACCTGCTCGAGATGAACGCCGAGAATCCGGCCGCCGTCCGTGACTACGCCATCCGCATCGCCCGCGCGGCGGAGACGGGTGCGGCGACGGCGGCCCGCGTCGGCCGGTTCATCCGGCAGGAGCCGCTGCTCGGCGCGCGCGAGGACACGGTCGATCTCTCGGTGATGGTCGACGAGGTCGTCGCGATGACGCGCCCGCTGTGGCAGGAGCGAGCAAAGGGCGGCGTCGTCACGCTCGATCAGTCCCTCGCCGAGGGGTCGCTGGTGAAGGGGATCGCGGGCGAGCTACGTGAGGCGCTGCTCAACCTGGTGCAGAACGCGCTCGATGCGATGCCCGGCGGCGGTACGCTGAGGATCCGTACGACCAACGGGCCGAACGAGGTCAGCGTCTCCGTCACCGACACGGGGACGGGGATGTCGGCGGAAGTTCGCGAGCGCGCGTTCGAGCCGTTCTTCACCACGAAGGGCGTGAATGGCACCGGACTCGGCCTCGCCGAGGTGTACGGCATCGCGCGGCGTCACCGCGGCCGGGCGGAGATCGAGTCGGAGCTGGGCAAGGGAACGACGGTGCGCCTCATCTTCCCGCCGGGCACGCAACGGGAGACGGTTGTCTCGACCGAGACACCCAAACGGTCCCGGCCGGCGCGCAAGATTCTTCTGGTGGAGGATCACACCGACAGCCGCGAATTCATGCAGGCGCTGCTCGAGACGGACGGCCATGCGGTGGAGTCGGTGAAGACGTTGGAGGAGGCCCGGGAGCGGTTGGACAGCGAGGGCGGGGCGTACTACGAGGTGCTCCTGACCGACATCGGGCTGCCGGACGGCAGTGGATGGGACCTCGTGGCCTTCGCGCGCGAGCGGCGGCCAGCGCTGCGCATCGGCGTGGTGACCGGCTGGGAGCCGCGCAACGAGCAGGACCCGGCGTGCGACTTCACGCTGCGCAAACCGGTCGGCGCCACCGATTTGCTCTCGCTGATTGCGGGGGACGCGTGAAGGTGTCAGAATTCACGACAGTAAGGACACTCATTCCCTCGGACCACGATGGCTGACGCTTCACCGTCCATTCGCATTCTGATCGCCGAAGACGACGACAGCGCGCGCACGCTCCTCGTCGAGCTGTTGAACACGATGGGCCACGTCGTGGTCGCCGAAGTGACCGGCGGCCGCGAGGCGATCGAGCGCGCGAAGGACGTCGTGCCCGACGTCGTGCTGCTCGACGTGCACATGCCGGACGGCTCGGGGATCGAGGCGGCGGAGCAGATCGCCGCGCAGGTGCCCGGTGTCGCGGTGGTGCTGTTCAGCGGCGACGAGTCGGTTCAGCTCTCCGAGCGCGAGATCACGGCGACGTCGGCCATCGCGTTCCTGCCCAAGCCGACGCCGCCACGCGTGCTCGACTCCACGCTCCGACTCGCCGTCTCGCGGGCGCGCGAGTTCGCGGTCGCGAAGAAGGACGCGCAGGCCGCGCGCGGCGCATTGGAGAACCGCAAGACGATCGAGCGCGCGAAGGGAATCCTGATGCGCCGCACGGGGTCATCCGAGCAAGAGGCTTACCGCATCCTGCAGCGGACGTCGCAGGACCGGTCGGTCCCGATGGTAGAGATCGCGCGGGCGGTGCTGGCGTCGGAACCCGGGCTACAGGATTCGAAGAGCTCGGGCGAGGGGTGAGGGCTACTCCGGTAACTGCTACTCGAGTACCAGGTACCTGGTAGCATCAGTACCGGGACCGACATCCAAGCCATCCCACTGCGGGTGGGCTTCGGGAACGGCGTGACAGCGAGCCGTGAGCGAAAGCTGTGCGCTCTCCAGCTACGAGCCGGTACGACGGCTGCGGCGTCCAGGCATTGGAGTGGCCAGTATGCCAGGCTCGGTACCAGGTCTACCCAGTACCTGGTACTTGAGTAGTCGTTCCACCGAAGCGCTCCATTCCGAATCCGAGGTAGATCGTCACGACCACCAGCCCCGCCGACAGTAAGAACGGCAACGGCAGATACCGGTCGAACAGCCATCCGAACAGGATCGGGAATATCACGCGCGCGAGCCCGCCGAACGTCTGCTGTACGCCCATGTACAGCCCGCGCTCGCGGCTCGAGATCACCCGCGACAAGAGCGCCGTGACGCAGGGGAAGGTGAACGCCGTGCCGAGTGGGAGCAGCGCCACCGCGATCGCGAGTGGCATGTACGGCAGCACCGCGACTGCACCGGGCGGCAGGATGCCACCGAGCTTCGCGGCGACGCCGGCCGGATCGGCGAGCGGACGGATGAATGCGAGCGACGCGATGCCGACTGCGAGCAGCGTCGAGCCGAATCGCGCGAGACGCGCCTCGCCGAAGCGGTCGACCATCCGTCCGAGGATCAGCGCGCGGGTCAGCACGCTGATCACGCCGGTGTAGGCGAAGAAGAAACCGATCGTCTTCGCCGTCACGCCGAAGCGCACCGAGAGATACAGCGCCAGCATCGACGTCACGCCCTGAAAAGCGCCCATCGCGATGGCGTAGATCCAGATCAGCCGCGACGCCGGCTCCTTGGAGTGCGTGATCACGTGGAGCACCGCCTCACGCGACCGCGGGCGGCGGCTGGTGTCCGCCTTGGATTCCGCGGCTTCCGTCATGTCGCGCGACTCGTGCAGGAACCGCCATGCGAACGCCACGTTCACCACGCACAGCCCCGCGGCGAACAGGCCGGGCGCCGCGCGTCCCCACGCCGACAGCATGGAGCCCAACACGGGCCCGATCGCGACGCCCGCGTTGGTCGCGGCGGAGAGCCAGCCGAGCGCTTTCGCCCGATCCCGCGGCTCGGTGGCATCGGCGACGTACGCCTGGATGACGCTCACCGTGCCACCACCCGCCCCCTGCACGAGCCGCGAGAGGAAGAGCAGCGGGAGGGCATGCGCGAACCCGAAGATGACGTACGCGATCGCGGAGGCCGTGAGGCCGACGAGAAGGGCGGGCCGCCGGCCGTACGCGTCGGAGAAGCGGCCCCACACCGGCGCGCTGAGCAGCTGGGCGATCGAGAACGAGCTCACCAACATGCCGACGATCAGTCCTCCCGCGCCGAGCTCCTTGGCGTAGAACGGGAGGAGCGGGATGACCATGAGCAGCCCCACCATGTCGATGAAGGCCGTGATCATCAGGATCCACAGCTTGCGGCTATCGTGCTGCATCATCGCGCAGGAGAGTGGATCATTCCGCGGTCGTCTTGCCGAGCGCCGCGGGCGGAATCGCGCGGCCGACCACGCCGGCGAGTGCGATGATCGTGAGCACGTACGGAATCATCTCGACGAACTGCGACGGAATCGCCTGCGATCCCTGCAACCGGATCTGAAGCGTCTCGGCCGCGGCGAACAGCAGGCAGGCGAGGCCGGCGCGCATCGGGTCCCAGCGTCCGAAGATCGTCGCGGCGAGCGCGATGAATCCGCGTCCGGCGGTCATCCCGTCGGTGAACTGGTGCTGGTCGAGGGCGAGATACGCGCCGCCAAGTCCCGCGAGCATCCCGCTCACGATCGCCGCCAGGTAGCGCACGCGGGCGACTGGCACGCCGACCGACGCCGCGGCGACCGGATGCTCACCGACCGCTCGTATACGCAACCCGAACGGCGTTCGGTAGAGCACCCACGCCGTCGCGGGAATCATCAAGACGCCGATCCACACCAGGGGATTCTGCGCGAGCGCGCCAAATCCTGTCCCGGTGCCCGTAGCTTGGAAGCCCGGCACGCGCGGCGAGTTGGAGGAGCTGTCGAAGAACAGCCGCAGAAAGAATCGGGTCAGTCCGATGGCCAACAAGTTGATCGCGATCCCGACCACGACCTGATCGGCGCGGAAGCGGATGGTGCTTACGGCATAGAGCAGCGCGAGCAACGCGCCGCCCGCCAGCGCCGCGAGCACGCCGATCCACGGCGCGCCGGCGAAATAGCTCCCGACCGCCGCCGCGAAGGCACCACCCAGCATGTAGCCCTCGAGGGTGAGCCCGATCAGCCCCGCGCGCTCGCTGATCACGCCACCGGCGGCGGCGAGCAGATAGGGGATCGCGATGCGCAGCGTCTGCGCGAGGAAGGCGAGCACGCTCATCGGTCGGTGCTCCGGCGCGCGCCATGGAGCAGACGTCGCACTTCGGGGACGGACGTGGCGACGGCAAGGATGACGACGGCCTGCAGCACGTCGACCATCTGCTTGGGCACCAGCGCGTTCACGGCGAGCCCGCCCTGTGACAGTGTGGCGAACAGCAACGCGGCGATCACGATCCCCGCGGGATGGCTCCGTCCCACGAGCGCGACGGCGATGCCGAGAAACCCCGCGCCGGTCGCGAAGCCCTCCTCGTAATAATGCTTGTAGCCGAGGACGTAGTTGAGTCCACCGATGCCGGCGATCGCACCCGACACGGCGAGCGTGCGCCAGGTCACCCCCGCGACGTCGACGCCGGCGTATTCCGCGGCGGCCGGCTGCAGCCCGACGGCGCGCAGCTCGAAGCCGGCGCGCGTGCGGAAGAGAAACCAGCCGAGCAGCAGCGCCGCCGCGATCGCCAACAGGATCGTCATGTTGGCTGCAGAGCCGTGAAACGCGGGAACGAGGTCCCCCAGCCGCGGCAGCGCGCCGCTCCGCAGCTCCGGCGTGTGCAGGGTGTCCGGCACGTGCAGCCGGGCCGACGTGAGATAGTTCAACAGCGCCAGCACCACGAAGTTGAGCATGATCGTCACGATCACCTCGTGCGCGCCGAACCGTGCCTTGAGCACGCCGGGCACCGCGCCCACGATCCCGCCACCGAGCGCCGACGCGAAGATGTAGAGCGGGAGACACAACAACGCGGGAATGCCCGCCGGCAGCAGCAGGCCGGCGAGCGCAGCGCAGAACCCGCCCGCGGCGAGCTGGCTCTCGGCGCCGATGTTGAACAGTCCCGCGCGCAGCCCGAGTCCGACGGCGAGGCCGGTGAACACGAGTGTGGTCGCCTTGTACAGCACCTGTCCGAGTCCGTACGCGTTGCCCCACGTCCCCTCGAGCAGGAGCTTGTAGACCGCGCCCGGCGATTGTCCGAAGGTGAGGATCAACAGGTCGCCCACCACGGCCGCAATGAGTAGCGCGACGAGTGGTGGAAGGATGGCTTCCTCGATCGCGTCGCGGTTCATGCCGCGCGCTCGGCGCCCGTCATGAACGGACCGAGAATCTCGGGCGTCGCCTCGGCGCGCGGCAGCACGGCGACGAACCGTCCACCGTACATGACCGCGACGCGATCGGCGAGCGCCAGCACCTCGGCGAGATCGGCGGAGACGAGCAGGACCGCCTTGCCGTGGTCGCGCGCGTCGCGCAGGCGTCCGTGAATGAACTCGATCGCACCGACGTCCACGCCGCGCGTCGGCTGGGCGGCGAGCAGCACGCGAAAGTCGCGCGACATCTCACGCGCGACGACCACCTTCTGCTGATTGCCACCCGACAGCGCGCGCACGGGGAGCTCGGGATCGGCCGGCCGGATGTCGTATTGCTCGATGAGCGCGAGCGCATGCCGTAGCACGCGGTCGCGATCAAGCGCGAGTCCGGCCGTGAAGCGGTGCTGCTGTCCGAGGATCAGATTGTCGGCGACGCTGTAGTCGAGGATCAGGCCGCGCCCGTGCCGGTCTTCCGGGATGTGCGAGAGACCAGCGTCCCCGCGCTCGCGCACGGATGCGCCGACGATGTCGCGGCCGGCCAGCACAATGTGTCCGGTCGCGCGGCGCAATCCGGCAATCGCTTCGATGAGCTCCGTCTGGCCGTTGCCTTCCACGCCCGCGATGCCGAGGATCTCGCCGGGCGCGATGCTGAAGCTCACGTCGTCCACCGCGTTGGCGCGCCGCGTGCCGGACACGGTGAGGTTGCGCACCTCGAGCAGTGCAGGCGCGCCGCCGTGCTCCGACACGACGGTCGGGCTGTACTCCGCGTCGAGCGCCAGCGCGACGTCGCGGCCGACCATCGCGCGCGCGATCGCCTGCGGCGTGGTGCCGCGCGTTGGCATGTTCGCGACGGTACGCCCTTGCCGCATCACCGTGATCGAGTCGGAGACGTCGATCACCTCGTCGAGCTTGTGGGTGATGAGGACGACGGTGCCGCCGCCGTCGCGCAGCGATCGCAGCACCTGCCAGAGCTCGCGCACCTCGGGCGGCGAGAGCACGGCGGTCGGCTCGTCGAGAACGAGGATCCTGGCGCCGCGATACAGCGTCTTGAGAATCTCCACACGCTGCGCCTCGCCGACGGAGAGATCGGCCACCAGACGATCCGGCGGGACGACGAGCCCCGTGCGCTCGCTCAGAGTGCGCACGGCGTACTCGGCAGCGGCGCGGTCGAGGGACGGCCCGCGCGTGATCTCGGAGCCGAGCACCACGTTCTCGGCGACGGTGAGCGTGGGGACGAGCATGAAGTGTTGATGCACCATCCCGACACCGGCCGCGATCGCGTCGGAGGTCGTCCAGCCGGTGACGTCGCGCCCATCGACTTCCATCGTGCCCGCATCCGGCGCGTACATGCCGCTGAGCACGCGCATGAGCGTGGACTTACCGGCGCCGTTCTCGCCGACGAGCGCGTGAATCTCGCCGGACGCGACGTCGAGGTCGGCGCCGCGGTTGGCCTGCACGGGGCCGAATGCCTTGTCGATGCCGCGCAACGTGATGGCAGGCGGAGACGCCGGACGATTCATCTCGTGCTTGGAACCTGGATCCGGCCAGCGATGATGTCCTGCTTGAGCGCCTCGACCTTCGCCCGCGCGTCCGCGGGGATGAGCCTCTCGTTGTTGGTGTCGTACACGTAGCCGACGCCCTGCTCGGCGAGACCGTACTGATAGATCCCGCCGCGAAAGCGCTTCTCCTTCACGCGTTTGATGGCGTCGAACACGGCGTTGTCCACGCCCTTGACCATCGAGGTGAGCACGTAGCCCGGCGCTTCCTTGTACTGGTCCGCGTCGACGCCGATCGCGAGCTTGCCCGTCTGCCGCGCCGCTTCGAACACGCCAAGACCGGTCGAGCCGGACGCGTGGAAGATGACGTTGACCCCTTGTTGGTACTGGCTCAGCGCGAGCTCCTTTCCCTTGCCCGGATTCCGAAATGCTTCGGGGGTGACGCCGGCGTACTGCGTGATCACTTCGCAGTCGGGGCACACGGCGCGGACTCCCGCCTTGTACCCCGCTTCGAACTTGTGGATGAGCGGGAAGTTCATCCCGCCGACGAAGCCGACCTTCTTCGATTTGCCGACGAGCGCCGCGAGGGCGCCGACGAGAAAGGATCCCTGTTCCTCGCGGAACTTGAGCGCGGCCAGATTCGGTGGCGGCGGGATGACCTTGCCGTCTCTGTCGGTGGCGACCGAGTAGTCGACGCCGGCGAACTTGGTGTTGGGATACTCCTTGGCGAGCTGAGTCAGGTCGTCGGTGAAGATGAAACCGACGCCGATGACGAGGTCCATTCCTTCCGCCGCCAACAGGCGCAACCCCGATTCCCTATCCGACCCCTCGCCGGGCTCGATGAATCTGACGCGCACCCCCAACTCCCTGACGGCCCGCTCGGCGCCGAGGTAGGCGCCGTCGTTGAACGACTTGTCGCCGCGCCCGCCGAGATCGAACACCACGCCGACGTCGACGGCGTCGCCCAATGGTGGCTGAGCGGCGCCGGAAGGGTGCACGAAGAGCAACCCGACGTGGACGACGAGTAGCACCGCCACGAGGAGGATCAGCTTGCGCATAGGCGGGAAAGGTAGGGTGGGGGCACGGGTGGGGGGAGGCCGTGAACCGTGGGTGACACCCGCGGTTCACGGTTCACCGTTCATCGCCCTTTGTCCTACCCTCCCACCCGCCCACCCCCTTACCCTTCGTCATGCCCGACCGAACGCGCACTCGATTTCTCGTCGTCGGCAGCGGCGTCGCCGGCCTGCATACGGCGTGGCGGGCCTCCGAGCATGGCGAGGTCCTCCTCCTCACCAAGCGCTCGCTGTTCGACAGCGCGACCGCCTATGCGCAGGGAGGGATTGCCGCCGCGCTCGGCGCCGGTGATTCGCCGACGCTGCATCGCCAGGACACGCTCGCGGCCGGTGCGGCGCTGTGCGACGCCGCCGCCGTGCAGGTATTGGTGGAAGAGGGGCCCGCGCGCGTGCGCGAGCTGCAGACGGCCGGCGCGGAGTTCGATCTCGACCCCGCCGGCGAGCTCCTGCTCGGACGCGAAGCGGCGCACTCGACCAACCGCATCGTGCACGCGCATGGGGATCAGACGGGCGCCGAGGTGGCGCGCACGCTGATCGAGCGAGTGCGAGAGAGCCCGAGAGTCCAGGTGCTCGAGCGTGCTCGCGTGCTCGACCTCATCATCTCGCGCGGCCAGTGCCTCGGCGTCCGAGCGAGCGTGGCCGGCGCGGCGCGCGAGATTCTCGCCGACGCCACCGTGCTCGCGACCGGCGGATGCGGTCAAGTCTATCGCTACACGACGAATCCGGTCGTCGCCACCGGCGACGGCTTCGCGATCGCGCACCGCGCCGGCGTGACGCTCGCCGACATGGAGTTCGTCCAGTTCCATCCCACCGCGCTCGACACGCCGGAGAATCCACTCGCGCTCATCTCGGAAGCGGTGCGCGGCGAAGGGGCCGTGCTGGTGAACGACGCGGGGGAGCGGTTCATGCTGCGCGTGCATCGCCTGGCCGAGCTCGCGCCGCGCGACGTCGTGGCGCGCGCCATCTTTCGCGAGCAGAAGCGACACCGCGTGTATCTCGACGCACGCAAGCTCGGGCGCGGGTTCGCGAAGCGCTTTCCCGGCATCTTCGCGCTGTGCGCGGCGCGCGGCATCGACCCGCGGAAGGACCTCATCCCCGTCACGCCGGCGGCGCACTACATGATGGGCGGCGTGGTGACGGACCTGAGTGGACACTCGAGCGTCCCGCGACTGTATGCGGTCGGTGAGCTCGCGCGCACGGGCGTACACGGCGCGAACCGGCTCGCGTCGAACTCGCTCCTCGAGGGGCTGGTGTTCGCCGAGCGCGTGGCGCGCGACCTCGCGAGCGCGCCGGCGCTGAAGCACGTCCCGGCGTCGAAGTCGTGGGACGTCCCACCCTTCGTCGACCGCGGCGCGGCGCAGGTGGCGGCCGATCGCGTGCGAGAGATCATGTGGCAGCATGCCGGGATCGCCCGCACGGCCAAGGGTCTGCGCACCGCGCTCGAGCAGCTCACCGACATCGAGGAGCGTTTGCCGAGCGGCGCCACCGAAGAGCTCAACCTCGTGCAGACGGCCCGGCTGATCGTGGAAGCGGCGCTGCGGCGCCGGGAATCGCGCGGCGGTCATTTCCGCAGCGACTTCCCTCGCGCCAAGCGCGACTGGCGGGGGCGGCACATCGAGCTCTGACGTCGCTCCGATTGCCACGCCACGCCGAGGTCGGCACGATGCGCGGCGGTGGCCGGCTTCACGCTGAGCTTCTTGTAGCTGTACATGCCGTGCGAGAGCGAAGGCGGGAGTGACTCGATGGGCGGGTAAAGCGTCTTGCTTCGGGTGCCGATACTCCGTGTACGCCGACGTTCCGGTCACGCGGTGCGTCGGCCAGGCGCGATGAAGCGCCGCATCACGCGCTCCCCGCG
>DASXHF010000109.1:0-6939 GCA_036488775.1 Gemmatimonadaceae bacterium | reverse complement strand
CCGCCGCGGGCGACTGCGCATTCCGATCGCCGCGGAGCACGACGTCCCGCTCTCGCTCGGCGGCGCGGCGACGTTCCAGCGAGAGAACGTGCTCGCGGCGATGGCGGCGGCCTATGTGCAGGGGATGCGCTACGACGACATCCGGGCCGGCCTGCTCTCGTTCCATCCGTCTCCGTCCACGACGCCAGGACGGCTGAACGTCATCCGGATGGGTGGAAGCCGGGTCGTGATCGACTACGCGCACAACGCCGCCGCGATCAAGGGCCTCACGGAGCTCGTGTTCCGCATGCCGGCGGCGAAGCGCTACTGCGTGCTGACCGTCCCCGGCGACCGGCGCGACGGCGACATTCGAGAGGCGGGCCGACTCTGCGCCAAGTTCGACCGGGTGATCCTCAAGGAGGACACCGACCGGCGCGGCCGGGCCGAAGGGGAGATCGCCGCCCTGCTCACCGAGGGTCTCGTGGCGGGCGGGCTGTCGCCGTCCGCCATCGAGGTGAAGTACGAGGAGAACGAAGCGATCAACTGCGGGCTCGATCTCCTGCGCGTGGACGATCTGCTCGTGATCCACGCCGACAAAGTACCGGCGACGTTGGCCGTCGTGCGCGAGCGCGCCGTGCAGCGTGGCGAGGGATGACCGGCGTCGGCACCGGCCGGCCGGTTATAGAGGTCGAGCGCCGCAACGGTCAGTGACGGCTCTGCGTAGCTTTCAGTGCCCGCTCGCGGCCCTTCGGCGGGCCGCGGTCCTCGCCTCCAGGCTCCCCGCCCCCCACCCCGATGCTCATGTCTCGGTCCAACTTCCGTTCCCTGCGCAGCGCGAGATGGCCGGCCAGCGCACTCGCCGCGTGCGTCATCATCGCATCTACCGTCGGCGCTCAACGGCCGACGCTGGATTCGACGACCCTCGCCGGCTTCCGTTGGCGCACCATCGGGCCGGCCAACTTCGAGGGACGCGTCGCGGACATCGCCGGCATTCCCTCCCCGTCGCAGACCTTCTTCGTCGCAACGGCCGGGGGCGGGATCTGGAAGACGACCAATGGCGGCGTGACCTTCCGCCCCGTGTTCGACGACCAGCGTATCATCTCGATGGGCGCGCTCGCCATCGCGCCGTCCGACACGCAGCAGGTGTGGGCGGGCACCGGCGAGCAGAACTCGCGCAACACGATCGAGCCGGGCCGCGGCATCTTCAAGTCCACCGACGGCGGCGTCTCGTGGCACCCCATGGGGCTCGAGAAAACTCAGCACATCGGGCGGATCGTCGTCCATCCGACGAATCCGAACATCGTCTACGTCGCCGCGCTGGGTGCCGCATGGGCGCCCAACCGGGAGCGCGGGCTCTACAAGACCGAGGACGGGGGGCAGAGCTGGCGGCTCGTGAAGTTCGTGAGCGATCGCGCCGGCTTCGTCGACGTCGCGCTCGATCCAAAGGATCCGAACACCGTGTGGGCAGCGAGCTACGAGCGCATGCGCGGCCCCTACTTCCTCACCAGCGGCGGACCCGGCTCGGGGCTCTGGAAGAGCACCGACGCCGGCGCGACGTGGACCGAGATCCGCGGCGGCGGGTTCCCCGAGACTCAGAAGGGACGCATCAGCCTGGCGGTCTATCCGCAGGATCCGAACATCGTCTACGCGATGGTGGAGGCCGACTCGGTGCGCGGCCGCAACGTGCCGAAGGGGACGCCGAAGCAGAAGCTCGCCAACGGGCTTTACCGCACGCGTGACGGTGGACGCACGTGGGAGAAGATGAACGACGCGAACACGCGTCCATTCTATTACTCCCAGGTGCGCGTCCATCCGCGCAACCCGGACCGCGTCTGGTTTTCGTCGACGCCGGTGCTCGTCTCGAACGACGGTGGGAAGACGGCGCGCACCGCCACGCAGGGGATTCACGTCGATCATCACGCGATGTGGATCGACCCAAACCAGCCCGATCACTTCATCGTCGGTGACGACGGTGGCATCTCGATCACCTGGGACGGCGGCGGCACCTACGACTTCCCCGCGAACCTTCCGATCGGACAGTTCTACGACGTGAGCTTCGACTTCGAGACGCCGTACAACGTCTGCTCGGGCGCGCAGGACAACGGTTCGTGGTGCGGGCCGAGTCGCCGCAAGAGCGGCCCCGTGACGAACGCGTATTGGTTCACCATCGCCGGCGGCGACGGCTTCTACACGGCGCAGCATCCGACCGAGCCCTGGGTGGTGTTCGGCGAATCGCAGGGCGGCAACATCTCGCGCCTCAATCTGCGCACCGGCGAACGGACGCCGCTGGTGAAACCCGCCTGGCGTCCCCGCTACCAGCAGTTCGAGGACTCGGTGATCGTCGCGCGTGGCGACACCGCCAGCGCGGAGACGCGCGAGCAGCGCGACCGCATCGCCGCGCTGCGTACGCGGCAGCGCGCCGACTCGGCGCTGTTCGACGTGCGCTTCAACTGGGAGACGCCGTATTTCCTCTCATCGCACAACCCCGACGTGATGTACGTCGGCGGCAACCGCGTGCTCAAGTCGACGCGACGCGGGGACAGCCTGTACTTCATCTCGGCGGACCTGAGCAAGCAGCAGCGCGCGAAGATCGACACGAGTATGAACAAGACCGGCGGCATCACCCTCGATGCCACGGGCGCGGAGACGTATGGCACGGTCGTATCGCTCGCGGAGTCGTACGTCCGCCCGGGCTTCCTCTATGCCGGCACGGACGACGGCAACGTGTGGACGACGACGACCGACGGCGCGACGTGGGAGCAGATTCCGGCGGCGCGATTCCCGGGGCTCCCACGCGGCGACGTGTACGTGAGCCGCATCGAGCCGTCGCATTTCGACTCGCTCGCCTTCTACGTCGCGTTCGACAACCATCGCTGGAACGACTTCACGCCTTACGTCTACGCGACGACCGACGGCGGGCGCAGCTTCAGGTCGATCGCGGCGGGCCTGCCGACGGGAAGCGCCGATCAGGTGCACGTGATCCGCGAGGACCCGGTGACCCGCGACCTGTTGTACGTCGGCACCTCGCTGGGCGCGTACGTGTCACTCGACCGCGGCGCGACCTGGCAGCGCTTCATGACGGGCATGCCGACGGTGCCGGTATACGACCTCAAGGTCCACCCGCGCGATCATGAGCTCATCGCGGCCACGCATGGTCGCGCCCTCTGGATCGTCGACGTCGCACCGCTGCAGCAGATGGCGGCAAGTGCGGTGGGGACCGTTGCCGCGGCGCCCGTCCGCCTGTTCACGCCGAAGACGGCGTACGAGTACGGACAGGGTCCGGAGGTTGGCGCGTCATCCAACGGCACCGGACACAAGCCGTTCGCCGCAGCGAGCCCGCCCTATGGAGCGGAGATCGTCTACCACGTTGCCGCCGGTGCCGCGCCGGCACCGGCCGTCGCGGCGGACGCAGCCGCCGGCGCGCACAACGGCGTAACGCCCGACACGACCGCGGCGAACGGCGTCGCGACCGGCGACAACGCAGCGGCTGGCACGGGCAACCGTCGTCGCGGTGGCCCGGGCGCGCCTCGCGGTCCCCAGGCGAGCATTCTCATCACCAATGCGCGTGGAGACACGGTGCGCACGCTCACCGGACCGGCGACCCCCGGATTGCACCGCGTCGTCTGGGATTTCCGCGGCCGGCCGGCGCCACGCGCGCCGCTGTCGCCGTCGCAGCGGCGGGACAGTGTGGAGCACGCGCAGCGCATCACCTTCGTGGTCGATTCGCTCGAGAAGGCCGGTGCACCGCGCGCCGTGACCGAAACGTTGCGGCGTCTTGCGTCGGGCAGCATCGAACCGGCGAGCCTCTTCCGCGGTGGCGGCCGAGGCAGTGCCGGCACAGGGGGAGCGTGGGTCGCTCGGCCCGGCGAAGGTGCGTTCGTCGGTGGGGGCCGAGCTCGCGAGCAGACCGAAGGTGCGGCCGGTGCCGGCGGCGAGCAGAGTCCGGGCGAGGCGCTCGAGGCGTTTCCCGGCGGGACCGATGCACTGGGCGACCTGCTTCAGATCCCCGGCCGTCCGCCGGAGCGCGGTGGTCTCGGCGCGCTGTTCGGCGGCGGCGGTGGGCGCGGGCGTGGTGGGCCGCCGGTCGTGGCGAGCGGCGATTATCTCGTCACGCTCACGGTCGGCGGGCGGAGCTACAAGCAACTGCTCCGTGTCGAGCGGTTGAGCGGCGGTGATGAGAGCGGATCGGCGTTCGAAGAGGATGGAGACGATGGACGAGATCCCTGAGGCGGAAGCGCGCTGAGGCGAGCAAGCGACACGAGAGCACCCATCACCCGCGTGTGAAGCGCCATCGTCGGTCACGACGATGGCGCTTCGGCGTTATTACCGAGGGAGTCTCCTCCCCACATGGCCCGCATGCGGTACGGGCGAGACCGCGGGGAGACCTTCGTCGTCCATCTCCGGAGGGCGACACACCGTTGCCCCATGAACCCTGGGGTGGCGATGCACAACAACGTTCCCTGGTTTCTGACCGTGTTGCTATGGGTGGCCGTGATCACATGGCAGCTTCGCACGGGTTTCGTGATCGGGCCCTGGTGGGAGGGGCTTCGCCGCATCGACCGAGATGACAAGCCCTGGCAGTACTGGTTCATGATCGCCATTCAGGGTGTTGTCTTTCTCTACCTGGTGATCAACGGAAGGTCGTGGCCAGTTCGGTAGAGCGCCGCAGGCAAACGCTTGCGGCAACGACGGTCACGAGATCCGCGAGCATGCCGAAGGCGGTCGTGGTCGGGTCGGGATCGCGCGACGTGACCGTGAGCCCGCCGGGAAAGACATCCGCTTCGTAGTGCATCACGAGCGTGGCGCCGCGTACGACGCCGAGCGGCTCGTCCAGCGCGCAGCGCGAAGGTGCGACGCGAGCCCGGATCGCACCCGCAGAGTCGCGCCCGACTTCTCCGATCAGGCGATACGGTCGGCCCTCGCTCCGCGCTTGCCGGACCGCCGCTTCACTGAGCGTTCGAATTCCCTCACGCGCGACGCCGGCCGGTCTGAGGTCGCCCCCGAGCAGCACGTTGGCGACGGCGCACAGCTTCACCGCCGAATCCCAGCCGTCGACGTCGTAGGCCGGATCGGCTTCGGCGATGCCGAGTTGCTGCGCGCGCGCGATGCCCTCGTCGATGGTGAGCCCCTCCTCCACCGCCTCCAGCACCACCGTGGCCGTCGAGGTGAATACGCCGCGCACCGCCGACAGACCCGCGAGTGGTAGACAGTCGCGTACGAGCGAGAACACCGGCGCGCCGTCCATGACGGCAGCCTCGAAGCGATACTGACGGCCGTGGTCCGCGGCGAGACGGAGCAGCTCCCGGTAGCCGTGGACCAGTGGGCCCTTGTTGGCGGAGATGGCGTGCGCGCCGTGCTCGATGGCGGCTCGCAGGTAGTCGAGGGCCGGCTGACCCGTGTGGGGTTCCAGCGCGATCGCCTCGAAGACCACGTCGGCGCGCGACTCGGCAAGCCAGTGGTTCACGTCGCGGCACGCCGCGCCGGCCGGCCGAGCCGGGTCGAGCCCCGCGGCGTCGGCACGCCAGCCGGTGCGACGCGATGCGACGCCCGTCACCGTGCAGACGATGTCGTAGTCGCGCGCGAGCGCATCGCGCCTCCGCTCGAGCAGCGCGTGCAAGGCGCGTCCGACGCTGCCGAATCCGAGGAATGCGATCCGAAGTGCGCTCGATCGCGTTCGTGGATGGCTCATTTCGACTCGATCGGGACCGATCAGAACACGAGCGTCTGAATGGAGTGGGGGAGGCTGGTGACCTCCGCGGCGTTGCCGTCCATCCAGAGATGATAGGTGAGCTTCTGGTCGCCCTTGTTCATCACCACCACCGACACCGTTCCATCGGGATTGACGAACGCAGTGGAGAGCAGCGCGCTTCTGCTGGGCGCAGCGGCGATTCTCCGTGCGCCAGGGCGGACGAACTTCGAGAAGTGCCCAATGTACCAGTACGAGCTCGTGTAGGTCAGCGCACCCGTCTCCGTATCGGCGTGCACCGGCGCGAAGCAGAAGTTGCCGACATGGTTCGGGCCACCGTGTTCGTCCAGCAATACGTTCCAGTCCGTCCAGCCGACGGCGCCGTCGTTGAAGTCGTTGATCATCGAGCGTCCGTAGTACTCGCCCAATCTCCAGCTATGGATCTCCTCGGCTTTGAAGGAGTCGACGGTGCCCTCGGTGAAGATCAGGGGCTTGCTCGGAAAGGTCTCGTGCACGAGCCGCACGTTGTCGAACATCATGTCGCCGCCGCTCCACGGCTCGTACCAGTGATATCCGATACCCCACACGTACTGGGCGGCCTTCGGGTCGGCGAGGATGGTGCTGACTCGCTGGTAGATGAGGTCGCGGTTGTGATCCCACGCGATGATCTTCCTGTCGCCCAGCCCTTCCCTCTTCATCGTCGGGCCGAGGTAGTTCTTCAGGAAGTCGCGCTCGTCCTCCGCCGAGTAGATGCAGGACTCCCACGTCTGCGTCGCCATGGGCTCGTTCTGAATGGTGATGCCCCAGACGGGGATCCCTTCCCGTTCGTAGGCCTTGATGAACTTCGTGTAGTAGGTGGCCCACGACTGGTAGAACTCCGGCTTCAGCTTTCCACCGTGCAGCATGTCGTTGTTGGTCTTCATGAAGGCCGGTGGACTCCATGGGCTGGCGAAGAGCGTGAACTTTCCGCCGGCCGTGGCGAGCGCCCGTTTGATGAACGGAATGCGGAACTGCCGGTCGTGGTCGACGCTGAAGGACGCGAGCTCCTTGTCGCCCTCGCTGACATAGGTGTAGCTGCCGGATGAGAAGTCGCAGCTGTGGATGTTGGTTCTTCCCAGCGTGTATCCGATGCCTTTCCGGGCATCGAAGTAGGCGTCCAACAACTCCCGCTGCGTGGCGGGTGGCAGCTTTGCAAACGTCTCGGCCGAGGCATCCGTGAGCGCGCCGCCGATCCCGAGGATCGTCTGGGATCTCTTCGACGGATCGACGAACAC
>DASXHF010000088.1:0-5711 GCA_036488775.1 Gemmatimonadaceae bacterium | reverse complement strand
GCCGCCCGCACCGTCGCCAGTCGCTCTGCCGCCCGACGCAGCGTCTCGTACTTCTTACAGAACGCGAACCGCACGAGCGACCGTCCGAGCTTCTTGTCGTGGTAGAAGCTCGATCCCGGCACCGTGGCGACGCCGATCTCGGCGCACATCCACTTCGCGAACGAGACATCGTCCATGTCGCTCAATCCGGAGAAGTCGGCGAGCACGTAGTACGCGCCTTCGGGTGCGGTGAAGGTGAAGCCGCCCTCGGTGAGTGCGTCGCACAGCACCGTTCGACGCGCGCGATAGTCGAGCGCGAGGTGGTTGTAGTAGTCGGCGTCGAAGTGCATCCCGACCGCGCCGGCCGCCTGCAACGGCGCGGGAGCGCCCACGGTGAGGAAGTCGTGCACCTTTCGGATGGCCGCCGTCTGCGCGGCTGGCGCGACGACGTAGCCGAGCCGCCAGCCGGTGCAGCTGAACGTCTTCGACAGACCGGAGATCGTGATGGTGCGCTTGCGCATCTCGGGCCACGTCGCCATCACGTGATGATCGCCGGCGTAGCGGATGTGCTCATAGATCTCGTCGGTGATCACCCACACGTCGTGCTTGATGCACAGCTCGGCGATCGCGGTCATCTCGGCGCGCGTGAACACGCGGCCGGTCGGGTTGTGGGGCGTGTTGAGGACGATGGCTTTCGTGCGCTTGGTGAAGGCCTTCTTCAACCGATCGAGGTCGAACGTCCAGTGCGGGGGCTCGAGCGGAACGAAGGTCGGCTGCGCGCCGGCGAGAATGGCATCCGGCCCGTAGTTCTCGTAGAACGGCTCGGGGATGATGATCTCGTCACCCGGATCGATCAGCGCCATGAACACCGCGGCCATCGCTTCGGTGGCGCCGCAGGTGACGGTGACCTCCCGATCGTGATCGACTTCCATTCCATACCATCGCCGGTACTTCTCGGCGATGGCGATGCGCAGCGCCGAGCTGCCCCAGGTGACGGCGTACTGGTTGATGTTGCCGTGAATCGCCGCGCACGCGGCGTCCTTCATCGGCTCCGGCATCGGGAAATCGGGAAATCCCTGCGCGAGGTTCACCGCTTCGTGCTCGTTCGCGATGCGGGTCATCTCGCGGATGACGGATTCGGTGAAGGTCGAAGTGCGGGCTGCTGGGCGCATTGTCGCAGAGTCGAAGAGGTCAGTCGTTCCCGGCGTACCCTGTACTCAGTAGCGAGTACCGCGGACGCTGTATTCAGTGCATGCCGAGCATGCCGATGTCATCAGAGTAGGCCAAGAAAAAAATTACCTACCGCCCGCCGATCCGTCCCAACGCCGCGCGAATGAGCTCCGGCGCCGACAGCTCCTTTGCTCCCCCGTCGATCACCAGACGCACCGCTCTCTCGGCGTCGGCCGTCGAATAGCCGAGCGACACCAGCGCGCGGATCGCGTCTTCCGTGCCCGGACCGGCGCCGCGGCCGACACCCGCCGCACCAGAGCCTTGCAGCTCGTCGAGCTTGTCGGCGAGGTCGAGGATCAACTGCTCCGCCTTCTTGCGTCCGACGCGCGGCACCGACTGCAGCGTCGCAATGTCCTTCTCACGGATCGCGCGCACGAGCCGTTCCGCCGTCAGCGACGAGAGCAGGCCGAGTGCGAGCGCCGGCCCAACGCCCTTTGCGCCGAGCAGCTTCTGGAAGACCCGGCGCTCGTGCGGGGTGGTGAACCCGAACAGCTGCCACCCGTCCTCCTTCACGACCAGGTAGGTGTGCAGCGCGCACCGTTCGCCCGCCTTGGGGAGCGCCTCGTAAGCGTTCAACGGTACCGCGAGCTCGTAGGCCACGCCGCCATCCGTCATGATCTCGATGCGATCGAGCTCCTTCGCGAGGAGCAGGCCGGTGACCTGAACGATCATCGACGTGGCAGCGCCGGCGCCGGCGCGAGGGCGGACGACGCGGCCGTCGGGCGCGACGGCTCGCGGATCCGTCCATCGTCGATGCGCGGCACGCGGGCGCCCATCAGGAAGGCGAGCGCCGCGGCGACACCGTCGGCGGCGTCGGACGGATGCGGCACGCTCTTCAGCCGCAGCAGACGCGTGAGCATGAACTGCACCTGCTCCTTCGTGGCGCCACCGGTGCCGACGACCGCCTTCTTGATCTCCGCCGGCGCGAGCTCGTTCACGGGGAGGCCGGCCTGCTCGGCGGCGAGCAGGATGACCCCGCGCGCATGTCCCAGGACGACCGTCGTGCGCACGTTGCGCGAGTAGAAGACGTCTTCCACCGAGAGCGCGTCGGGGCGGTGTCGTTCGATCAGCTCCCGCACACCCTCGTATATCTCGCGGAGCCGTGACGGCAGCGGGTCGCGGGCGCGCGTGCGGATGACGCCGCACTCGACGAGCGAGGGGAACGCCCCCGCCGAGCCGGCGCCGCGCACGACGCCATAGCCGGTGTTCGCCGTGCCCGGATCGATGCCGAGTACGAGCACGCGTGTCGCCTCGTGCCGGTTAGAGCGTCGCCAGGTCGGCGTCGTCGATGTCGAAGTTCGCCCACACTTTCTGGACGTCGTCGAGATCCTCGATCGCCTCGATCAGCTTGAGCAGCACTTCGACGTCGGGGCCCGAGACCGCGACGGTCGTCTTCGGCACCATCGCCAGCTCAGATTCGGTGGGCACGAGCCCCTTCGCCTCGAGCGCGCTCTTCACGGCGTGAAACGACCCCGGGTCGGTCGTCACGACGTAGGTGTCGTCATCCTCACGGCGAAAGTCCTCGGCGCCCGCCTCGAGCGCCGCCTCGAGGACCGCGTCCTCGTCGCGGTGCTTCGTCGCGTCGAGCGTGAGAAGTCCCTTCTTCTCGAACATGAACGAGACCGAGCCCGGCGTGCCGAGATTGCCGCCGCCGCGCGACATCTTGTGCCGCACGTCGGCCACCGTCCGCGTGGGGTTGTCGGTCAGCGCATCGATGATGAGCGCGACACCGGCCGGTCCATAGCCCTCGTAGCTGACTTCCTGATAATCGACGCTCTCGAGCTCACCCGTCCCCTTCTTGATCGCGCGGTCGATGTTCTCCTTCGGCAGCGACTTGGCTTTCCCCGCTTCGATCGCGACGCGCAGGCGCGCGTTCCCCGCCGGATCGCCGCCGCCCATCTTGGCGGCCATCGTGATCTCGCGGATCAACTTGGTGAACAGCGCACCACGTTTGGCGTCGGTGGCCGCCTTGTAGTGCTTGATCTGCTTCCATTTGCTGTGGCCGGCCATATCCCGCTCGTCGTGCTGAGGAAATTCGTGGTGTGCCGAAGTCGGAGGAAATATACCCAGGCGATTGAATCGGGGACCCGGTCACCGTCGCCGGTGAACCGGCATGTCAACGATCCGGATCGAGCATGTCTTCGAAGCGCATCCACTGCTCGTAGAAGTACAGGTCCACGTACCCGGTGCCGCCGTTCCGGTTCTTGCGCACGAGCAGCTCGGTCGCGCCTTCGATGCCGCGGGCGGTGTCGTACATCCCCTCCCGGAACAGGCCGAGGACGACGTCGGCGCGCTCCTTCACCGCGCCGTCGGCTCCGAAGTCGTCGAGTCCGGGCCGGCGGTCGTCGCGGGCGCCCAGACGGGGGAGGGGCGCCGTGAGCAGGACGGCGACCTTCGCGTCGAGCGCGAGCTGCTTGAGCGCGCGCACGGCCGCGGCGCCCTCCTCGGCACCGGTGCGCGTGCCCGGCAGCAGCGCTTCGAGTCCGTCCACGATGACGAGCTCCAGGGCGCGCACGCCCCGGACCTCGTCGCCGATCGCCGGCGCTCCGCCGATCGGCACTCGGCCGACGACGGGCAGTCCCTCCCGCAGGCGGACCGCCGCCGCGCCGACCGCGGCGCGGCCGGCCTCGCCGAGCGTTCCGCGGCGCAGGTCGTCGATGCGCGTGCGCCCTTCGATCGCCAGCGCGCGCTCCAGCACGCGATCGGGCGTCATCTCGCCGGAATAGAAGAGCGTCGAGCGGTGCTGCTGGGCGACGCGAAGTGCTACGGCGAGGGTGAAGGCGCTCTTGCCGCTGCCGACGTCACCGCCGACGACGATGAGGTCGCCGCGGCGCAGTCCGCCGCCGAGGAGCTTGTCGAGGCTGGGAAATCCGGACGGGATCGTGTCCGTGGGGGCTGCCCCATCGGCAACGGCGTCGACGCGTCCCAGCAGCAGCGACAGAGGGGAGATGTCGGCGCCACGCGGCATGCCGAAAGATAGGAGTGGCGCTGGGTGGAGCAAGGAAATTGTCCGAAAGGCCGAGCGCCGCCTTCGACGTCACGCCCGCCCAAAGGGCAGTTGCCGTCCCCTGTGTTCTCCGTGTTCTCCGTGGTTCAAATGCTCTTGACGAGCGATTTACCACAGAGAACACGGAGAACTACAACCACACCAACAACTACATTGGGGTCGCCGGGCCGGTGTTCGGGTGCACCGGCCGACGAGCGACGTCAGCCCGCCAGCACGCTCGCCAGCGCGTCGAGCTCGGCCCGCGACGATGGGTCGAGGTACGGCGCGGCGGCCGTCGAGAGCGCGGCGAGCTCTCGCGCGACGGCGGACCGCGCCGCGGTTGCGGTCGCGTCGACGCATCGGGCGAGGGGCGCCCGCACGGCGGCCGGGATGGTGAGCGTGCCGAGCCAGGTCCTGGCGCCCGCGCTCCGCTCGGTGCGCGCCGGCGGCGCGATCCCATTGTCGTCGTGGCGGCGGTCGTCGGCGAGGCGTGCCGCGACGAAGCAGGCGAGCGCGACCTCGCGCGCCCCGCCGATCGGCGCACGGCCGGCGAGTGCGGCGAGGTGCGGGAATGGGAATTCCAGGACGGCGAGCGCGTAGGGCGGAAGCGGATGAGGCACGGCGGAAATCTGCTCGGCCCGCAGCCAAGCGGCCAGCCTGCGCGCTCGCATTGATTTCGGCACCGGCGGTTCGTCGATCTCGTTGCTCCCCGCCGTGCTGCGCCGCTACGTTAGAGCATGCCGCACCAGGCCAAGGCCGTCCTCTGGGTCGACGACGAGGCGGAGCTGCTCGAGCCACACCGTATCTTCTTGCGGGACAAAGGCTTCGAGGTTCAGACCGCGACCAACGCCGACGATGCCGCCGAGCTCGTGAGGCGCCGGCCGTTCGACCTCGTGCTGCTCGACGAGCAGATGCCGGGGACGCGCGGGCTCGAGGCGCTCAAGGAGCTTCGCGAGATCGAGCCGACGATTCAGGTCGTCATGGTCTCCAAGAGCGAAGAGGACGGCACCCTCACCGAGGCGCTCGCCAAGAACATCGGTGGGTATCTCGTGAAGCCGGTGACGCCGAGGCAGGTGTATGCGATGGTCGCCCGTCTGCTCGAGGGGCCGCGCATCTACCAGCAGGCGGTCGCGCGCGCATTCGTCGACCGCTTCCGCGCCATGCAGTTCGAGTCGCTGCGCGATCTCGACTGGCGCGGGTGGATCGATCGGTATCTCGAGCTCGTGCAATGGGATCTGGATCTCACCGCATCGAACGAGATGGGACTGCACGACTCGCTGCAGGGGCTCTTTCCCGAGCTCCGGCGTCAGTTCGCGGTGTACATGGCGCGCGAGTATCCGCGGTGGCTCGCCGATCTCGAGGGGGACCGGCCGCCGCTCTCGATCGACATCGTCGGGGAGTTTCTCATGCCGATCGTGCGGCAGGACCGCGCGGCGGCGTTCATCGTCATCGACTGCCTGCGGCTCGATCAGTGGAAGGTGATCCAGCCGGTGATCGCGTCGCTGTTCGACATCGA
>DASXHF010000033.1:0-3141 GCA_036488775.1 Gemmatimonadaceae bacterium | reverse complement strand
CCGGTGGGGCGGCAGCCCGACGACGCCGTGGGATTCGGTGGCGCTGAGCCATCTCGATTTCTATTTCCCGCTGCTCCCCGACGTGCGACTCGCCACGCCGGTCCGCGCCGCGCGCGCGATGGCGCTGCTGCACGTCGCGACGTACGACGCGCTGCTCGCCGCGTACGACGCGAAGGCGGCGTATCGCCGTCCGTCGCCGGCGACGACCGATTCGCGCGTGCGCGCGCTCGTCGACGTGCAGGGGCTGCCGAGCTATCCCTCGGAGCACGCGGCAGTCGCCGCGGCCGCGGCGGCGGTGTTGTCGTACCTCTTTCCGCGCGAGGATACCAGCGCCTTCCACGCGCTCGCGCAGGAGGCGGGGACGGCGCGCATCGTCGCGGGTGCGGCCTTCCCGAGCGATGTCGCGGCAGGCGAGGCGATCGGCGCGGCGGTCGCCGCCCGCGTGCTCGCCCGCGCGCGTCTCGATGGCGCCGATGTGCCATGGGCCGGCACCACGCCGGTCGGTCCGGATCTCTGGCAGCCGACGCCGAACAAGTTCGTCGCAGTGCCCTTCGACGCGAGCGCGGGAAGCTGGCGCACGTGGGTGCTTCCGTCGGGCGACGCTGTGCGCCCGCCGCCGCCGCCGGCCGCCACGTCGGCCGCCTTCACGCGCGACCTCGCCGAGCTGCGCGCCCTGGCCGCGGGGCGCACCGCCGAGCAGACGGAGATCGCCCGATACTGGGCGACCGACGCGCCGTCGGTGATCTGGGAGAAGTACATGCTCGCCGAGATCGCCGCGCGCCGTCTCGGGCCCGTGCACGCGGCGCGCGCGCAGGCGTACGCGAGCGTCGCGATGTACGACGCGTTCATCGCGTGCTGGGACGCGAAGTTCACCTACTGGCTGCGCCGCCCGGTCACCGCCGAGCCGGCGCTCAAGACGGTGTTCCCGACGCCCCCCTTCCCGAGCTATCCGTCGGGCCACTCGACCATCTCGAGCGCGGCGGGCGAAGTGTTCGCCGAGCTGTTCCCCGATTCCGCGGCGCACTACCGCGCGAAGGCGACCGAAGCATCGCTCTCGCGCGTGTACGCCGCCGTGCACTACCGCTTCGACGTGGAGACCGGCGACAGCGTCGGCGTTCACGTCGGGCAGAAGGTCGTCCAGCGGATGCGCGCCGACGGCGCGGTGCGCTGACGGGAGTATCGCCGTGCGTGTCGTTTTTCTCTTCCCCCCACTCGATCGTTCGGAGGTGTTCAGGATGAGACGTTCTCTCGGCTCGACGTTGATGCGGGCCGCCGCCATGACGCTGGGCATCGCCGCTTCGGCGGGCGTGCTCGGCGCACAGACGGGCGCCGGCCAGGTACGCGGCCGCATCACGGAAGTCGGCGGCCGCCCCCTCGACGCGGCGCAGGTCCTCGTCCCGGGGACGAATCGCGTGACACGGACCGACGCCCGCGGCACGTACCGACTCGGCGGATTGCCCGCCGGCACCTTCGTCGTGCGCGCGCAGATGATCGGCTACGGCGCGTCATCGCGGCAGGTGACGACCACCGGCAGCGACACGATCACCGTCGACTTCGAGCTGCGGCCGGCAGCCCTCGCGCTCGACGCCGTCGTCGTCACCGGCACCGCGGCGGAAGCGCGCAAGAAGGAAGTCGGCAACAGCATGGCGATGATCTCGGCGAAGGAGCTCGAGAACGCGCCGGTGAAGAACGCGCAGGACATCCTCGCCGCGCGCGCCCCGGGCATCACGGTGCTCGCCAATTCCGGCCAGCCCGGCGCCGGCGGGACCATTCGTCTGCGAGGCACCAACAGCCTCAGTCAGGGCACCAACCCGGTCATCTACGTCGACGGAATCCGCGTCTACAGCGACGCGGCTCCCGTGTCGCCGGGCTCGCGCCAGTCGACGACCACGTTCACCGACATCAAGCCGGAAGACATCGACCGGATCGAGGTCGTGAAGGGCGCCGCCGCAACGACGCTCTACGGGACGGAAGCGTCGGGCGGCGTCGTGCAGATCTTCACCAAGAAGGGCGGCAACAGCGCGCCCGAGTGGGCGGTCGACCTGGGCGGCGGCGTGAATCACATGGGGCATGTCGGCTCGTCGGAGGATCCGACCGGCGTGTTCGTCAACCAGTGCTCCGGATCGAACCTCTACGATTCGCTCGGCAATACCTGGGTCGATCCCACCTGCCCGGCGAGCGGCAGCTGGCTCCGCGACGGCGCCGTTCAGCAAGGCGCGGTGTCGCTGCGCGGCGGCCAACAGCAGACCACGTACTTCGTCTCGGGCAACTACAACTCGGAGCAGGGAGTCATTCCGACCAGCCAGGCGAGGAGCGGCGGCGCGCGCGCGAACTTCACCTTCACGCCGACGAGCAGCCTCATGTTCAGCGTGAACACGGCGTACAACCGCAACGAGACCCAGTTCATCCCCGACGGCAACTTCGCGTGGGGATTCATGCTGAACGTCGGCCGCGGCTCGGCGAGCAACTTCAAGGGCGGCAAGAACGGCGAGTGCGCGAACGTCACCGTCACCTGCGTCACCAACGCGTACCTGCTCGACCAGCGTGCGACGAACTCCGCCGATCACTTCATCACCGGCGCGACGATCCAGTGGAGCCCGACCACCGCGTTCACCAACCGGTTCGCGCTCGGCTACGACTACAACTATCAGGACGCGCAGGACGTCATCCCGTTCGGCTACCTCAACCTGCCGCTCGGCCGCATCGACAAGACCGACTGGAACCACACGAAGCTCTCGCTCGACTACGCAGGCTCGTATCAGACGCCCGTGCACGGGCTCCACTCGACGTCGTCGTGGGGCGGTCAGATCTTCGACGATCGAGACAGGTTCCTCGGCATCACGGGGAACGACTTCTCCGGGCCCGGCGATCCGACGCTCGGCAGCGCCGCGCGTCCGACGCTTGGCCGTGTGTCCCGCCCGCGCGTCGTCAACGCGGGAGTCTTCCTTCAGCAGATGTTCGGGTGGCGCGACCGCGCGTTCGTCACCGGCGGGTTGCGGGTCGACGGCAACAGTACCTTCGGCTCGAACCTCGGACTCCAGAGGTATCCGAAGATCAGCGCCGCGTACGTGTTGTCGGAGGAGCCGTTCTGGCCGACGCAGTGGATCTCCACCTTCAAGCTTCGCACGGCGCTCGGCGAGT
>DASXHF010000005.1:0-7498 GCA_036488775.1 Gemmatimonadaceae bacterium | reverse complement strand
CCTCGACCATCACGCCGTCGTCCGGCATGCGGCGCGAGCACACTTGGATCGGCTTGCCACGACCGAACTTGATCGCGTTGGAGAGCAGGTTGAGCAGGATCTGACGCAGTCGCCGCGGATCGCTGATGACCTTCAGCGGTTCCCCCTCGTGCTGCAGCGCGAGCGGTGAGCCGAACTGGTCGGCGAGCGGACGCACCGTCACGAAGAGGTCCTCGATCAACTGCGGGAACTGCACCGGTTGCAGCCGCAGATCGATCTTCCCTGCCTCGATCTTGGACAGGTCGAGCACGTCGTTCACGAGCTCCAGCAGGTGCTTCGCCGCCTTGTGCGTGCGGGAGATCCCTTCCGTCTGCTTCTCGTTCAGCGGGCCGTAGATGTTCTCCAGCAGCAGCGTGCTGTAGCCGAGCACCGCGTTGATCGGCGTGCGCAGCTCGTGGCTCATCGACGCGTAGAAGCGGCTGCGCGCCGCCATCGCGCGCTCCAGCTCCATCTGTCGCTCGTTCAACTCCTCGTTCAGCGTCTTGAGGTCCTCCATCGCGCGCGCGAGCGACTCGGCCTGCTCCTTGAGCGCCGCCTCGGCGCGCTTCCGCTCGGAGATGTCGCGCACGATCAGCGTGTACGTCCGGGTGCCCCGCATGTCGAGACAGCTCGCCGTCGCCTCGATCGGGAACTGCTCTCCCGTCTGCCGCAGCCCGACGAAGGCGAGCACGTGCTCCGGGTTGGGCTGGGGCGTGGCACAGGTAGGGTCGGGCGCCTCGGTGGACGAGGCGCAGATGCGGTCCAGCGTCTCCCGCCGCATCGGCTCCGGGAAGAAACGGCTCACGTTCGCGTTCACCGCCGACGCCGCACTGGTGCAGAACATCCGCTCGGCCGCGGCGTTGAACAGCGTGATGGTGCCGTTCGCGTCGAACACGACGATCGCGTCCATCGCCGAGCCCACGATCTCGGAGAAGCGGGCCTCCGACTCGTAGATCTCGCGCATGTGACGCAGCTCGAGATCGCGGCGCTCGCTGTCGCGCAGCTTCTCCTGCTGCGCTGCCAGCTGCCGCTGCTTCTGGTACAGGTCGACGAAGACGCTGACCTTCGACCGGAGGACGTCCGGTTGGAACGGCTTCGAGATGTAGTCGACCGCGCCGACCGAGTAGCCCTCGAAGACGTATTCCTCGTCCTTGCTGATCGCCGTGAGGAAGATGATCGGGATGTATTTCGTGCGCTCGCGCGACTTGATCAGCCGCGCCGTCTCGAAGCCGTTGATGCCCGGCATTTGCACGTCGAGCAGGATCATCGCGAAATCGTGGGTCAGCAGCAGCCGCAGCGCCTCGTCGCCGGAGTGCGCGCGCACGAGGATCTGCCCCAGCGGTTCGAGAATCGCCTCGACTGCGAGCAGATTCTCCGATCGGTCGTCGACGATGAGAATCTCGACGGGCGCGAGCGGCCCGGCGATCGGATCGGGCGGCGCGCTCACTGCGCCGCGCGTCACCTCGGCACTCGTCGCGCTCACCGTCACGCGTCCTCCCGCTCCGGCACGCCGGCCGGCAGTCCCACCAGGAAGTCGACGATGGCGGCGAGCGGCATCACGCGCGCGCGTGGCACCGCACGCACCGCGGCCTCCGGCATCAGCTTGCTCTCCGCCGTCGTCGGATCCTGCACGATGGCCATCCCGCCGCGGTCGGAGATCTGTCGCAGACCGGCCGCGCCGTCCGCGTTCGCACCGGTGAGCACGATCCCGACCGTTCGGTGGCCGTAGCTGTCCGCGGCGGAGCTGAACGTCACGTCGATCGACGGGCGGCTGTATCGCACCGGCGCCTCGGTGCTGAGCGAGAAATGGCCCGGCTCCACGAGCGTGTGGTAGTCCGGCGGCGCCACGTAGATGCGTCCGTGCTCGAGCGGCAGCTTGTCTTCCACCTCGCACACCGTCAGCGGCGAACGCTCCTGCAGCAGCACGCGCAGGAGATGGTCGGAGTCCTTGTGGCGGTGCTGCACGATCACCATCGCCATCGAGAACGAGCCGGGCAGACCATAGACCAGCGTCCGCAGCGCGGCGAGCCCGCCCCACGACGTGCCCACCACCGCCAGGTCATACCCGATACGCTCGGCCGGCTCGTCAAATCGCATCAGTGCACCTTGCGATACAGCTTCTCGGTCGGACTCAGCTTCTCGTAGCACGGCTCGTACTGCGAGAACTTGAGCGACTCCTTGCTGCCGAGCGCCATCACGCCGAACATCACGAGCGAGTCGTAGAATAGCGAGTGCACCCGGTTCTGAAGCTGCTTGTCGAAGTAGATCAGGACGTTCCGGCAGAAGATCACGTGGAACTCGCTGAACGACCGGTCGGTCACGAGGTTGTGTTGCGAAAAGACGACGTTCCGCGTGAGCGCCGGCGAGAAGATCGCTCCATCGTACTTCGCCGTGTAGTACTCCGAGAACGAGCGCTTCCCGCCGGCCTTCAGGTAGTTCTCCGTATACTCCTGCATCCGGTCCAACGGAAAGATCCCCTGCCGGGCGCGCTGCAACACGTTGTCGTTGATGTCCGTCGCGTACAGACGCGCGCGGTCGTACAGCCCCTCCTCCTCGAGGAGGATCGCCATCGAGAAGACTTCCTCGCCGGTCGAGCAGCCGGCGTGCCAGATCCTGATGAAGGGATAGGTGCGCAGTAGCGGCACGACGCGTTCCCGAAACTCCTGATAGAAGCTCGGATCCCGGAACATCGCCGTGACGTTGACCGAGAGGTCGAGCAGCAGCCGCTCCATCGTGTCCTGATCGTGGAGGATGCGCGCCTGCAGCTCGGAGATCGTGCGCAGCCCCTCACCCTCCACCCGCTTCCAGAGCCGCCGGCGAATCGACGCGTAGGCATAGGAGCGGAAGTCGAAGCCGTAATGCCGGTACACGCCTTCCAGGAGCAGCTCGATCTCGAGCCGCTCCAGGTCGGAGTTGTAGGCGAGTGGCGCCCCCGCGAGGGATTGCCGCGAGCTCACCGGTACAGCCATACCCTCATCAGACTCAGGAGCTGATCGGTGTCCACCGGCTTCGTGATGTAGTCGGAGGCACCGGCGGCAATCGTCTTCTCCCGGTCACCCTTCATCGCCTTCGCCGTCAGCGCGATGATCGGGAGCGCTTTCAGCTCGGGGATCTGCCGGATCGCTCGCGTCGTTTCGTAGCCGTCCATCTCCGGCATCATGATGTCCATCAACACGAGGTCGAAGTCCTGCCGCTCGCGCAGCAGTGCCACGGCGTCCCGCCCGTTCTCCGCGAACGACACCTGCATGCCGTGATCCTCCAGCATGCTCGTCAGCGAGAAGATGTTGCGAACGTCGTCGTCAACGATCAGCACCCGCTTGCCCGCGAACACCGCGTCCGCATTGTGCAGCCGTTCCAACATGCGCCGCTTCTGTTCGGGCAGCTTCGCCTCCACCCGGTGCAGGAAGAGGGCCGTCTCGTCCAACAGCCGCTCGGGTGACTTCACGTCCTTCACGATGATCGTCTCCGCGAACTTTCGCAGCCTGGTCTCCTCCGCCTGCGACAATTCCTTCCCGGTGTAGATGATGATCGGAAGGTCCCACATGGACGGGTTCGCCTTTACGGTCTCGAGCAGCTCGAAGCCGTTCACCCCCTGCAGGCCGAGGTCGAGCACCATGCAGTCGAAGTGTCCGCCCGCCAGCTCTCGCAACGCATCCTCGGCCGTCGCCACCGCGGTGATCTCCACGTCCTCATGCTGGATCAGGTCGATCATCGCCTGACGCTGCGTCTCGTCGTCTTCCACCACCAGCAGCCGCTTCACCGACGTGTCGATGAAGGTGGCGATCTTGGCGAACGATTCGTCGAGCGCTTCCTTCGTCACCGGCTTCTCGAGGTACGCCAGCGCGCCGGACTTGAGACCCTGCTGTCGCTCGTGCATTCCGGTGATGATGTGCACCGGGATGTGCCGCGTCTGCGGATGATGCTTCAGCCGGTCGAGCACCGCCCAGCCGTCCATCCCCGGCATGTCGATGTCGAGCGTGATCGCGTCCGGCTCGAACGCGTGCGCCAGCTTGAGCCCCGCCTCGCCGTCGAGCGCGACGAGACCCTTGAATCCCTTCTCGCGCGCCATCTCCAACAGCACCTTGGAGAAGCTTGCGTCGTTCTCGATGATGAGCACGGCGCGGTCGCCGGGCTCCATGTCGTCGCGGTCGTCGTCGAACCCGACAGGGCGCGGCAGCGCGTCGCGCGGCACCGGCTCGTCATAATCATCCTCCTCCACGGCGACCGTCGCCGGCTCACGCGCCGGAGCCAGGAGCGCCACGGCGCTGCCCGTCCGCGAACGTTCACGCGTCTCGGAAGCGTTCGGCGCCGTGTCGAAGCCACGCGGCATGCTGCGCATCCGCGCCCGAGCGCTCGCGCCGCCGCTTCCACCGTTGGCGTCGGTCGACCCGCCACCGTCGTTCCGGCGACGCGCCGGCGAGCTTCCGCCGTGCGGACCGCGCGGCTCCATGTACCGGCCCGGCAGGAAGAGCGTGAAGGTGCTGCCGCGACCCGGCGTGCTCTCGACCCGGATCTCGCCGCCAAGCAGACGCGCGATCTCGCGGCTGATCGTGAGACCGAGCCCTGTGCCGCCGAACTTGCGGCTCGTCGTGCCGTCCGCCTGCTGGAATGACTCGAAGATCAGCTGCTGCTTGTCCTTCGCGATGCCGATCCCCGTGTCCTGCACGGCGAACGCGATCACCGTGTCCGTCTCGTCCAGCGAGCGACTGGCGAATCGCTTGCCCTTCTCCGCCCGGCGAACCGTGAGCCTCACGCTTCCACGCTCGGTGAACTTGAGCGCGTTCGAGAGCAGATTCTTGAGGACCTGCTGCAGCCGCTGTCCGTCCGTGTAGATCGCCGCCGGCACGTCGGGCTGGATGTCCACCCCGAACTCCAGCCCCTTCTGTTGCGCCACCGGATCGAAGGTGCGGCGGCTGAACGACGCGACGTCGGCGATCGGCACCTCGACCGGATCCACCTCCATCTTGCCCGCCTCCACCTTCGACAGATCGAGAATGTCGTTGATGAGGTTGAGCAGATCGGTGCCCGACGAGTAGATCGTCTGCGCGAATTCCACCTGCTTGGACGACAGCGTCTTCTCCTTGTTGTCGCTCAGCAGCTTGGCCAGGATCAGCAGCGAGTTGAGGGGCGTGCGGAGCTCGTGGCTCATGTTCGCCAGGAACTCGCTCTTGTACTTCGAGCTGAGCGAGAGCTGCTCGGCCTTCTCCTCGAGCGCCAGCCGCGCCGCTTCCACCTCGCGGTTCTTCTGCTCCACCTTCTGGTTCTGCTCCGCGAGCAACGAAGCCTTCTCCTCCAGCTCCTCGTTGACCTGCTGCAGCTCTTCCTGCTGCTCCTTCAGCAACTCCTCGGACTGGCGCAGCGTCTTGGCCTGCGCCTCGAGCTCGGTGTTGGAGCGCTTCAACTCGCTCTGTTGCTGCTGCAGCTCCTGCGACTGGCTCTGCAGCTCCTGCGTCAGCTTCTGCGACTGCTCGAGCAGCTCCTCCGTCCGCATGTTCGCGCTGATCATGTTCAGCACGACGCCGATCGACTCGGCGAGCTGATCGAGGAACGTCTGGTGGATCTGGCTGAATGGGAGGAAGCTCGCCAGCTCGATCACAGCCTTGACTTCGCCCTCGAATAGGACAGGGAGGACGATGATGTTGCGGGGGGGAGCCTCGCCCAAGCCCGATGTGATCTGGATGTAGTCGTCCGGCACGTTCTGCAGCAGGATCGGCTGCTTCTCCAGTGCCGCCTGCCCCACGAGCCCTTCGCCGATCGCGAACCGGTTCCCGACGTGCTTCCGCGCGCAATACGCGTAGCTCGCGATCAGACGCAGCGTCGGCATGCCCGTGTCGGTCTCCATGATGAAGAACGCACCATGGTGCGCCGACACCAGCGGCGTCAGCTCGCTCATGATCAGCCGCGATACCGACTCCAGGTCCTTCTGGCCCTGCATCATGCGACTGAACTTGGCCAGATTGGTCTTCAGCCAGTCCTGCTCCTGGTTGCGCTCCGTCGTCTCCTTCAGATTCGCGATCATCTGATTGATGTTCGACTTGAGCTCCTCCAGCTCGCCCTGCGCTTCGACGGTGATCTGCCGCGTCAGGTCGCCCTTCGTCACGGCCGTCGCCACGTCGGCGATGTTTCGCACCTGCGCCGTGAGCGAGTTGGCCATCGCGTTCACCGAGTCCGTGAGCCCCTTCCACGTACCGGCGACGCCGGGCACCTCGGCCTGACCGCCCAGCTTCCCCTCGGTACCCACTTCCTTGGCGACGCGCGTCACTTCGTCGGCGAACACCCGGAGCTTCTCCACCATCGTGTTGACGGTGTTCTTGAGCTCCAGGATCTCGCCGCGCGCCTCGACGGTGATCTTCTGCGACAGGTCGCCGTTGGCGACCGCCGTCGTCACCAGCGCGATGTTACGCACCTGCGACGTCAGGTTCGACGCCATGAAGTTCACGTTGTCGGTCAGGTCTCGCCACACACCACCTGCCCCGGGCACGCGCGCCTGACCGCCAAGAATGCCCTCGGAGCCCACCTCGCGCGCCACGCGCGTCACTTCGCTCGCGAACGCGTTGAGCTGCTCCACCATCGTGTTGACGGTGTTCTTCAGCTCCAAAATCTCACCGCGTGCATCGACGGTGATCTTGCGTGACAGATCGCCCAACGCCACTGCCGTCGTCACGTCGGCGATGTTTCGCACCTGCGACGTGAGGTTCGACGCCATGTAGTTCACCGAGTCGGTCAGGTCCTTCCACGTGCCGGCAACACCCGGTACGTTCGCCTGCCCACCCAGCCGCCCTTCCGTACCGACTTCTCGAGCGACGCGGGTCACTTCGTCGGCGAAGCTGCGGAGCTGGTCCACCATCGTGTTGACCGTACTCTTGAGCTCCAGGATCTCGCCCTTGGCCTCGGCGGTGATCTTCTTCGACAGGTCTCCCTTGGCGACCGCGGTCGTCACGTCGGCGATGTTTCGCACCTGCGACGTCAGGTTCGACGCCATCCCGTTCACCGAATCGGTGAGATCCTTCCACGTTCCTGCCACACCGGGCACGTTCGCCTGACCGCCAAGGATTCCCTCGCTACCGACTTCCCGGGCGACTCGAGTCACTTCCGCCGCGAAGGCATTGAGCTGATCCACCATCGTGTTGACGGTGTTCTTCAGCTCCAGAATCTCGCCCTTCGCTTCTGCAGTGATCTTGCGCGACAGATCGCCCTTCGCGACCGCCGTGGTGACGTCGGCGATGTTTCGCACCTGGTTGGTCAGGTTGGACGCCATCCCGTTCACCGAGTCCGTCAGGTCGCGCCAGGTTCCGCTCACCCCCTCGACGTTCGCCTGACCGCCCAGCCGGCCCTCCGTACCTACTTCGCGCGCCACGCGCGTGACTTCGGCCGCGAACGCGTTCAGCTGGTCCACCATCGTGTTGACGGTGTTCTTCAGCTCCAGGATCTCGCCCTTCGCTTCGGCCGTGATCTTCTTGGACAGGTCGCCCTTGGCGAC
>DASXHF010000353.1:0-1970 GCA_036488775.1 Gemmatimonadaceae bacterium | reverse complement strand
ACGAGCGTCGCTCCCTCGGTGTACGGCGGGTACGATTCAGGAGGCGCGCCGATCAGCGGCCCACGCGCCGACCAGCTCGTTCGCGCCCAGCAGCGGCTTCGCCAGCTCGCCGCGGCCCAGCGCCGCCAGCCACAGGTCGAGCGACAGGATGCGCCACAGCAGACCGCTGTGGTCGCGGCGTCCGGAGAGGTGCTCCCGCACCAGTCGCGTCACGCTCTCGTGGTCCACGTAGTCGTACACCGACCGCTCCGGGCGAAGCAGCGTTTCGAGCCGGTAGCGCAGCTCGTTCCGGAACCACCGCACCAGCGGCACGGCGAATCCACGCTTCGGTTGCTCGAAGACCGACTCCGGAACGAGTCCCTTGATCGCCTCGCGCAGAATCCATTTCCCGGTGCCGTCGCGTCGCTTCACGTTTCCCGGCAGCGCCACCGCGAATTCCACGAGCGGATGATCGAGCAACGGGACGCGCGCCTCGAGCGACACGCTCATGCTGGCGCGGTCCACCTTCGTGAGGATGTCGCCGGGCAGGTAGCTCTCCAGATCCACCAGCGTCATCTGCGTCAGGAAGTCGCGCCCCTCGGCGGGATCGAACCAGCGGTCCAGCAGGCGGTCCAATGCGAGCGCGCCGTCGACGTCGCGCAGCACACCTCCCTCGCGCACCGAGAGTGCCTGCGCGACGGTTGCCGCATATCGCCCACGCCGGCTGCGCCCGAGATCCAGCAGACGATTCCGGCCGAACGCCGACTGCGGAAGGCGCCGGCCCACGGCGCGGCTCGCGGCGCGGGCGAGCGCGGGAAGCTCGCGCCGCTGCTCCAGCTCCGCGTAGCGGGTATAGCCGCCAAACAGCTCGTCACCGCCGTCGCCCGACAAGGCCACCGTCACCTGCTGTCGCGCCAACTGGGAAACGAGCATGGTCGGCAGCGCCGAGGAATCGCCGAACGGCTCGTCGTACGTCCGGATCACCTGCTCCACCAACGCGTCGGCATCAGGATGCACGACGAGCTCCGTGTGCTTGGTGCCGAGCGCGCGCGCGACCTGCGCTGCGTGCGGCGCCTCGTTGAACGCGGGATCGTCGAAACCGATCGAGAAGGTCTGGACCTGTCGATCCGCCAACTTCGTCATCTGGGCGACCACGGTCGACGAGTCGATACCTCCCGACAGGAACGCGCCGAGCGGCACGTCGGCCTCGAGGTGCGACGCGACGGCGTCCGCGATCAGACGGCGCAACTCCTCGACCGCCTCGCGCTCGTCCGTCAGCGGCTGCTCGGCACGCACCGGCGACCAGTAGCGACGCACCTCCACGCCGCGCTCGGCGTCCCAGGTGAGGACGTGTCCGGGCGGAAGCTTGCGGACGCCCTTGAAGATGCACGCCGGATCGGGGACGTAACCCAGCGCGAGATATTCGTTCACGGCCGTGCGATCGATCTCGCGCGGGAAATCATCCAACGCCAGCAGGGAGCGGAGCTCGGATGCGAAGGCGACGCCGTGTTCCGTCGTCCAGTAGTACAGCGGCTTGATCCCCAGTCGGTCGCGCGCGATGGTCAGCCGTTCGGCGCGCTCGTCCCAGATGGCGAACGCGAACATCCCTCGCAGCTGTTCGACGAGCGCCGCTCCGACCTCTTCGTAGAGGTGAACGAGCACTTCGGTGTCCGAACGCGATCGCAGAACGTGGCGCGATGCGAGCCGGTCGCGGATCGTATGGTGATTGTAGATCTCGCCGTTGAACACCACGTGGACCGAGCCGTCCTCGTTCGAGATCGGCTGCGACCCGCCCGCGACGTCGATGACGCTCAGGCGGCGCATTCCCAACGCGACCCCGGGACCGACATGATGTCCCTCGTCATCGGGACCTCGATGCCGGATCGCGGCGCACATCGTGACGAGATCGGCCTCGGAACGCTCGCGGCTGCGTTTCCAACCCGCGTACCCCGTGATGCCGCACATCAGCGAGATGCTCCGCGAGATGCTCC
>DASXHF010000303.1:0-19604 GCA_036488775.1 Gemmatimonadaceae bacterium | reverse complement strand
AGCTGCCGCCCCCACCGCCGTAACCGAGATCGTCGGCGTCGTCGTCGCGATCGGAAAAGTGTAGCGATTCGTTCAACTCGTCACCGCGCGGCATTACCGCCTCCTGAAGAGATAGGACAGTCGGACCTGCGTATCGTCGATGGTGTCGGGGCGCGGTCCGCGCGCCGCCGCTGCACGACGTGTGCCCACTACATCGTGAGCGCCGTCACCACACGCGTCACCACACGCGTCGCTGCTGCAGCACGAGTGGTGGTGACGAGCGCGGAGCATACGCGCGCACAACGTTCCTTGTAAGGCCGCGCGCGGAATCCGTCAAGCGTATTTCGTGCGCGTCGCATCCTCGACACGCCACAGTCGGTCACCGAGCACCGGTTTCGGGTCAAGGCAGCAGGGGTTTCGGGACGCGCCGCTCGACCGGTCGAGGCGCCGAGATCGCGCCCAGCGCCAACCGAGCTCTGACCTCGTCTCGGGCTGGGACGGAGCATCAGCAGGAGGAGGGAATGCTGAGGTCGCGTTAACGTATGCCGATCTGCCGCGAGGCGGAACGCGTCATGCGCTGGCGGGATTCGTCGGCGCGATTCCAATCCGCACCGGCTCCGTCATCCGATCTCGTACTCTGCTCGCCACGCAACCATGCCCAAGATCCTCGTCCTGTTTTACAGCCGCACGGGCAACACCGCCGCTCTTGCCGACGCCATCACCGAAGGGGCTCGCACGGTGCGCTTCAGCGAAGTCGACGTGCGCCGGATCGATGACATCGCACCGCAGCGCGTGATCGACTCGATTCCGGACTGGAAGGCCTCTCGAGAGAAGTTGGCCGCCAAATATCAGACGTTCTCGGACGTCCACGAGTTGGCAAACTACGACGCGCTCATCCTCGGCTCACCGACGCGCTATGGGATCATGGCGGCCGAGCTGAAAAACGTACTCGACCAGACCGGTCCGCTGTGGCAAAAGGGTGCGCTCGTCAACAAAGTCGGCGCCGCCTTCACCTCGGTCGCCACCGGCCACGGCGGGCACGAGACCACGCTCTGGTCCATCATGACCCCTATGGCGAATCTGGGGCTCATCATCGTACCGCCGGGCTACACGGACGCGGTGATGTTCGCCGGCGGAAGTCCGTACGGGGCGACCGCGACGACCGGCGCTGGCGCACCGAACGAGGCGGCACTGGCGGCGGCCCGGCACGAGGGCAGGCGAGTGGCCGAAGTCACGGGGTGGATCACCCACGCGAGGAGCCATAACTGAGAACTGCGGTCAACTGACGGAGCTGCGGTCAACTGACCGCAGTTCTCAGTCATGAGTGCAGATCGTCGATGAACGTGAGCGTCTTCCGACGTTCGACGACGCGCTTGAGCGCCGCGAAGACGTTGGGGTCGAGCAGGCTTCCCAATGCATTCTGCTCGAGGTAGTCCAGCGTTTGACGCTGGTCCATCGCCTCACGGAACGCCCGCTTCGACGTCAGTGCGTCGAACGCGTCACAGGCCGCGAGGATGCGGCCGCCGATCGAGATCTGCGCGCCCGTCCGGCCGCGTGGATATCCCTTGCCATCGAAATGCTCGTGATGGTCGTGCACGAACTCGAGCGCCACCGGAATGTGCTTGAGCGGTGAGAGGATCTCCATGCCGATTCGCACATGGTCCTTCACATGCTCGAACTCTTCCTTCGTGAGAGAGCTCGGCTTGTTCAACACCGCCTCGCGAATCCCGATCTTGCCGACGTCGTGCAGCCGGCCGGCCAGCCGGATGTTCTCGACGAGATCGGGATCGAGCCCCAGCTCGTCGGCGATGGACGCGGCCAGATCGGCGACCCGGCTCGAGTGGCCGCGGAGATAGACGTCCTTCGCTTCCATCGCGTTGATGAGCGTCTCCGCGATGCCGATGGTGAGGGCGTGTAGTGCCGCCTTCTCGCGCTCCAGCTCCCCCGTGCGGAGAGCAACCTCTTCGCGAATGTGCTCCTCCACGCGCCGCCGCTCGATCTCGAGCTGGCGCCGGTGCGCGGCACGCTCGACCGCACGCTGCAGCTCGGCGAGCTCGATCGGTTTGACGAGATAATCCATCGCGCCGTGCGAGAGGGCATCCGTTGCCGTCGCCGCGTCGTTGACGGCCGTCAGCATCAGGATCGCCAGATCGCCATCCAGACGGAGCGCCCGCGGTACCACGTCCAGACCCGTCATCTCCGGCATCCGCACGTCGCAGAGCATGACGACGAACCGCTGCCGCTCGAGCGCGGCCAGCGCCGCCGCCCCGGACTCCGCGACTTCTACTTCGTAGCCCTGGCTGCGAAGAAACCGGGAGAGCGCAACCCGTATCGTGTCTTCATCATCAACGACCAGCACGCGAGGCTGTGCCGGCTCTGGGGAGCGTGCCGGACGCGAAGTCTGTACGGCGCCGGCCGGCGGAGAGACGACGGAGGAAGCGATCATGCACAGGAGACGAAGGGCGACCCAATAAGTATCGGTCGCCGCCGCAATTCATGGACGGCCGATCAAAGGCGCTCGGTCAGTCCTCGGCAAATTCCACGTGCACCGGGTGATCGATGAACCCGAGCTCCGAGCCGCGGCCAAGAAAGCGCCGCACCGCCTCCCGCCCACGCGCACCATAGTCCAGCGTCCAGTCGTTGACGTACATGCCGACGAAGGTGTCCGCCTGAGCTTGATCGAGATCCCGCGCGTAGCGCATAGCATGTTCCAGCGCACCCACACGGTGCTCCAATCCATACGCTATGCTGGCGCGTAAGTGGCGCGAAATTTTGCGCGTCAGTTCGACCCCTAGGTCCTTCCGGACGACGTTGCCACCCAGCGGGAGAGGAAGGCCGGTCTCCTGGAACCACCACTCGCCCATATCGGCGACCAGATGAAGTCCGTGATCGCCGTAGGTGAGCTGTCCTTCGTGAATGAGCAGGCCCATGTCGACGTCGCCGTTCGACACCGCGTCCATGATCTGGTCGAAGGGGGTGAAGACCGCGGTGAACTCCGGCTCGAACATCCGCAGTTGCAGATAGGCGCTCGTGAGCGGACCGGGCACCGCGATCCGCTTCCCCTTCACGTCGGCTCGGGTCGCCGCCGTTCGCGCCACCAGGCGCGGACCGTACCGGTCGCCCATCGATGCACCGTGGGGCAGGAGCGCGTAGCGGTCGCTGATATACGCATAGGCGTGGATCGACACGGCCGTCACCTCGAGTTCGGCCCGTCGCGCACGCTGGTTGAGCGTCTCGATGTCCTGCAGCTCGTGCACGTACGTGAGGCCTTCGGTGTCGATCTTCCCTTCCGCGAGCGCGTAGAACATGAACGCGTCGTCGGAGTCCGGGCTGTGTGCGACGTGGATGGTCGTGCCGGTCGTCTTGGTCACCGTCGTCCCTGCGTGGAGGCGCGCGCCGTGGCGAGCGCCGAGTCGATGTCGTTCTTGTGAAGGAGGTATTCGGGGAGCGCGGCGGAACGCTCCCGCGGGGCGATCGAAACGAGCCGCTCGTCGAACTGCCTCGCATGAGGCTCGTTGCCGACCATCCGTGCCGCCTTGGCGCCGAGGATGAGCCCGAGCAGGTGCGTGGGCCGTTCGCGCAGGATGGTGTCAGCCTCGGCTCGCGCGAGGGCGGTGTCGCCTCCCACCTCGGCGATACGACCGAGATCGTACCGCTGATCGAGGTTCAGCGGGGCGATCATCCGATACGCCTCGATGGCCATCGGCAGAAAGGCGCGCACGTTCTCGGGATGCCCACCCTCATGCTCCCGCATGATCCGGTCGTACAGACGCTCGGCACGCTGCCCGGGAGTCAGCTGACTGATGTCGGGCGCGCGCGGCATCAGCCCCGCCGGCGCGGAGTCCGACGGGGGCGCGCTGATCACTGTCGTCCCCTGACCATTCGCGCCATCGAGCACCTCGGTCCCGCCCACCGTCGATGGCCGCGCACCGAACCGCTGTCCGACGACGAGCGCAATGAGCGAAACGAGCGCCAGCGCCGCGACGGCCCATGGGAGTGCAGCGGCAATCCCGCGTGTGCGCGCCTCGGCGGTCGCACCCGCCGCCGTTCCGCAACGGTGGCAATACCGTGCGCCGGCGGTGAGTGGAGTGGAGCAGGTCGCGCACTCGGCACCGGCGAGCGCGGTCCCGCAGCTCGAGCAGAATCGGCCGGTCGCTACGGCGCCGCAGGTGGGGCAGGTCGCCGGAGAGGATGGGGAAGGGACGGTCACGGACGAAAGGTAAAGCCCTGCGCCCTCAGCCGTGAACCGTCCGCCAGCCGCGCGTCGCCGGTCGAGGTTCCCCGCTCGCCTGGTCGCTCAGTTCTGGTGACTTCCACCCGGCTGCGAGATCTGCTCGACCGTCTTCTCCACCTTCTTGCCGTCGCTCGCCTTGCGGAGCAGGTCGGCCTGCGAGACGACGCCGACCAGCGACCCACGTTCGTCGATGATCGGCACCCGACGGACCTGCTCCCGGGCCATCAGATCGAGCACGGTGTCCACGCTGTCGCTCGGGCGGCAGGTGCGGACGCCGGCCGACATCACGTCGCGCACCGGTGCGTCGCTGGTGCGCCCCTCGGCGACATGACGAATGGTGATGTCCCGGTCGGTGACGACTCCGACGAGCCGGCCACGCGTCTCCGCTCCGCCGACGCGCTCTACTACCGGCACGATGCCCACGTCCTCTTCCTTCATCAGCCGCGCGGCTTCGGACACGGGAGTGTCGGGCGCGACGGTGCATGGATTCTTCGTCATGAGCTCCGAGATCTTCATCGTCTCCTCGCTATGGGTGTGTGGGTGAGGTCGCTGAATGACCGTGCGCTGCGGCAAGCGACGTGCCGATCGCGGCACCTCGAATTGACAGCGCCATCTCACCCGACGAGGATTCTGGCGTGCCTCAATCCCGCGCCCTCCTGCCCGATCTCAAGAACGCGTCGGCGAACGACGTGCTCGAGCTGACGCGCAAGCTCAACGTCCGCTTCCTGCGGCTGCAGTTCTCCGACATCCTCGGCGTGAACAAGAACGTCGAGATCCCCGCGTCGCAGTTCGAGAAGGCGCTCGCCGGCGACATCATGTTCGACGGCTCGAGCATCGAAGGCTTCGTGCGCATCGAGGAGAGCGACATGCTTCTTGCGCCGGACCTCTCCACCTTCCGCATCTTTCCCTGGGGCGACCCCGAGCATCGCGTCGCGCGTCTGATCTGCGACGTGAACCTCGCGGACGGCTCGCCGTTCGCCGGCGATCCGCGCGGGGCGCTCAAGCGCGTCATCACCGACGCGGCGGCGATGGGCTACACGATGAACGCGGGGATGGAAGCCGAGTTCTTCATGTTCAAGCGGGGGCCCGAAGGCGAGACGACGACGCAGACGCACGACGTGGGCGGATACTTCGACCTCGCTCCGGTGGATCTCGGTGAGGAAGCGCGGCGCGCGATCGTGGACGACCTCGAGCAGATGGGGTTCGAGGTGGAGGCGGCGCATCACGAAGTCGCGCACGGCCAGCACGAGATCGACTTCCGCTACGCGGATGCGCTCACCACCGCGGACAACATCGCGACCTTCCGCTTCGTCGTGAAGGTCGTCGCGCAACGCTTCGGGCTCGCGGCGTCGTTCATGCCAAAGCCGATCTTCGGACAGAACGGCAGCGGCATGCACACGCACCAGTCCCTGTTCAGCGGCAAGACGAATGCGTTCTGGGACGAGAAAGCGCAGTGGCAGCTCAGCGACACGGCGCTGCACTACATCGGCGGATTGTTGAAGCACGCGCGTGGATGCTGCGCGATCACGAATCCACTCGTGAACTCGTACAAGCGGCTCGTGCCGGGCTACGAGGCTCCCGTCAACGTCGCGTGGAGCATGCGCAACCGCTCACCGATGATCCGCATCCCCGAGCGGCGCGGGCTGGGCACGCGCGTGGAGCATCGCGTTCCCGATCCCGCGGCGAATCCGTATTTGGCGCTCGCCGTGATGCTCGCCGCGGGGCTGGATGGAATCCGCACGAAGGCAGACTACCGCGAGCCGGTGAACGAGAACATCTGGGAGATGAGCCACCGCGAGAAGCGGCGGCTGCGGATCGACGATCTGCCACACGATCTGAACGAAGCGTGCGACGAGCTGGAAAAGAACGACGTGGTCATGGCAGCACTGGGCGAGCACATCACGGCGCACTTTCTCGCCGCGAAACGGCAGGAGTGGCGTGAGTACATCTCCCAGGTCTCGCAGTGGGAGCTGGACAACTATCTCGCGAAGTACTGATCGCGCTGTCCTGAGGCGCGCTGAATACGCACCCCGAGGGCGGTCGTTGACCGAGATGATGTCGTCTTTCAGGGGACCGGTATCTAGCGCTGCTGCGTCGACGACACGAGCAGCATCTCATCGATCGCCCACGTCGTGTCGCTCGTCGCCCGGAGCGCGACACTCAGCCGATGCCCGCACGTCGGACCGCACCGCCAGTCCACGAACGCGATCGCCGTTTGACCGTTCCGGCTGAACCCGACGGGCGAGACGCGCAGCGCGCCCGCCGCGTCGGCGTGCGTCGCACGGAACCGCACCCATTCCGCGGCGCCCGATTCCGCGGTCGGTACGTCACCGGGATCGGCTTCGAGGAGCATCGGCCGACCGGTAGGAACGTCGCGCATGTCCGTTGTCGGCGCGGCCGCATTGCCGAGCAAATCGGCGCGCGCGTCGCGAGCGTCGGCGGAGTCGCCGCGTGCCCACCAGAGCGTCTCGACGCCCCACCGCGTGCGAAGGTCTGGACAGGTCGCGGCGTCGCACACGGTATCGAGCGGCGTGGTCGCTACCGCGACGACCCGGTTAGTGCTCCGGACGTAGATCGACTCCGCGATCGTGCGATATACCGCAACGGCTCGAGACGCGGTACGTATGGGCGCCGCGTGATGAACACGGCCGGCGCACCCTGCCACGATGAGTGTGGCGAGCGCTGCCGACACACATCGAAAGAGCTGGCGTTCTGCGCGCATCCGTTGAACTAAATCTTGCGCAACCTCGTGCGGTAGGTCACGACGAGCGGCCCGTCGCGACCGGGTCGCGTCTCCGGAAAGACGTCGAGCATCCAGCCATCGGAGAGCGGGAGGTGGATCCCGCGCGCCGGTAGTTCGGTGACCAGATCGCCGTCGTTCGCCAGAGTACCCGCCGGGATCGCTGCCAACACCGGGTCGACGCGCGGGCCATACACGAGCGGCAGCGTTTGGCGGACGATGCGGTCGAACTTGTCGCCGCGCCGCGTGCGGGCGATATCGGTGTCGAAGTCGACCACGACGCTGTCGCCGGTGCGCTCGAGGATCACGTCGTCGACCGTGTCGGTACGGCCAGCAGGAATGATGATCGAGAGCGGCGCCGATACCGGCGACGGTGCCGCGGTCTGCGATGCGGCCGGCGCGCGTTCCATCCGTGGCGCGTCGACACTCCCGTGGCCCTGCTGGACGACTTCGGTGGTGGCAAGCATGGTCGGCGGCGGCTCGGTCTTTCGAGCGGCGGTGGACGCACCACGCACCGCCGTCACGACGCTCGCCCCCGCGACGTAGGCGAAGACAAGACCAAGACCGATGACGCCGACCTTGACGAGCAGACGCTGCTGCCGGGCCCGATCGACGTCTCGCTGCTCTTGTCGACAGCGCAGGCAGACCTTCGTTCCAGGACCGAGATCGTGAGTACAGACCATGGACTGACCGGGCGACACAGTAGCTCCTCGAGGGTTATGCTACCCCAAGACGAGCACAGCCACGGAAGCGAAACGTCAGCGCTTGGCCGCCGCCCGGCCATCACCGTCCGTGGGCGCGGGTGACGGTACGTCACTCAGCACGCCGCTCTTGGCCACCAGCTGCGCAGCCAGCACGGTCTGGATCACGCTGGTGATCTGATTCGTCGCCGAGCCGGCCGCCCCCCCTGGCTCACCGCCGGAGATGGTCACGAGCCGTGCCTCCGCCAATGCGTCGGCAATCTGCGGCGCGATCACCGGCAGCATCTCGATCTGCCGGTACCGGAAGTAACTCTCGCCACCCGCGGCGATCGCTTTGTTCACCTTCTCGATGCTCTCGGCATTCGCCTCGGCCACGGTCTTGATGGTGATGGCCTGTGCCTCCGCGGCTGCCTGTGCCCCGATGCGGACCTTCTCGGCGTCGGCGCGGGCCTGCGCGATCTGCGTTGCATCGAGCTCTGCGGTGCGCTGAACGGCCATCGCTTCCTGACGCTTCGCTTCCGCCTGCGCGATCAGCGCCGCGTTCGACGCCTTCGTCTGCTCGAGCTCGCGCTGGCGATCCGAGATGATGCGCTCTGCTTCGAGCTGCGCCTCCTTGGCGCGGCGCGCTTGTTGGGCCGCGACGATATCCGCCGTCGCCTGTGCCTCGGCGGCCGACATGCGGCGCCGGGCATCGGCCACCTCGCTCTGCACGACTTTGATGTTGAGCGAGTTGAAGATCAATCCGAGATCGGTGAGCTCTCTCGAGCACGCCTTGCGAATGATCACGGCGAGCGGATCGTCGTCGTCTTCGCTGTCGGGCATGCCGTCGACGTGGACCGGCAACGGCGCCGGCGCGACGCGTGCGACTGCGGTCGAAATCGTTCCCGGCGGCAGCACGCGCGACGGACCCTTGGCCGAGAAGAGCTGATCGTGCGTCAGGAGGTTGATCGCGCGACGGCCGGAGCTCGACAGCAGATCGGTGAGCGTGTTCATCTGATCTGACTCCGGCTTGGCGAAGAAACGATTCGCCGCCGTCTTGATCAGTTGATCGGTGTCACCAACGGAGACGATCGCGCTGGCGAGCACGCGGACCTTGATCGGCTGCGGCGTGCCGTTCTCGTCGAGATCCGCCGTCTGGTCGGTGATGTCGAGGTCGACGTTGATCACCTTGCTGGAGATCGTGGTGCCGGTCGTGAGCAACGGGATCTCCTTCGACTTGCCGGGCCCGCGGTAGATCACGGTTCCGCCGTGCAGCCAGCTCACGAGTCGGATCGTGCCTGCCTCCACGTTGCGCAGGAAGGAGGCGACGACCGCCGGAAGGAGAACCAACACGCCGAAGACGACGAGGGCGACGACGATGAGCGTAGACATGGGGAGCGCGAGGGGAGGAGGGTCAGCGATCGATCGTGCGTACGGTGCAGCGTCCGCGAGCCGCATCGATGTCGGCCACGCGCACGACGTCGCCACTGCGAACGTGAATGCCACGAGCGCGGTCGTCCGCGCTCAGCGTGGCGAGAAGCTGGATGATCTGTCCATCGACTTCGACCGCCACCAGACCGCACCCGCTGGCGTCGAAGCCGGTCACCGCACGTGCGTCGTCTTCGACGGCGCTCTCCAACGTGAGCGCGGGCTGCGATTCGAAGCGGAAGAGGAGGCGCCACAGCGGTCCGACGACGAGCGACTCGAACCCCGCCGCGGCGACGACGGCCGCACCGAGACGCCACGGCTCGCCCAACGGGCCGGCGAGCAGTCCCCCGGCACCGAACCCGACCAGGAGCGCGAACAGGACGCGTGGTGAAAGGAACGACTGCAGCCAGCTGCCGGGCGATGCCTGGTCACCCGGATGGTGGGTGTGGCCGCCACGAGCTCCGTGCCCCGCATGTGCCGAATGTCCGCCGTGGGCGTGGTGGCCGGCGTGTCCACCGTGCGCGCCGTGTGACACACCGCTGACAGCCATTGCGGCGAGCCCGGTCGCGCCAGTGGCCAGCGAAACGAGATACAGATCCATCGTCAGACTCACCCCCCGCGATACGTGGAGTATCCGAAGGGGCTGAGCAGCAGAGGAACGGTGTAGTGCGCGGCGTCGCCGGCGACGACCCGGAAATCCACGGTGATCGATGGATAGAAGACGCTCCGCCCGGTCGCGGCGAAGTACACCGCCGTGTCGAACCGCAGGCGATATGTGCCCGGTGTCAGCGGTTGTCCGGGCGGCGCGAGATGAGGGATTCGTCCGTCCGCATCGGTGACGCCGCGGCCGAGCTCGGAGCGCGCGCCGCTAGTGGCGATCCGCTCCAGCATGACCGGAACGCCCGAGGCAGGTTTGCCGAGGGACGTGTCGAGAACATAGGTGCTGATCGTGCTCATTCGGCGCGACTCCAGGAACGTATACGAAAGAGACAGGAGCGCGCCGCCGTTCGCAACCGCGTCATGGGCGAGGTGTCGAAGGAAACGGGGCGTGTCCGAGTGATCGGACACGCCCCGTGGCCCACGTTACCTGCACCGGTCGATCAGACCGGGAACAACATCTCCCGGTACTTGGGCAGCGGCCACAGCTCGTCGGCGATCTTGAGCTCCAGCGCGTCCGAGCTGCTCCGAACTGCCTGCATCGACTCCGCGCCGGCGGTGGTGAGCAGCTTCGCCTGCTTCGGAAGGTCGTCGTGCATTCCCTCCGCCTTCTCGATCGCCGCCTCGAGCTCCCGCTGATGTTCACGCAGCGACTCGATCAGCTCCCCGATCTCGTTCGCGGCCTCGACCTGCGGTACCGTCGTGATTCCGGCCGCGACGGCGTGCGACGCCGCACTCGAAAGGCGACCGGCGTACTCGAATGCCGCCGGCAGCACGTAGGTGTCGATCAGCTCCTTCAACGTGTGCATCTCGATCAGCATGTCCTTCACGTATCGCTCGAGCCGCACATGATAGCGCGATTCCAGCTCGGCCTTGTTGAAGATGCCGAGCTTGGTGAGGAGCGCGCGCGATTGGCGTGTGACCAGCTGCTCGAGCGCCTCAGGAGAGCGGCGCAGATTCGGCAGGCCGCGCTTCCCGGCCTCCTTCACCCACTCGTCCGAGTAGTTGTTCCCCTCGAAGCGAATTGCTGCCGTCTCCTTGAACACCTCGCGCACGACGCCGAGCACGACGTCGTCCACCGACTTGCCGCGCTTCATGCTCGACTCGATCTGCTCGCGGATCTCGTCGAGCGCTTCCGCCACCGCCGCGTTGAGCAGCACGATCGGAAAGGCGATCGACGCCGAGGAACCGACGGCGCGGAACTCGAACTTGTTCCCGGTGAACGCGAACGGCGACGTCCGGTTGCGGTCGGTGTTGTCCTTCTCGATCTCCGGTAGACGGGCGACGCCGAGCTTGATCATCGCCTGCGCGGCGTTCGACGAGCTCTTGCCGGCGGCGATCGACTCGATCACCTGCGTGAGCATCGAGCCCATGAAGATCGAGATGATCGCCGGCGGCGCCTCGTTCGCGCCGAGCCGATGTTCATTCCCGCTTGACGCGATGCCCGCGCGCAGCAGGCCGGCGTGGCGATGCACACCACGAAGGATCGCCGCCAGGAATACGAGGAAGCGTAGATTCTGGTGCGGAGTGTTGCCCGGCTTGAGCAGGTTGGTACCGTCGAGCTCCGGGTTGTCGGCCGAGATGGACAGCGACCAGTTGCAGTGCTTTCCCGAGCCGTTGATGCCCGCGAACGGCTTCTCGTGCAGCACCGCCTGCAGGTTGTGCCGCAACGCGACTTTTCGCAGCGTGGCCATGACCATCTGGTTGTGGTCGACCGCGATGTCCGTCTCTTCGAACACCGGTGCCATCTCGAACTGTGACGGTGCGACTTCGTTGTGCCGCGTCACGATCGGCACGCCCAGCTTGTAGAGCTCGTGCTCCACTTCGGAGATGCACGCCTGGATGCGCTCGGGGATGCCGCCGAAGTAATGATCTTCGAGCTGCTGGCCACGCGGTGGCGGCGCGCCGACCAGCGAACGTCCCGCCATCACGAGGTCCGGCCGCAGCGCGAAGTGCCCGCGATCGATCAGGAAGTACTCCTGCTCCGCACCGAGCGTCGTGTAGACCCGCTGCACTCCCGTGTCGCCCAGGAGCTCGAGGAGCGCGATGGCCTTCGCGGACAGCACGTCGGAGCTGCGAAGGAGGGGCGTCATCTCGTCCAGCGCCTCGCCGTTGTAGCCGATGAACACGGACGGGATGCACAACGTGCGGGTGTCGCCGGACTCGACGATGAAGACCGGGCTGGCCGGGTTCCACGCGGTGTAGCCGCGTGCTTCCCAGGTCGCACGAAGACCGCCGCTCGGGAAGCTGGACGCATCCGGCTCGCTCTGGATGAGCTGCGACGCGGTGAACTTCTCCATCGGCTGCCGGTTGTCGTCGAAGCTGAGAAAGGCGTCGTGCTTCTCGGCGGTGAGCCCGGTCTGCGGCTGGAACCAGTGGGTGAAGTGCGTCACGCCGCGGCTGATCGCCCAATCCTTGATCACCTGCGCCACCACGGGCGCGATGTCGAGGTCCAGCTTCTTTCCGTGGCGGACGGCCGCGGCGAGCTTGACGGCGACGTCCTTGGGCAGCTTGTCGCGCATCTGTCGCGCGCCGAAGGTGTTGATGCCGAAGTAGGCCGAGGTCGGCAGGGGCGCGGTGCCGTCGCCGTTGGCGACGTGCGTGCGAGGAACGCGCGCGACCAGGTCGCGAAGCGTGGATTTGCGCAAAGGAGTGGTCGGGGCGGTCATAGCTGCAAACGAGGAGTGAGGGCTCACCGGATCAGAACGGTCGAAGGTGTACAGCGCGGCTCAAATATGCACCATGTACACCAAACTTTGCAAAACGTGCAGCCTGGAGCTAGTAAACAAATGAATCGACGCCATTTTCTGCCAATTATGCGCGCTGCGTGATGCGGCCGAGCTCGCGCAGGCGCGGTACGCGGCGCGCCGTGAGCGCCACGACGACCAACGCCGCCACACCGCCCGCCACCACCGCCGGTACCGTCCCGATCAGCCGCGCCACGACACCCGACTCGAACGCGCCTAGCTCGTTCGACGAGCCGACGAACACGGAATTCACTGCCGACACACGGCCAAGCACCTCCGGCGGGGTCAGCAGTTGGAGCAACGTCGACCGGATGACCACGCTCACGCTGTCCGCCATTCCACTGATGCCCAACAGCACGACGGACAGGAGAAAGCTCCTCGACAGGCCGAAGCCGATGATCGCCACGGCGAAAGCGGCCACCGACGCGAGCAGCACGCGTCCCGCGCGCTCGATCGGCGGCCGATGCGCCAGGTAGATCCCCATCAACACGGCGCCCGCTGCCGGCGCCGCACGAAGGATGCCGAGTCCCTGCGGCCCGACTCGGAGAATCTCCGATGCGAAGATCGGTAGCAGCGCCTCGGCACCACCCAGAAATACGGAGAAGAGATCGAGCGAAAGCGCACCGAGGATGACAGGCTCGCTCCATACGAAGCGAAGGCCGGTGATGAGACCGGCATAGATGGATTCGTCGACGAGCACACGGGCGGTCGGCGTGTAGCGCATGAAGACGAACGCGCCGAGTGCAAACAGCATGAGCGCCGCGTCGACTCCGTACGCCGCCACCGCGCCGGAGAATCCATAGAGCAGACCGCCGACCGCGGGCCCGACCACCGCGGCGGTCTGCCAGGTGCTGCTGCGCCACGCGACCGCGTTCTCATAGACTGCGCGCGGTATCAGCTCGGCACCCAGCGCCTGACGCGCGGGCTGCAGCAGTCCACGCGCGATCCCGCTGACGAAGATGATCGCGTAGATCAGATGCACGCCGACCCGGTCGAGCATCCCCGGCCTCACACTCATGAAGAGCAGTCCCAGGGAACAGAGCGAAAGCACGACCAACGCCGTGACTGACAGTCGGCGCCGGTTCCACCGATCCGCGAGGTAACCCGCCGGCAGCGCCACGGCGATGAACGGGAGCGCCTCCGCCAACCCGATGAGCCCGAGGGAAAGCGGATCGCGTGTCAGCGAGTAGACCTGCCAGCCTACCACGACCGCCTGTATCTGCGAGGCGAGCGTCATCGCAAACAGGCTGACGATGAACCGCCGGTAATCCCGATGCCGCAACGCGGCATATGGGTCATGTCGCGGCGCGACGGCGAGCTCCGTCACCTGGGCGCAGCAGTCGTGAGCGCCGCCTGCAGCTGCTCTGCGTGCGCGAGATGCGCGCTGATGGTGGGACGCAGGTTCGTCACGAACTCCCGAATCTCCGGTCGTTGCGCGCTCGGAAGAAACACGCGGTCGATCGCGACGAGGAGCTCTTCATGATACCGGACTTCGTTCGCCACGTACGCCGAGTCGAAACGACGGCCGGTGAACGTGCGGAGGCTGTCGCGCCGTGTCGCGCTCTGGTCCCGCAGCACACGGCTGATCTCGTCCTCCCGCGGCGCGATGTCGAGGCGCAGAGCGAGGAAGTTGAGCGCGGAATTGAGGGACGTGTGCTCCTGCGTCATGCGCCGCGCAAAGGCTTTGACGTCACGCCCGGATGCACGCGCGGCCGCCAGCCGCGCGTAGGCGAGGTCGACGTTGTTGGAGGTCACCAGAATGGCCAGCGTCCTCGCATCGGCGAGACGCACGAAGCGCGTGGTGGATGGCCGGGAGGCTGGCGCCGGTTCGGGTGTCGGGGCCGGTGGAGGTGCGCTCCCGCCGCAGGCGAGAAGGCCGGCAAGTACGAACACGAGCGCCGAACGGACGGCGGGACATCCATACGTCGACCCGTCGCCGTCTTCTCTGCCCGCTGCGTTTGTTCCGCCGTACATTGAATCGCTCATGAATCCGCCGTCTGCTCCTACACCGTATACGTCGACGAAAAGTATCGCGTCGTCGCCCGACCCGGCGACCGGCGAGACCGCGGACGTCGAGCTGGTTCGACGCATGGCGTCCGGAGACGAACGCGCCCTCGGCACGTTGTACGATCGATGGCAGGCGTTGGTTCACGGCGCGATCATACGCATCCTTTCCCAGCCCGACGACGTGGACGACGTGGTCGAGGAAGTCTTCTGGCAAGCGTGGCGCCAGGCGAGCCGGTACGAAGCTACACGGGGTGCCGTGCACACGTGGCTCCTCACGATCGCGCGCAGCCGCGCGCTCGACCGCGCACGTACGTTGCTGCGCCGTCGTGAAGAGCCGCTCGACGACGCGCGGATGGCAGACGTCGAGGTATCGGCCACCGATCCAGCGGCCGACGTGGAAGCGTCGGAACGCCGTGCCACTGTGCTCGCGGCGCTGTCGGTGCTGCCGCCGGAGCAGCGACAGGCCATCGAGCTGGCATATTTTCAGGGATTGAGCCAGACCGAGATTGCCGAGCGCACCGACCAACCGCTCGGCACGGTGAAGACGCGGACACGGTTGGCGATGCAGAAGCTTCGTGAGCAGCTCCGTCCATCGCGGGAGGATCTGCGATGACCCGCACGATGACACATGATGAGGCGCGCGAGCGCCTCGAGGACCTTGCCCTCGACGTCGTCGACGCGGCCGATCGCGGTCGGTTGTTGGCGCACGTCGCCGAGTGCGCGATCTGCGGCCACGAGCTGGACGCGCTGCAGCGAACGGCCTCCGAGCTCGCGTACGCGGTTGCGCCGGTTCCGATGGCAGCCGGCCAGCGTGATCGCGTGCGCGCTCGGCTGCTCGCTCGTGCGCGTGCCGACGTGGGCGAGCAAGACGCGACCGACGTCGCGGCGAGCTCGCGGTCGGCCCCACGACCGACCCGACGCGCGCGGATCAGCCGCAGCGCCTGGCTCGCGGCGGCGGCGAGCGTCGTGGCGCTGGTGAGCGTCGGTGCGATGATGCAGATGCGGCGCGACATGGTCGCCGAGAAGAACAGGACGATCGCCGCGCTCACGGGACCGGACGTCGCGGTAATGAAGTTGACGCCGGCCGCACCCCGCGCCCCCTTCGGCATGATGTTCTGGGATCGGTCGCGCGGTGAGTGGATGCTCGTCGCGCACAATCTCACGATGCCGCGTGCCGGGCGCGGCTATCAGTTATGGCTGGTGACGCCGAGAACGAAGATCAGCGGCGGGATGTTCATGCCCGATGCGCACGGGGACGCGATGATGCGCATGCGATACCCCCTATCCGCGGACTCGCTTGCTGCGTTGGCGGTGACGGAAGAGCCCAGCTCGGGAAGCTCCCAGCCGACCACGGCGCCGTTGATGGTGGCCCAGGCCACGACACGCTGACGGAACTGCACAGCTCGTCATAACAGATGACGAGGCAACGAGATGTCTCGCAGTGCCCAGGGAACGATCGGGGCATTCGCCGGGTATGATGGGCGTGTGATGTCGCCTTGGGATTTGGCGACTGTGTGACGATTGCTCGGACGGGAGCCGGACAAAAATGAAGGAGCTGAAGATCGACATCGACGCCGTTGGCGGCGTCGACCTGGACCGCCTCGGGCGGAGCCTCCGACTGCAGGGCGAGCGGGTCGGGGAAGGCCGGTACCACGTGACCGGCGGATCGCACGACCATTGGGTGGATCTCTACACCACCTCGCATCCGCGGTGCGACTGCGGCGACCATCTCTGGCGCGAGCAGATCTGCAAGCACATCCTCGCCGCCTTGCTGCGCGAAGGACATGATCGGGTCGTCGAGGCGTTGGGCCGTCTTTTCGAGCGCGTGCAGCCGATGGCGAAAAAGGCGGCGTGACCGGCCGGCGGTGAAGTCGAGTGGAGCGCCCTCGTGCTCCACTCGGCTTTTTTCTTGCCGCCGCACAGGCGCATGGCGACGAGACGACGTCCCGCGAGCAGTGCACGCGCGCGCGGCGGCACCAAGCGGCCGTTCGACATCGACGTGGTGATGCGACGTCTTCGCGATGCCGTGGCCGAGTATCCGGACGCCGCGATGTTTGCGCTTCGCGAGCTGGGCTACGGAACTCTGTTCCAGCAGCTCATCGCCTGCATCCTGTCCATTCGGACGACGGACGAGGTGTCGCTGCCGACGGCGCTCGCGCTGCTCGAGCTGGCGCCGACCGCCGAACGAATGGCCGCCCTCGCGCCCGAGGATATCGATCGAGCGATTCGCTCCGTGAGCTTTCACGGTCCCAAGGCGCGACAGATTCACGAGATCGCACGGCGCACGGCGGAGGAACATGGCGGCGATCTTCCAGCCGACGCCGACGTCCTGCAGTCGTTCGCCGGCGTCGGTCCCAAGTGCGCCAACCTCGCGCTCGGCGTCGCACGCGACGTCCCGCTCATCAGCGTCGACGTGCACGTCTGGCGGGTCGTGAACCGCTGGGGCTATGTGGAAGGACGAACCCCTGAGAAGACCCAGCAGGCGCTGGAGAAAGTGCTGCCGCGCCGCTATTGGATCGAGATCAACCGGCGACTCGTCCCATTCGGAAAGCACGTATGCACCGGAGTACGGCCCAGGTGCTCGACGTGTCCGGTGCTGGAATATTGCCGGCAGGTGGGAGTGACGGAGCACCGGTGACCTCCCCGGCGAGCGTCCGCCGGTGCTCCGTCCACGGTCGTGTCAGCGACTGCGCTTCGACGACGACCGCTTACGCGACGAGCTGCGCTTCGAAGACGACTTCTTCGACGACCGCTTGCGCGGGACCTTCGCGCCTTTCTCGCGTGCTTCCGAGAGTCCGATCGCGATCGCCTGCTTGCGGCTCTTCACCTTCCGTCCACTCCGCCCGCTCTTGAGCGTCCCCTTCTTGCGCCGGCGCATCGCACTCTCGACACGTTTGCCGGCAGCCTTGCCGTATTTCCGCCTACCGGAGCTCTTCTTCCTCGCGGCCATCTGTCGCACTCTCCTGAAAGGGTGACATCTGGACGACAAGCACGCATGGTGGCGTGCGCCTGCCTCCCCACGCGCAACGATTGTTCCATCTCAATGAGATGGCGGCGACTTTCGCGTCAGACCGGCTCCGCCGCGCGCCGCTCCTCGACCACCGCGCGCGGCGCACGACGACGTGCGATGGCGAGCGACGCTTCGAGCGTCGCCATGCAGAAGGCCGCCCATGCCAATCCGACGATGATGCCCGCGATGACATCGGATGGGTAATGCACGCCAAGGTAGACGCGCGTCGTGCAGACGAGCAGGATCAAGACGACCGCGCCGGTGAGTGTGAGCATGCGCGACCAGCGATGCTTCTGCAGCCGTGCGACGAGATAGGCGACCGTGCCGTAGCACACCGTGGCGCTCATGGCGTGCCCCGACGGAAACGAGGAGCTCGTGACGGGAGCCTGCCACGCGAACACGGACGGCCGCGGGCGGTTGAAGTAGAGCTTCAGCACCCCGTTGAGGAGGAGGTTCCCCGCGACCGCAGCGAGCAGCAATCGCGCCGAGTGTCGGTGAGCGGTGTGCCAGAGAAAGAGCGCGGACACGCCGACGATCATGAGCACGACCGTGCTGGTGCCGAGGTACGTCAACTCTACCGCGAGCGCGGTCAACTTCGGCGTGTGGTGGGCCTCCATCCAGCGGAGCACCGCGACATCGAAGGTCTGTGTCGCTCCCTGGCGCACGTGTTCGCCAAGCGCGGCGAATCCCAGCGTCCCGGCGATCGCGATCAAGACGCCGACGACCAGAAAGGCGCCGACCGACGAGTAGAAGTGATCGGCGCGCAGGCCGACCGCGCGGAGGCCTCGGAAGACGAGATCCCAGAAGGCGGCGAGGTGGCGGCGTGCATTCAGCCGGCGCTCCCGAGCTACGGAGGAGCGGTCGGACGTCAGTCTGGGGTCGAAGTCGGTCATGGAAGCAAAACGTCATTCAAGACTCGCGCCCCGGACAGCACTCGCGTCCGATCGGAGCGAACGCGATCTTGCCGTATGCGTCTCTCCTTCCATCGCCTCGCCGTTGTTTCCGTACTCTCGCTCGGGATGCGGATGACCGTTGCCGCCCAATCGAGCGCCGCGCCGAAGATGGCGCGCTTCGACCGTTGTCCGCTCGAGCAAGGTGGCGCGATCGAGAGCTGCGAGGTCGCCTACCGTAGCTACGGCACGCTGACGCCCACGCGCGACAACGTCATCGTATTCACGACTTGGTTTCTCGGCCGAACCGACGGCCTACTTGGCTTCTACGTTGGCGGGCCGGAGCAGCTTGTGGATACGACGCGGTACTACGTCGTGACGATCGATGCGTTCGGAAACGGCCAATCGTCATCGCCGTCGACGAGCGGATCACAACATGGTGCACGATTCCCCCGATTCACGGTGCGCGATCTCGTCGAGTCGCAGCATCGCTTGCTGCACGACGTCCTTGGTCTCCCTCACGTCCGCGCCGTGATGGGTACGTCGATGGGTGGGATGCAAGCCGTGCAATGGAGCGTTCAGTATCCCGATTTCATGGACAAGATCGTCGCAGTGGTGCCGACGCCGAGGACCGCGGTGTACGATCGTGTCTTGTGGGGCACGGAGTTGCGGGCAATCGAGACCGCGGCGTCGAACACACCGCCCGATTCCCTGCTCGCCCTGCTCGAAGGGCTTCACGCGCTCGCGCTACAGACGCCGGGCTACGTCAATCGGACGGCTGCCGGCGGCGCCAACGAGCTGGTGATGCAGCGGGTGGCGGAGATGCGGGAGCGCTTCGATCCGTGGGATTGGGCGTCTCAGCTCCGCGCCATGCTGTCGCACGACGTGGGTGCGCCATTCGGCGGCTCGTTGGAGCGGGCCGGGGCGCAGGTTCGCGCCCGGACTCTCCTGATCGTCGCGACGCAGGACCACATGGTGACGCCGGCGAGCATCTTCGATTGGGCCCGGTGGACCCACGCCGATCTGCTGGAGCTCAGAGAGGAGTGCGGGCACATGGCGCCCGGCTGCGAGCGGGAGCGCGTGCAGCCGGCCGTCATGGCGTTTCTCGCGCGATGATGGGTTGAGCGGATCGGTGAAAGGCGGTTAGCTTTGGAGCACGGCGCCGTGGCCAAGTGGTAAGGCGGCAGACTGCAAATCTGCTATTCGTCGGTTCGATTCCGACCGGCGCCTCT
>DASXHF010000246.1:0-3060 GCA_036488775.1 Gemmatimonadaceae bacterium | reverse complement strand
TGGCCCCTCCAATGCCTGGACACGGCAGCCGTAGTACCAGCTTGTAGCTGAAGAGCTTACAGCTTTCCCTTACGGCTCGATTTCACGCCGTTCCTAGCGGAGGAGCCCGACCCGCATTGGAATGGCTTGGACGTCGGTCTTAGTACTAGGTCTACTCCGTACCTGATACTTCAGTAGCCATGTATTCGAGCCGTGTACTCGAGTAGCCGCATCTCTCGACTACGCCCCGACCGCGGTCTCCGCCGCCTCCATCAGCTGCGGCTTTGCCGCCGGCGGGGTGCCGTTCACCGGCGGCATCAGCGCGATGGCGAACGCTTCGTTCAGCGTCGTGACCGGATGGAACTCGAGCTGATTGCGTACTTCCTCCGGGATGTCCTCGATGTCCGCCTCGTTGTCCTTCGGCAGAATGATCGTGGTGATTCCCGCGCGGTGGGCGCCGAGCACCTTCTCCTTCAGTCCACCGATCGGCAAAACGCGTCCGCGCAACGTGGCCTCGCCCGTCATCGCCACGTCGCGCCGGACCGGCCGGCCCGACATCGCGCTGACCAGCGCCGTCGAGATCGCGACGCCGGCGCTCGGCCCGTCCTTCGGGATCGCCCCCGCAGGAACGTGCACGTGCACCTCGATCGACCCCAGACGATCCTCTGGAATCTTCAGCGACGATGCATGCGTCGCCGCATACGTGAGCGCCGCGCGCGCGCTTTCCTTCATCACGTCGCCGAGCTGTCCCGTGAGGATGAGCGAGACATTTCCCCACCCGCTCACCTGAAGACGCTCCTCGTCACGATCCGAGGCTCGCTGCGCACCCTGTAGACGGCGGATGGCCGCTTCGACGAACATGATGTCCCCGCCCATCGGGGTGTAGTACATCCCCGCCGCGACGCCGATCTCGTTCTCCTCGTTCGCCCGCTCCGGGTGAACGCGCGGCCGCCCGAGCAGCTCCCGCACGTCTTCCGGCGTGATCGTCAGATCATCGGTTTCTCCCGAGGCGAGCTTGCGCGCGAGCTTGCGCGCGACCGCACCCACCTGCCGCTCGAGCTGGCGTACGCCAGCCTCGCGCGTGTAGTTGGTCACGATCGTCGCGACCGCCTCATCGGTGAAGCGGATGTTCTTGTTCTTGAGTCCCGCCTCCTCGATCTGGCGCGGAATGAGGTACTTCTTCGCGATCTCCGCCTTCTCCTTCTCCGTGTAGCCCGCGAACTCCACCGCTTCCATGCGGTCGAACAGCGGTCCCGGAATGTTCTGGACGAAGTTGGCGGTCGCGATGAACAGCACTTCGCTCAGATCGAACGGGATGCCCAGATAGTGGTCCGTGAACGTGTCGTTCTGCGCTGGATCGAGCACCTCGAGCAGCGCGCTCGCCGGATCACCCTGGAACGATTGCCCGAGCTTGTCCACTTCGTCGAGCAGGAAGACGGGGTTGCGCGTCTTCGCCTGCTTGAGCCCCTGGATGATGCGGCCAGGCATTGCCCCCACGTAGGTGCGCCGATGTCCCCGGATGTCGGCTTCGTCGCGAATGCCGCCGAGGGCGACGCGCACGTACTCGCGCCCGAGCGACCGCGCGATCGACTTCGCGATCGACGTCTTGCCCACGCCCGGCGGGCCGGAGAAGAGCAGGATCGGCCCCTTCGCCATTGCGCGGGACTTTGCCTCCTTCTTGTCCGTCACCGGTCGGTTGTCTTCGCCGATGTTGAGCGCCGGCGTCGCGTCTTCCTTGTTCGCCTTGAAGTTCGCCACCGGCACCTCGCCGGTCTTCTCGACCTCCTGCGCCATCTCCTGCGCGCGCAACTGGCGCACGGCGAGGAACTCCAGCACGCGATCCTTCACGTCGGGCAGCCCGTAGTGATCCTCATCGAGCACGGCCTGCGCCCGGTTGAGATCGAGGTTGTCGTCGGACCGCGTGTTCCACGGCAGCTCGGCGATCCACTCCAGATACGTCCGGATCACCTGCGCTTCCATCGACTCGCGGCCGGCCCGCTCGAGGCGGCCGAGCTCGCGCTCGACTTCCGTGCGCGCCGAGGGCGGGAGATCCAGCTTTTCCAGCTTCTCGCGCAACTCGGAGATCTCCTTGCTCTGATCGTCGTCGCCGAGCTCCTTCTGGATCGCCTTCATCTGCTCGCGGAGGTACATCTCGCGCTGCCGCTCGCCGAGCTCCTCCTGCACCTGCGACTTGATCTCTTCCTGCATCTCGATCATGCCGATCTGCCGCTGGACGTGCACGAGCACCCGGCGGAGCCGGTCTTCGACCGAGAGATTTTCGAGCAGCCCCTGGCGTTCGGGCACCGGAAGCTCGATGTAGCCGGCGACGAGGTCGCTGAACCGGCCGGCGTCGGTCACGGCGTCAAGCACCTGGTGCACGACCTCTTCGGGGAGCCCGCGGCGCTCGCCAAGCTCAGCGGCCCGCTCACGGATCTCCTTGTACAGGGCCACGAACGCCGGGTCGTTCTCGTTCAGCGGCTTCATCTCCTCGACCGGCTGGACGACGGCGGCGAGGTAGTTGTCGACGGTGGTGTACTGAAGCGCGGTGGCGCGCTGCTCGCCCTGGAGCAGCAGCTGGACGCCGCCGAGGCCGCGTTGGATCTGTCCGATGCGCGCGATCACGCCCATCGAGTACAGAATGTCGGGCGAGGGCTCGTCGGTGTTGTCGCGCTGGGCGACGGCGAAGACGAGGCGGTCGCCCTTGAGTGCCGCCTCGATGGCCCGGAGCGTTCCCGGCCGTCCGGCGGCGATCGGGGCGGTCAGCCCCGGAAAGATCACCGTTCCCCTGAGGGGGAGAACGGGTAAAGTCTGGCGTTGCGCCATGTCGATACCTACATGTGAAAGAGTGATCTCGGGCGATGCTGCATGCTGCTCCCACTGTTCGCCACGAGACCAAGGCAGGGAAGACGTGCACGCTCCATTCCAACGAGCGTCCGACATCACGGCAGGAGTTTGACACTTCTCGCCGTCATGGTGACGTAGGGTCACTGCCGCACTGGCGGTAATCCTTTCCCGGCCCGCTGCGCCGTGCTAGTATGCTTCATTCCGGACTCACCCTGTCGCCCCGTCGTTGCGTGCCCG
>DASXHF010000202.1:0-37233 GCA_036488775.1 Gemmatimonadaceae bacterium | reverse complement strand
GCGGGCTCCTGCGCGCCGAGCGCGGCACCGCGAAGCAGACTGCCTGTCGTGAGCAACGCGCCCACAATCACTGCGCGAACTCTCATCCTGCCCTCCCCCTGTGGTGACCGGCGTGGATGACCGGCATTGCCGAGGTCAATGGTACGGACAAATTACGATTGGTCATGACAAATGGTAAGAGCCACGATTGCCCCGTCTCACCCCCCGATTCAGGGAACGGTCACCGGCACCGGGTAATGCCAGCCGTCGGCGGCGCCCCCCGGTGCGTTGCGCGCGATCTCGACCGCCATCGCGCGGAGCATGTCTCCGGTCGTCGTCGGACGAATGCCGTGCCCCTTGATCGGCCGTCCGTACGTGAAGGACCCGCCGTACGGCGGATCCCGCAGCGCGTCGAGCATCTCCTGCAGACGGTACACGGCGAGGTTCAGGTAGAAGTGGTCCATGTCGCCGGTGTAGACGTGCAGCCGGCCGGCGAGCCGCGACCCGATCTGCGGCCAGTGGTCGTGGATGTACGCCGTGAGGTCGTAGCCGTGGTCGCGCATGTACGCCGCGACGGCGTGATCGATCGTCCCGGTGCCGTGGTTCCACAGCGGCGTCGGGTAGCCGTCCTCGCCGACCGGCCCATACACCGCCTCCCACGCCTGCTGCTGCTCGGCCGAGCGGCCGTGCGTGCCGAGCGTGTTCTCGAGCTGATCGACCTGCCGCATCGTGAGCATGGGCTGTCCTTCGGGCGTGCGCATGAACGGGCGCTCGTGGGGCAGCCAGCGCGTTCCCGGTGCGAGATAGGCGTCGTCCTCCGCGTACACGTCGGACGTCACCCAGCGGTGGAAGTCCACCGGGTCCGGATAGTAGACCCACGCGCCGCCGAAAAAGTCAGGATGGTACGCCTGCAGCGCGAGCGACTCCCATCCGCCGGTCGATCCGCCGGACAGCACACGCGCATACGGCTCCCGAACGATCCGGAAGTGCGACTCGATGTACGGGATCAGCTCCGTCATGATCGCATCGCCGTACGGGCCGTTGTTCGCCGAGTTCACGGCGTACGAGTCGTCGTAGTACGGGGTCGGGTGCAGGAAGGTCACCATCAGCATCCGCGGGAAGTCGGCGCTCGACCAATCCTGATACAGCTTGTAGCCCTCGCCGCGACGCAGGTTGATCACCCACGCCCGCGCACCAGCCTCGCGCTCGGTGACGGGCACGGGCGCCGTCGTTTGAAAGTGGTATGGGGGTGCGAGCGAGAAGTGGTCCTGCTCGTAGTCCACCGGATAGCGCACGTCCGGGTGCTCGTCGTAACCGGCCGGCAGCAGCACCACGGCGCCGAGGTACATCGGACGACCCCAGAACTTGGTGAGGAGCGTACTCTGGATCTTCACGTGCTTGATCCACCGCGTGTCCTCCGGCACCACGACGGGTGGGATGACGCGCGTCAGCTCCAGCGGGATCGTGGCGCCGGGCGCGACGTGCACGCGCCGCACCGCCGATACGAGATTGCCCGGCGAGCTGGCGAACTGCTGTCCCTCCCACTGATCCATGTGCGCCCAGATGGTGTGGCCGTCGGCGCGATGGAACTGGGTGTACACGTTCACCACCGCCTGCACGTAGTAGTCGCCCTCGGGAAGCTCGGCGAGGCCGTGCAGGGGAAAGCCCGGCGCCGATGCGTCGACGATCACCATCGCCGACGGCGCCAGCCCGCTCACGTCCCGCCCGAAGAACGGCGCCGTGGACGACAAGCCTCCCGATTGGAAGCGCGGCTCCGGTGCGCTGTCCGTCGTCACGAAGACGAAGACGCGCCCCGTGACCGGCTCCGTCCGCACGCTGGCCGGAAACGACACGGTGAACCGCGGCGCGGTGGACTGCGCGGTCGCCGCGTGCGTACCGGCAGCCCCCAGCAGCGCGGCCATGATCGGGAGGAGACGCATCGGAGAGCCGGCGGGTTGGAGGGACGGAGGGATTGGTCAGGACATATTAGCATTTGTCCGTACCAATGGACAGATTGGGTTCCGTGACCCGTCAGGAGACCGCCCCCGTGTCGAGATTCGCCGCCCGCGTCGCCATCGTCGCGTTCCTTCTCGCGCCGCGCCCCGCATCCGCCCAGACGTCGGCGCTCGCCGACGATCCGGGGCGCGCCGCACTCGGCGCACCCACCCCCGACTCGCTCGCCCGCCTCGTCCTCGCGCGCTTCGAGACCGGCACGGAGGCGGCGTTCGACAGCGTGTTCACCGACCCGCTCGGCCGCCGCGTCCTGCAGGCCGCCGTGCAGCGCAAGTTGAGCCGCGAGGGCGGAGCCGCCCGCGTTCTTTCCGTCACCGGCGACCGCGCCGTTCTCCTCGTCGCGCCGCTCGCCCGCACCGGCAGCCGCCACGGCATCTCCAGCGGCGGCGACATCACGAATCGCCTGCGCCGGCTATCCGGTTTCTACGACGCACGCCGCATCGACGGCGTCTGGCGGCTCGGCCCCCAGATCCCCCTCGACAGCGGCAACGCCATCCACGCGCAGCACATCCACGTCGCGCTCGACCCGGGCCACGAGAGTCGAATCGTCGACACCCTCGATCTCACCGTCGGCGCGCGACACGGCTTCGGCGCGCGCCTCAACAGCGACGTGCAGCTCGCCACCGTGCACCTCGACGGACACGACGTGGGGCACCAGCTGGCCGGGGGTATCCTCTGGGTCGACGCGCCGCCGCGGCCGCGGTCGCAGCTCGTCCTCGCCTACACCATCGCCGACGAAGCGCCCGAGCGGCCCGACACGGCGCAGGTGCCGGCCGCACCAGCCGGCCCGCCCGTCTTCGGCGCGCTCGAGAACACCGACGCCTGGCTCCCTTTCTTCGGCTACGACAGCCCGAATGGGTTCGCGCTCCTCTCGGTCACGGCGACGATCCCGGCCGCCTACAAGCTGACGACCAGCATGCCGCAGACCGAGCGCGTGGAGAACGGGATGCGCATCGTGCACGGCGAGAGCATGCATCCGCGCTTCATCCTCAGCCTCATCTACGACAAGGACTGGCGCTCGACGACGACGCGGATTGGCGATCTCCGCTTCGAGACGCTCGTCGCACCGGGCTTCCCGTTCTCGCACGATTCGCTGGCCACGCTCGTCGCGCGCGAGTACGCGCTGCTGACGCCGCGATTCGGCGAGCCGCAGGCACCGTCGCGGTATCTCGTCGTCGTGGAGAATCGCGCGCTCAAAGGATCGGGCTTCACGGTGCGGATGAACAACGCCGTCGTCTCCGGCGACGCCGTCACGCGCATCGAGGAACTGACCCTCGGACCCTCCGATGCGTTCGCCCACGAGGTCGCACACGGGTGGACGATGGAGGCGAGCAGCTTCGCGGCGAACTTTCTCCAGGAGGGCTGGGCGAGCTACGTCGAAGCGCTCGTCCTCGGACACCTGTACGGTCCGCAGTACGAGCACGCGATGTGGGAACGCATCCGCACTGGATACGCCGGTGGTCAGGATCGCGCCGGCTTCCTCGGCGGTTTCGAGGGACGACAGAGCATCCTCGGCGATCCGGACAACGGTCGGATCCACTACACCAAGGGCTCGTGGATCCTCCATCAGCTCGAGTACGCGCTCCGTCCGGAAGTCTTCGACCGCGGCATGCGCGCGTACGTGCAGCATGCCGGCCACGGCGCGAACGGATACCGAGAGTTCATCGACGACATGAGTCGCGCGGCCGGCCATGACGTCTCCCCGCTCGTCATGCCCTGGCTCACCGAGAAGTACATTCCCGACGTCGACGGACGCGTGGTCGGACGCTCGCTCATCGTGACGCAGCGCCAGCCCACGCCGCCGTTCGATCTTCCGCTCGACGTCGAGCTGCTCACGAGTAGCGGTGGGTCGGTGCGCCGCGCCGTTCACCTGACGCACGCCGCCGACACCGTCGACGTCGGCTCGGTCGGTGCCATCACCGACGTGCGCGTCGACCCCGACCATCACTTCCTTCTCAAACGGCATTGGGGCGACACGGTGCGCATCCAGCTTCGCGCTCCCGACGCGAAGACCGTCGAGCTCTCCGGCGCCTTCGCCTCGAAGCCCATCGCCGCGACACGGGCGGGCGACATCTGGACCGTGGAGATCCCACTCACCGAAGGGCGCTACACCTGGTACTGGCAGGTCGACGGGAAGCAGCCCTCCAACGACACGATGATGGCCGACGCCAAGCGACCTGCGGGCGATCTCGACGCGCGCGCCGGCGTGCTCGTCGTTCGACCCGTCCGCCGACTTCCCGATGCCGCTGCCCGCTGATCGGCCGCCCGCCCTGCTTCTCCACTCTCACCCGGCACCTCATGATCGACTTCATCTCGTCCACCCACGTCCGCCGTCTCGTTCGGCACGCCTACTTCATCGTGACGCCGATCGTCGGCGTGTTCGGTATCGTCGCCTTCTCTCGCACGAACCAGAAGCCGCACTTTCAGGAGATCGACGTCGAGCGCATCAACATCATCGAGCCGAATGGGATGCTGCGCATGACGATCTCCGACGCGGCCCGCTCGCCGGGCTGGGTGTTCAAGGGGAAGCCGTACCCCGGACGGCCGAAGGGCGCCGGCATGATCTTCTTCAACGACGAGGGCGAAGAAGACGGCGGCATCGGGTTCGGCGGCCGCACGGTGGACGGGAAGGTGCACGCCGAAGGCGGCCTGGCGTTCGATCAGTATGGACAGGACGAGACCGTGACGCTCCAGTACTCGGAGAATGACGGCCGCCGCACGTCCGGTCTGACGATCACCGATCGCAGCGACATGCCGATCAGCGAGTTCCTCGAGCGGCGCGACGCCATCCGGAAAATGCCCGCCGGCGCCGCCCGCGACTCGGCGATGCAGGCATTCCAGTACAACAACGGCCGACCGCTCGCCGCGCGCCGCGTTTTCGCCGGTCGCGATCCCGGCAAGAACGCCGTCGTGAGCCTCGCCGATCCGATGGGCCACCCGCGCCTTCGACTCGTCGTCGACTCCACAGGCGCCCCGAGCATCCTCTTTCTCGATGCGAGCGGCAACGTCACGCGCACGGTGAACGACAGCGCCCAGTGAATCACCGTTCTACGACAAAATTTATCGAGCATGACGATCGAACGGATCGAACCACCGAACGACGGAACTTGCGGATGACGGCGGACCATGCCTTGTCGAACCGCCGCTTCAATGTTCACTGAAAACTGAACGACTTCTCTCCTCGAGATATCCATGACTCGCCTCCAGATCGTTCGTTGGTACGCCGGAGCAGCGCTTTTCCTGCCGGCCCTCTCGCTGGCGCAGGTGCCGCGGATCGAGGTGTCGGTTGCGCCATCGGCTCGTGCCGAGCCCCTCACCGGCCGGCTCGTCCTCGTGCTCGCGAAGACCGACAAGCCCGAGCCGCGCGCGCAGGTATCGCCGCAGGGGCCTGCGGTGTTCGGGGTGGATCTGCAGCAGCTGGGCGCGGGGCAGACGGTGGCCGTCACCAACGACGCCGTCGGCTTCCCGACCTCGCTCTCCGAGCTCCCGGCGGGCGACTACTTCGCACAGGCTGTGGTCGATGTTTACACGCAGGTGCACCGCGCCGACGGACACACCATCTGGGTGCACATGAACGACGGCCACATCGAGACCTTCGCCTTCGCCGCCGGCAATCTCTACAGCGACGTGCAGCGGGTACACGTCGGTCAGGGCGGCACGGTCCGCCTCACGCTCTCGCACGTCATCCCGCCATCAACCCGTCCCGCCGACACGGAGTGGATCAAGCACGTCACGATCCAGAGCCCGATGCTGACCAGGTTCTGGGGCCGTCCGATCTTCGTCCACGCGTCGGTGTTGCTGCCCAAAGGATACGCCGAGCATCCCGACACGCGTTATCCCGCCCTTTATGTGCTCGGGCATGGTCAGACACCGTTCAGCTTCTCCACGCGGGCGCCCGAGCAGCGCGCGGGACAGGCCACCGCCGGCACGGAGATGCGGCGCGGCGCGCGAATCAACTCCACCAGCGGTACCGAGAGCGGCTACGACTTCTACCAGCAGTGGATCTCCGACGGCTTCCCGCGCGTCATCGCGGTCACGCTCGAGCAGCAGACCCCCTACTTCCCCGACTCGTACTCGGTCAACTCGGCCAACAACGGCCCCTACGGCGACGCGATCACGCAAGAGATCATGCCGGAGCTGGAGCGGCACTTCCGTCTCATTCCAAAGCCGTACGCGCGGCAGCTCGAGGGCGCGTCCACGAGCGGCTGGCAGACGCTGGCCATGCAACTGCAGCACCCGGATTATTTCGGCGGCGCCTGGGTCTTGCAGCCCGATCCGATCGACTTCCACCGCTATCAGCTCACCGACATCTACGAGGACACGAGCGCCTTCGGCGTTCCGGTCGGACCGATGACGGCGACCGAGCGTCCCTTCCGGCGTACGGTCGAGGGCCAGGTGGTCTGGACGACGCGTCAGCTCAGCCGCTTCGAGGCGGTGCTCGGCAGTCACGGACGCTCGGCCTATCAGCTCGAGGCGTGGGAAGCGGTCTATGGCCCGGTGGGTCCGGACGGCTATCCGGTGCCGCTCTGGAACAAGCTCACCGGCACGATCGATCGCAGCACAGCCAACTACATGCGCGACCACGGCTTCGACCTGCGCGACTACGCCGAGCGGAACTGGTCGGCGCTCGGGCCGAAGCTGGTGGGCAAGCTCCACTTCTTCGCTGGCGACATGGATAACTTCTATCTCAACTTGGCGGTGTACCGGTTCGAGGACTTCCTGAAGCGCGCCAACCCGCAGTACGAGGCCGAATTCACCTACGGGCGTCCGATGAAGGGGCACTCATGGCACTCGTACACGTGGGCGGAGATGGTGCGGATGATGTCGGCCACGATCGCCAAGGCGGCGCCGGCCGGAGAGAACACGGTGGCGTGGCACTATTGATGGTCGGCGCGCTGGACGGTGTCGGTCGCGGAACCCGCGAGCGGCACGACCGCACCGCCCTTCATCACGAGGCGCACCTGCCGCAGCGCGTGGATGTCGCGCGTCGGGTCTCCTGCGACGGCGACGAGATCCGCCAGCAGTCCGGGTGCGATGACGCCGCGATCCGGCAGATGCAGGACGCGCGCGTCCACCACCGTCGCGGCCTGCAATGCTTCGACCGGCGTCATTCCGTACTCGACGAGCAGCTCGAGCTCGCGCGCGTTGTCGCCGTGCGGAAAGGCGCCGACGTCGCTCCCGTTGCAGATCGTGACGCCGGCGGCGCGTGCGGCCTGAAAGGTCCGGTGTCGGAGCGTGACCTCGGCCGGCATCGGGTCGATCCCCTTACGCCATCCGGCGCGGAGATATCCGACCTCGGTCCCCGACAGCGTCGGGCACAGGGCGACGCCGTGCTCGGCCATGAGGCGGTAGACCTCGGGGGTCACCGAGTCACCGTGCTCCACCGTCGTCACGCCGGCGAGCACGGCACGGCGGACGCCTTCGGTGGAGCGCGCGTGTGCGGCGACCTCGCGTCCGGAGCTGCGGGCGACGTTCACCGCCGCGCGCAGCTCGTCCAGCGTGAACGTCGGCTCGGTCTCGCCCTGCGGACCCCAGGCCGCATCGGCGTACAGCTTCACCCAATCCGCACCGTGCTTGATCTGCTCGCGCACGGCGAGCACGATCCCGTCGACGCCGCTCGCTTCCTGTGCTCCCTGCGGCACGTTCCACCGTGGGTCGAACCCGCTGGGCCCGTACGTGCCCGTGGCGACGATGGCGCGCGTGACGGCGAGCACGCGAGGGCCTGGGATGATCCCCTGATCGATCGCCTGTTTGAGCCCGACGTCGGCGTCATCGGCGCCCTCCGTGCCGAGGTCGCGAATGGTCGTGAACCCGGCCTCGATCGTGCGACGAGCGGCGACCGTCGCCCGCGCGATCCGGAGAGCGAGCGGCTCCCTCAGCACCTGGTCGGCCCACGGCGTCTCGGCGTAGGGATGGAGAAAGAGGTGCGAGTGGGCGTCGATGAGGCCGGGAAGGAGCGTCATGCCCGGAAGTGCGATCTCGCGGGTGCCAGCCGGCGTGGCGACTGCCTCGCGGGGCCCGGTCGCCACGATGCGCGTGCCGCGGACGAGCACTACCCAGCCCTCGCGCGCGGTGCCGGCCGGCGCGTCGAACACGCGCGCCGGCGCGAGCAGCGTCAGCGTGGAATCGGGGATAGCTTGGTGTGCGCGCGCGGCGCGCGGCGCGAGGCAGGAGAACGCCACCGCGCATGCGGCGATCCGTTCAAGTTTCATCATGGCGTCCGTCCAATTTGACAGTGGTCCCCACCGCGTCCGCCCCGCACAGCCATGACCCATCGGTCATGATCGCGATCGACGGCGTCACGAAGTCGTACGGCAGCGTTCCCGTGCTTGTTGGATGCACCGCGAGCGTGTCGCGCGGATCCGTCGTCGTGATCTGCGGGCCGTCCGGCTCTGGCAAGAGCACCCTCATTCGATGTATCAACGGGCTGGAGCCGATCGACTCCGGCACCGTCGTCGTGGATGGCGTGTCGGTACACGCTCGCGGCACGAACCTTCCCGCCTTGCGGGCGCGGATCGGCATGGTGTTTCAGAGCTTCGAGCTGTTTCCTCATCGGACGGTGCTCGAGAACATCAATCTGGCCCAGGTCCATGCCCTTCGTCGCGACGAGCGCCAGGCGACCGAACGATCGATGACGCTGCTCGCCCGAGTCGGGCTCGTCGAGCACGCGCACAAGTATCCGTCGGCGCTCTCCGGTGGGCAACAGCAGCGCATTGCGATTGCCCGTGCGCTGGCGATGGATCCGATCGCCATGTTGTTCGACGAGCCTACCTCGGCGCTCGATCCCGAGATGATCAGCGAGGTGCTCGACGTCATGACGACGCTCGCGCAGGAGGGGATGACGATGGTTGTCGTCACCCACGAGATGGCATTCGCGCGCCGCGTCGCCGACCGCGTGTGGTTCATGGATCGCGGTGAGATCCTGGAAGACCGCGACGCCGCGGCGTTCTTCAGCGAGCCGGCGACGGCCCGCGCCCGCGACTTTCTGTCGCGCATCCTTCGCCACGAGCCATCGTGAGCGCGCTCTCTCGACATCGGTGAGACCGACATGCCCGGACTGACAGTCACTCGGCGCGCCAGTGCGTCCACACCACGACCCGCCTCCGGCCGGCCGCGATACCAGCAGATCGCCGACGAGCTGATGCGCGGCATCGCGGGAGGGAAGTATCCGGTAGGGACGCTGCTTCCGACGGAGTTCGAGCTGTGCGCGCAGTACCGGATCAGCCGCTCGACCGTTCGCGAGGCTCTCCGGCGGCTTCGCGACGCCGGTGTCATCCGCCGTCGCCGCCGCATCGGCACCGAGGTGGTGGCCCGAACGACGCCCGCCAACTATCGACAGCCGACCAACTCGATCGGCGATCTACTGCAGTACGCCGACGAGGCGCGGCTGGAAATTCTCTCCGCGGCACGTGTCGCCTGCACCGCGTCGCTCGCCGAGCTGCTCGAGTGTCGACCGGGCCGGAGCTGGCTGCGCGTCAACAGCCTTCGCGTGCTGCCCGGGGACCCGCATCCGGTGTGCATCACGACGGCGTACATCGATGGCCGCCTGCCGAGGATCGAGCGCGAGGTGGAGCAGGTGACGGGCCCCGTCTCGGCCATGCTCGAGCGCGTGTACGGCGTGTGCATCGCGCGGATCGAGCAGAGCATCCAGGCGGTACGGCTCACCAAACGCCAGGCGAAGCTGCTGCAGGTGGATCCGTCGACGCCAGGGCTGCGCGCCATCCGGCGGTACTATCGTGACGACGACACGCTGATCGAGCTGTCGAGCGCGATTCATCCCGGCAATCGTTTCACCTACGTTACGACGCTGGTCCGCGAGTGACGCCCATCGGTCGCGGGTTGGGCCGCGGTCCTTGACCGGATCGGCGAGAGCGCGTCATATTGGGCCCGGGGAGTTTTGTCCGTACAAATATGAGCGTTCGAATAGGGCGTTCCCGGGAGTCAGGTCATGCACACCGTACCGCTGGCACGCCGCGCGTCGCACCTCTCGCCGACCGGCCCCGCTGCGCACCAGGACAACATCCCGTTCGATTCCGGCCACGCCTTCCCCGGGGTCCTTCCCGACCTGATGCTGGAAGCGGCCGACGCGCTGGCTCCCCGTCGTCGCATCGAAACGCTGCAGTACGCTCCCCGCGCCGGCCTCCCCGAGCTGCGCGAGTGGATCGCCGGATACATGCGCGCCGACGGTGCCGCGATCGCCGCCGACGAGATTCTCGTCACCAACGGCGCCAAGCACGCACTCGAGCTGGTCTGCCGCCTCGTCGTCGATGAGGGCGACGCCGTCGTCGTCACCGCGCCGACGTATTTCAGCGCCATCCCGATCCTCCGCAGCTTCGGCGTCGATTTTGTCGAGGTGCCACAAGATCACCTGGGACTCGACGTCGATGCGCTCGCCGCCATCCTGGACCAGCGCGCGCGCGATCGGAAGCCGCGGCCGAAGTTCATCTACAACGTTCCCGATTTTCATAATCCCACCGGCGTGACCATGCCGTTGGAACGGCGGCACGCGCTCCTCGAGGTCGCGCGCCGGCACGATGTCCTCGTCGTCGAGGACAGTCCGTATCGCAAAGTGCGCTTCGAGGGAGCCTCGATCCCGTCGCTCAAGTCGCTCGACACCGATGGCCGCGTACTTCTCCTCGGCACCTTCTCCAAGCTCATGGCGCCGGGCCTTCGTGTCGGTTGGGTGGCCGCACCGGCACCACTCGTCGCACGCATGGCACAGCTCAAGACCGACGCGGGGTCGTGTCCGCTCACGCAGCGCATCATCCTCGAGTTCTGCACGGCGGCCGGACGGTTGGACGATCACACGGCACGCGTGCAGACCGCCTACCGCTCCAACCGCAACCGCATGATGGCCGCGCTCGCGCGCGAGCTGCCGGAGATCACGTACGCACGGCCGAGCGGTGGCTATTATCTCTGGCTCACGCTTGCCGCGGGAATGGATGGCGACGAGCTCGCGCGCGCCGCGAACGATGCCGGGGTCACCATCATCGCGGGCAGCAAGTTCTTCGCGCGCGCCGACGCCGGCCATCCGAGGAACCACGTGCGCCTCGCGTTCAGCCACGCCGCGCACGACGAGATCGACGATGGTGTGCGTCGCCTCGCCCGCGCGCTCTCGAGCATTGGCGGCGGGCTGGTCACGGCGCAGAACGGCTAGCACGGCCTCGCTCCTCTTTTCGTGAACGCTCCTCTCCAGATCCGCGACGTCGCCGCCGCCAGCGGGACGAAGGCCCACGGCTGGCTCACGATCGGTGAGACCGCCAACGGCCCGATTCGCCTCCCGCTCGTGCTGCTCAACGGCGCGACGGACGGACCGGTCCTCTGCGTCACCGGCGGCGTGCACGCTACCGAGTACGCACCGATCGACGCCGTCGTGCGGCTCCTCCGCGATACCGATCCCGCCACGCTTCGCGGGGCGATCATCGGCGTTCCGGTGACGAACATGCACATGTTCGAGAGCCGGACGGGCTTCGTGTCGCCGCTCGATGGGCTCAACCTCAACAAGATCGCGCCCGGCCGGCGCGAGGGCTCCATCTCCGAGATCCTCGCGCACGTGCTGCTGACCGAGATCATCGGCGCGGCGGAGTACCACATCGACTTCCACGCCGGCGACCTGGGCGAGGAGCTGCTACCCTTCGCCGGCTACTCGCTCACCGGCGATCGCCGGCTCGACGAACGTGGCGAGATGCTGGCGCGCGCCTTCAGCCCGTCACTGATCTCTCTTTCCACCGAGGGGAGCTCGATCCCGCCCTTTCCCGGCTCACTGAATTTCGCGGCCACACGCAATGGGGTCGTGTCGATCCTGGCCGAGGCGGGCGGCGACGGAACGCTCGACGACGCCGACGTGGACGTGCACCTGACCGGGGCGCGCAACGTGCTGCGCTGCCTCGACATGATCGCCGGCGGCCGACCGTCGCTCTCGCCGCGCCGCGCCGCGACGGATCGCGTCATCATCCGCGCGACGCGCGGTGGCCTGCTCCGCCTCAAGGTCCGCATCGGCGACACGATCAGCGATGGACAGGAAGTGGCGGAGATCTGTGACGTGTTCGGCGAGGTGGTCGAGCGTGTCCACGCATCCGGGAGCGGGATCGCCGGCCTGATATGGACCCACAAAGTGGTCAACACCGGCGATCCGATCGTGCGCTACTGGATCACGACGCCGGCATAGGGGTAACGGCGCGGAGACGGTACGTTATACTGGGCGAGACGGCGGGATGGTGACACGGTGAGATTACCCTCTTCGGTAGACGCTCGCGGGAACGCGGTCAGCGCGGCGAGCGGCGATACGGTCGCTCGGCTCGACGCGACGATCGACGCCTATCTCGGTGCGCGCAGCAACACGGCCGCGCAGCTTGCCGTCGTACTCGCGGCGGAGCCGGACTGCGCGGTCGCGCATTGCCTGGATGGCTATCTCGGCATGCTGTCCAGCCGAGACGACGGGCGCGCACGAGCCGCCGATGCGTTGCGACGCGTGCGCAACGTCGCCGCACGGGTTCAGGTCACGCCGCGTGAGGAGCGGCACGTTCGCGCGCTCGACGCATGGCAGCATGGCGACATGCGCGGCGCGGCGCACGAATGGGATCTCCTCCTCCAGGACCACCCACGCGATCTGCTGGCCATCAAGGTCTCGCAGTTCGTGCTCTCCTATCTTGGAGAGAGCGATCGGATGCTTGGCACCGTCGCTCGCGTGCTCCCTGCATGGACTCTCGACGTGCCCGGCTACGGATTTCTCCTCGGCTGTCATGCGTACGCGCTCGAGGAGGTTGGGCACTACGCGCGCGCCGAAGCGACCGGTCGCCAGGCCGTCGAGCTCAACCCGAGCGACATCTGGGCCGCGCACGCGGTCGCGCATGTCGCCGAGATGGAAGGACGGCCGCACGACGGCCTCGCATGGATCGGCGAGGTCGCCGGCCATTGGCGCGAGTGCAACAACTTCGCGAATCACCTGCGCTGGCATCAGGCGCTCCTGCTGCTCGACATGGAGCGCTACGCCGATGCGCTCGAGCTGTACGACCACGAAGTGCGGCGTGATCGCACCGACGAGTATCTCGACGTCACGAACGCCGTCTCCCTGCTCTGGCGACTGGAGCAGGCGGGGATCGACGTCGGCGATCGCTGGACCGAGCTGGCGGCCTGCGCACGCCGCCGGGCGGATGATCACGCGCTCGTCTTCGTCGACCTGCATTACCTCATGGCGCTAGCTGCTGCGCGCGACTCGGCGGCCGTCGACCGTTTTCTCGACTCGTGCGAGCGTTTCGCGCGAGGACGCTCGACGGAAGCGGAGGTCATGCGCGAGGTCGGATTGCCGGCGGCGCGCGCGGTGCGGGCACATCGCGCCGGCGCGTACGGCGACGTGGTGCGCCTGCTCGTGCCGGTGCGACACCATCTCCGCCGAATCGGCGCGAGCCACGCGCAGCGTGATCTGTTCGATCAACTCCTGATCGACGCGGCGTGGCGCGCGCCCGAGCCACGCGTCGCCGTTGAGCTGCTCGCTGAGCGGACGGCGCACCGGCCGCGCAACCTGTGGGGATGGCGACACTATGCTGCCGTGCTCGACGCATTGGGCGCGCCGGGCGCGGTCGACGCGTGGCGACAGGTGGAGCAGTTGCGTGGTCGATAGCTCGTCGGACGAGGTGCGGCCGCCCGCTGCGGGCACGCCCAAGCGATCGCTCGACACCCTGCTCGCGCATGCAGGCGGTGATCCGTTCGATCGCCACGGTGCGGTGAACCCGCCCGTCTACCGCGCGTCCACGATCGTCTTTCCGACGCTGGCCGAGTGGCAGGCGTCGCGTGATCCCGCACGTCGATTCGACGTCGTGCGCTATGGACAGCTCGGAACGCCGACGACGTTCGCGCTCGAAGAGGCGATCGCAGCGCTCGAAGGGGGGTACCGCACCGCGCTCGTGCCGTCGGGACTGGCCGCGGTCACCGCGGCGATCCAGGCGCTCGTGGCGAGCGGCGATCACATCCTCATCGCCGACACCGTCTACGGACCCACCCGGTATTTCTGCGACACGACGTTGGCGCGCTTCGGTGTGACGACGACCTACTACGATCCCTGCATCGGCGCCGGTATCCGATCGCTGATCCGGCCCACCACGCGGCTCGTGTTCCTCGAGTCACCGGGCTCGATCACCTTCGAGGTGCAGGACGTGCCGGCGATCGTCGACGTCGCTCACGCCGCGGGGTTGTCGGTGCTGATGGACAACACCTGGGCCAGCCCGTACTTCTTCTCCGCCATGGCGCACGGCGTCGACGTCTCCATCCAGGCCGTCACCAAGTACCTCGGTGGTCACGCCGACGTCATGATGGGAAGCATCACCACCACCGCGACCCTGTACGAGCGCGTGCGCTCGACGGTCGCCGAGCTCGGCGTCTGCGTCGGTGCTGACGACGCTTACCTCGCGCTGCGCGGTATGCGCACGCTCGGCCTGCGGCTCGAGCGCCATCAGCGAAGCGCGTTACGAGTTGCCGAATGGCTGCGTGAGCGCCGGGAAGTGCAGCGGGTGCTGTATCCCGCGCTGCCTGACGATCCGGGCCATGCGACCTGGAAGCGTGACTTCACCGGCGCGAGCGGTTTGTTCGGGGTGCTGCTCGCCCCGGTGCCGCCGCGCGCCGTGGCGGCCATGCTCGACGGGTTCGAGCTCTTTCGCATGGGTGCGAGCTTCGGCGGCTTCGAGAGTCTCGCGATCCCGATGGATCCACGTCCGTTTCGAAGTGCGACACGGTGGCAGCACGACGCGCCGTATCTGCGGCTCCACATTGGTCTGGAAGATCCCGACGATCTCATCGCCGACCTCGCGGCCGGCTTCGATCGTCTGCGCGCCGCCACATGATTCGTCGCCTGGCCGGGGCCACGCTCGTGATCGTCGCCGTCGCCTGCACCGGCAGCTCTACCAATGGCTCGCGCGCCGGCAGTGCGACGCTGTCACGCATTCGGGCGCGCGGCAGCGTGAAATGCGGCATCACTCAGGGCGCCGGATTCGCGACGTCCGACAGTCGCGGTCAGTGGCAGGGCTTCGACGTCGACTTCTGTCGCGCCGTCGCCGCGGCGGTGCTGAACGATCCGGCGAAGGTCACGTTCATACCGTACACGCAGCAGCAGCGATTCGCCGGCCTGCAGTCCGGTGAGGTCGACCTGCTGGCGAACGGAACGTCGCTCACGATCAGCCGCGTGATGCAGCGGCACCTGCATTTCGGTCCGGTCTACTTCTACGATGGCCAGGGATTCATGGTGCCGCGCTCGTCGGGCGTGACGTCCGCCACCCGTCTCGACGGCGCGACGATCTGCGTGCAGCAGGGCACAACGACGGAATCGAACCTCGCCGACTTCGCGCGCCGGCACGCCATCACCTTCCACCCGATCGTGATCGAGGATCTGCGCGGCGTCGTGAGCGCGCTGGCGGGCGGGCGGTGCGACGCGATCAGCCAGGACGGCGCCGGCCTCGCCACGACGCGCACGATGCTGCAACGGCCGGGCGACTACGTCATCCTCCCCGATCGCATCTCGAAGGAGCCGATCGCCGCCGTTCTTCGCTCGGGTGACGATCAGTGGCTCGAGGTCGTGAACTGGGTGTTTCGGACGCCGATGCAGGCGGAGGAGCTTGGTATCGATCAACGGAAAGCGAAGGACTCGCTGCAGAGCAGCGACCCGACCGTTCGTCGCTTCCTCGGCCTCGAGCCCGGCGTCGTCAACGGCTTCGGACTCGACCCGCGCTGGACATACAACGTGATCGCCGCGGTCGGCAACTATGCGGACATCTTCGATCGCAACCTCGGCATGAACACACCGCTGCGGTTGGAGCGCGGCATGAACCGGCTGTGGTCCAACGGCGGCCTGATGTACTCGCCGCCATTCCGGTGACGAACGCCCCGAGGCGCAATACGAGTCGCGGCGCTGGCACGTCGGCAGTGCGTGGTGCGCTCGTGCAGGGTGCCGCGCTCGGCGCCGTCGTCATCGTCCTCTGGTGGCTCGGCCACAACACGCTCGTCACGCTGCAGGAGCATGACGTGCCATTTGGCTTCGACTTCCTGCGTCAGCCGGCCAACTTCGACATCGGGGATACAGGCGGTCTCCGGTTCGGCCCACAAGACACCATCGGCCGCGCAATCGTCGTCGGTCTCGGGAACACGCTGCGTGTTGCCGCGCTCGGATGTGTGCTGGCCATACTGTGTGGCTTCCTGCTCGGCATCCTGCGCCTCGTCGCCAACCCGATGGTGCGCGGGGTGGCGCGCTCGATCGTCGAGGTGATGCGCAACACGCCGCTGTTGCTGCTGCTGCTCTTCCTGGATGCGACGATACGCCAGCTTCCCGGTCCGGGCGAGGCGCTGCATCCGATGAGCGGCGTCTTCATCTCCAATCGTGGACTGGCGCTCCCGTCGTTCGCGTTCTCCAGCGGGACGCTCGATCTCCCACACTTGGCAGGGTTCAACTTCGTCGGCGGCTGGACTCTCTCTCCAGAGTTCGCGGCACTCCTGGCCGCGCTGGTGCTGCATCACGCCGCGCACATCTCGGAAGTCGTGCGCGGCGCCATCCTCGCCGTCCCGCGTGGCCAGCAGGAGGCGGCGCGAGCGCTTGGCCTTTCGAGCTTCCAGGTGCTCCGCTTCGTCACCGTGCCGCAGGCTCTCCGCGCCATGGTACCGCTGCTCGCCACGAGCTGCGTCAGCCTCGTCAAGAACTCGAGCCTCGCCGTCGCCATCGGCTTTCCCGATCTCGTGAGCGTACTGAATACGACCGGCAATCAAACCGGCCGCAACATCGAGGCGATGCTCATCATGATCGTGGTCTATCTGGGCGTCAGCCTCGCTGTGGCGGCCCCGCTCGGCCGCTACAACGCTCGCTTCCTTCGGCGCGTCGCATAGGAATGACCACCATGAGCGCCACCCAATCGAGTCCGCCGCGCGTCGGCTGGCGGCCGGCCCGGTGGGTCTCGTCGCCCGTGCAAGTCGCAGCCAGCGTCGTCACGCTCGTGGTGGTGATGGTCGCGCTCGTGCCGGTCGCTCGATGGGCAGTCGTGAACGCGACGTGGTCGGGCACCGCGACGCAGTGCCGCGCCGGCGGCGGCGCGTGCTGGGCGTTCATCGGGCACAAGCTTCCCTTCATCGTGTTCGGCTTGTATCCGCCCGCCGAGCGGTGGCGCGCCGCCCTGGCGACGCTCGTGCTGCTCGCGCTGGTGGTTGCGACTGCCTCACCAGATCGGTGGCGTCGCTGGCTCGTGATGGCGTGGGCCATCGGAGTCGGGCTCGTCGTATGGCTGCTCCGTGGCGGATTCGGGTTGACGGTCGTTCCGACAGGGGAGTGGGGCGGCCTTCCGGTCACGGTACTGCTCACCGTGCTCGGACTCGTGCTCGGTTTTCCATTGGCGATCGTGCTCGCGCTCGGGCGCCGTTCCCGCCACCCCGTTCTCCGCGCGTTGGCCAGCGCGATCGTCGAAGGCGTGCGCGGCGTGCCACTCATCGCGGTGCTGTACGTCGCGGTGCTCGTGTTTCCGCTCGCGCTGCCGGCCGGAGTCGAGCCCGAGAAGCTGCCGCTCGCACTGGGCGCGATCGCGTTGTTCGCGGCCGCGTATCTCGGTGAGGCGGTGCGGGCCGGCTTGCAGATGGTGCCGCGGGCGCGCAGCGAGGCTGCGCTCGCACTCGGCCTCCGTCGGTGGCAGGCGATGCGGCTGGTGATCCTCCCCGAAGCGCTCCGCATCGTCGTGCCCTCGTTCGTGTCGATCGCCGTGGGCTTCTTTCAGGATACGAGCCTGATCGTGATCATCGGGTTGTTCGATCTGCTCAACACGGCGCGTCTGGCGGCGCAGGATCCCGAGTGGCTCGGGTTCCATACCGAGGCGTACGTGTTCGTAGGACTGGTCTATTTCCTCGGCAGCGCTGGTCTGTCCCGATATGGGCTCTGGTTGGAGCGGAGACTCGGGCGTCGCTAACGCTGTGTCGTCGAGCACCTCCACACGGGAGGATGCGCGTTCACCCGCGCATAGCCCACGCGCGGCAGTACCTCGACGGCGAGCAACCCCAGCCCCCAGAGCGTCATCATGCATGCGAGCACGTGGGTCCGGCCCAGCCGGTGGACCCACGCATACACCGTGACCCACACGCCGCCGATGGTGATCGCCGTCTCTGCCGCGAGATAGAAGCCGAGCCCCGCGCCACAGTCGCGTGCGTACGGCCACAGATGGATGGAGCCCGCGAGCGCGACGACGAGCGTCAGACGCACCCAGGCCTTGAACGCCGCGGCATCGCGCTCTTCCCGCTCTTTCTGCGCGGCCGACGCCAGGCGCTGCGCGCGGAGCGCTTCCGGCGTCGGCTCGGGAGGCAGGCCATCGAACTCGCGCTCGTACTTCCGGAGCTCGGCTTTCCAATCGATCGTGTCGCCCATACAACGCTCTCACGGTGTCGCCGTTAGCTGGACTCGGGCGCCCACCGTCGGGCAACAGCTCTGCAAAGCTGGCCCGTTCCGCCACCCATGACAGTGACCTGCGCCGCAGCCGACTCAGCCGAAAGGGGCGCCAAGCGCCGAGCCCGCTGCTTGACGCTTCGGGCGAGGCGGATGATGCTATCGGATCATTCCCTCCCTCCCTGCTGAATCATGCGACTCCTCGTTGGTACTCTGCTGTTCACTCTTCCCGTGGCGATCGGTGCCCAGGCGCCCACACCGCTCCAGAACGAGATCGACCGTGCCATCGTGCAGGTCGAACCCAAAGTCATCGCCTGGCGACGGGACATCCATCAGCATCCCGAGCTCTCCTTTCAGGAGACGCGGACCGCCAAGCTCGTCGCCGATCATCTCAAAGCGCTCGGTCTGGAGGTGCGCACCGGCGTCGGCGGGAACGGCGTCGTCGGCACGCTCGTCGGTGGAAAGCCGGGCCCCGTCGTCGCCCTCCGCGCCGACATGGATGCGCTCCCCGTGACCGAGCAGTTGAACGTTCCGTTCAAGAGCACGGTGCGCGCGAAGTACGAGGGGCAAGACGTCGGCGTCATGCACGCGTGCGGACACGACAACCACGTCGCGATCCTCATGGGCACGGCCGAAGTGCTCGCGGGGATGCGCGACCGGCTGCCCGGCACGGTGCGTTTTCTCTTTCAGCCGGCCGAGGAAGGAGCGCCGGTCGGCGGTGCGGGGCCGATGATTCGCGACAGCGCGCTCGAGAACCCGCACGTCAATGCGGTGTTCGGGCTGCACGTCTGGCCCGGGCCGCTCAACTCCATCGGCTATCGCAGCGGTGCGATGCTCGGCTCCGCCGACAATTTCCGCATCATCGTTCGCGGACGCCAGACGCACGGCGCCCAGCCGTGGGGCGGAGTGGATCCGATCGTCGTCGGCTCGGAGATCGTCCTCGCGCTGCAGACGCTCGTCAGTCGTCAGGTCGACATCACGCGCGCGCCGGCAGTCGTCACCGTCGGCATCTTCAACGGCGGGGTGCGCGAGAACATCATCCCCGATAGCGCGGTCATCGCCGGCACCATCAGGGCGCTCGACGAGGAAGTGCATCAGCAGCTCATCATGCGCATCAAGCGCACCGCCGACGCGATCGCGCAGGCGTCGGGCGCCTCGGCCACGGTGCACCTCGAGCTCGGCTATCCGATCACGATGAACGACGCAGCGCTCACGGCGAGCATGCTGCCCACCCTGCGGCGCGTCGTCGGACCGGACAAGGTCACCGAGACGGGCCCGGTGCTCGCGAGCGAGGACTTCTCGCGCTTCGCTGCCAAGGTGCCGTCGATGTTCGTTTTCCTCGGCGTCACACCGCCGGACAAGGATTGGCGCACCACGGCGCGCAATCACTCGCCGCTGTTCGAGGCCGACGAGCGCGCCCTCCCGATCGGCGTGAGGCTCATGGCGGGTCTCGCGCTGGATTATCTCACCCGCAGCGCGAGCCCGAACGTGGTGAGCGGGCAGTAGCTGGGGGCAACTACAACTACGAGTACTTGGGTACGAAGTAGCACTGGTACCAGGACCGACACGTAACCCACACGAATGCGGGGCACCTTTGGAGAGGGTATCTCGGCCAGGCGCGCATCCCGAACGGCATGGATGACAACCCTCGCCGAGCTACCTCGTCCACGAGCGGCTCCGCATTCGTGGGGTCGGTATGCCAGTCTCGGTACCAGTGCTACCGGGTACTCATGTACTCGTAGTCGTAGTGAACCAGCACTGGCATTCCACTCCGGTATCCCACAACTTGGCTCGGTCCTGTTTCCCTCCGAGCTCATGCCGATCTCCCTGCGTCTCTCCGTCGCCGCCGCGCTCGCGGTGGCCCCCGCCGCCGCGCACGCACAGTCCTCCCTCGAGTCCAGCCTCCGCGCGCGGCTCGACTCCCTCCCCGCCCAGAGCTCCTTCTACGCGAAGCAGCTGTCCTCCGGCCGTGAGATCGCCATCCGTGCCGACGTGCCGATGAACACGGCGAGCGTGATCAAGATCCCGGTGATGATCCTCGCTTTCCGCGATGCCGACGCCGGCCGCCTGAACCTCGACGAACGCTACACCATCCGGCCCGAAGATCAGCGACGCGGGAGCGGGCTGCTCCAGACCTTCGCCGTCGGACTGCAACCGACCCTGCGCGACGTCATCACGCAGATGATCATCACGAGCGACAACACGGCGACGGACATCATGATCCGCCGCGTCGGCCTCGATCGCGTCAACCGGTTGCTCGACTCGCTCGGCTACCGCGACACGCGGCTCCGCATGACGGTCGGCCAGACGTTCCGGAAGGTGTTCGAGCTCGCCGATCCGAAGTACGCGTCGCTCACCGACCGCGAGGTGTTCGAGCGCGGCTTCCCGAACGACACGAGCGTGGCGCGCCGGATGCCCGCCTTCGTGCTCGACTCCACCAAGTGGCTCGGCCGCACCACGGCGCGCGAGATCTCGCGCCTCCTCGAGCAGCTCGAGCGAGGGCAGCTCGCGTCGGCGGCGTCCACCGCGGCGATGCGGCGCATCCTCCGCCAGCAGCTCTACGCGTCGCGGCTCCCGCAGCGCATCAGCTTCCGCGCCGGCATCGCGCACAAGACTGGCGATTGGCCGCCGCAGCTCGGCAATGACGTTGGCATCATCTATCCGCCGGCGCCCGCCGCGCCGATCGTCATCGCGGTCTTCACCAATGGAAACACCGGTCGGTTCTACGAGCTCGAGGCCGTCGAGGGACGACTGGCCGAGGACATTCTGAACGCCTGGGGGAAGTGATGCTCCGCATCCGCGCACTCGCCGTCGCCACGTTCGTATCCGTCGCACCGCTCGGCGCGCAGCAGCGTGTCATTCCGATCGAGACGCTGCTTTCGGCTCCGTACCCCGCCTCGCTGACCGCCGCGCCGAGCGGCGGACACGTCGCGTGGGTGTTGAACGATCGCGGCGTGCGCAACGTGTGGGTCGCGTCGCCGCCGGACTATCGAGGGCGGCGGCTCACCGCCTACACCGAGGACGACGGACAGGAGATCGGCGGTCTCCAGTGGACGCCCGATGGGAAGACGCTGCTGTACGTGCGCGGCGGCGGTGCGAATCGCGCGAGCGAGATCCCGAACCCGACGAGCGATCCGGCCGGCGCCGAGCAGGCCATCTGGCGCGTTGCACTGACCGGTGGTGCCATCGCCCGTGTCGGTGTCGGAAGCGGGGCCGCCGTCTCCCCAAAGGGCGACGTCGTCGCCTTCACGCGACGCGGCCAGATCTGGTCCGCGCCGCTCGACGGCACCAGGGAGCCGGCGCAACTCGCCAACATGCGCGGGGGCGCGAGCTCGCTCGTCTGGTCTCCCGATGGATCGAAGCTCGCCTTCGTCAGCAATCGCGGCGACCACTCGTTCATCGGCGTGCTCGGACTTGGCGCCTCGAAGTCGGTGCGATGGATGACGCCGAGCGTCGATCATGACGGCGAGCCGGTGTGGTCACCCGATGGCTCACACGTCGCGTTCATCAGGATCCCCGCGTCGGCCCGCCTCGATCTCTTCAAGCCGGTGCGCAGCGCACGCCCGTGGTCGATCATGCTCGCCGACGCCGCGACAGGTGTTGCGAAGACCGTGTGGACGGCGGAACCCGGCGTCGGCAGCGCGTTCCGCGATATCGTGGGGCATCAGTTGATGTGGGCCGCCGGCGACCGGCTTGTCTTCCCATGGGAACGCACCGGCTGGACGAGCCTGTACTCAGTGCCCGTGAGTGGCAGCACGGCCACCCTGCTCACACCCGGCGCCTTCGAGGTGGAGTACGTGACGCTGACGCCCGATCGTACCCAGGTCGTCTACAACTCCAATCAAGACGACATCGACCGGCGCGACGTGTGGCGGGTGCCGGTGAGCGGCGGGACCCCGGTCCCCGTGACGAAGGGCAACGACATCGAGTGGGAACCGGCCGTGACGAGCGACGGCGGTGCCATCGCCTTTCTCGAGTCCGGCGCGCGCACACCGGCGCATGCCGTGATTCGGATCGGCAGCGCTGCACCACGCGAGCTCGCACCCGGCACCATTCCCGCCGACTTTCCGGTGAGCGCGCTCGTCGAGCCGCGTCCCGTGATCTTCACCTCTCCCGACGGGATGAAGATCCACGCGCAGCTCTTTCTTCCGCCCGATGCGAAGCCTGGCGACCGGCGGCCGGCGGCGATCTTCTTCCACGGCGGCTCGCGGCGGCAGATGCTGCTCGGCTGGAACTACAGCAGCTACTACAACAACGCCTACGCGTTCAATCAGCATCTCGCGAGCAAGGGCTACGTCGTGCTCGCCGTGAATTACCGGAGCGGGATCGGCTACGGAATGGCGTTCCGCGAAGCGCTCAACTACGGCGCCGCGGGCGCAAGCGAATACAACGACGTCGTCGGCGCGGGCCGCTATCTCGCGGGCCGCAATGACGTCGATCCCAAGCGCATCGCGCTGTGGGGCGGATCGTACGGCGGCTTCCTCACCGCCATGGGGTTGGCGCGCAACTCCGACATGTTCGCCGCCGGCGTGGACTTCCACGGCGTGCACGACTGGAACGTCGGCATCCACACGTTCGTCCCGAGCTACAACACCCTCGAGAATCCGCGCGACTCGTTGCTCGCATTCCAATCGTCGCCGCTGGCCTCGGTGAAGACGTGGCGGTCACCGGTGCTCCTGATTCACGGCGATGACGACCGCAACGTGTCGTTCTCGGAGACGGTGACGCTGGTCGAAGCACTGCGCGAGCACGGCGTGGACTTCGAGCAGCTCATACTCCCGGACGAGATTCACGGCTTCCTGCGCTACGCGAGCTGGCTGCAGGCGTACACCGCGGCGGCGGATTTCCTGGACCGGAAGTTGGGGGTGCGCGGAGGGGCGGTGTCGGTGAGGTAGTGGTCAAACTGGTACTTCAAACTGCTACTGAAGTACCAGGTACCGGGTAGGCCTGGTACCGAGCCTGGCATACTGGCCCCTCCAATGCCTGGACAGGACAGCCGTAGTACCGACTTGGAGCTGACGGCTGACAGCTGACAGCTTTCGCTCATGGCTCGCTGTCACGCCGTTTCGGAAGCCGACCCGCATTGGAGTAGGTTGGATGTCGGTCTTGGTACCAGGTCTACTCCGTACCTGGTACTTGAGTAGCAGTTTCAACGAGCAGCTCTCAAGGCCTTCCCCCCGCGCCCGTAGTCCATAGAATAAGAAACACCTGTTCCTTCGTCCTTTGCCTCCCCTCCCATGATTCGCCGTCTCCTCGCGCCCGTCGCCTTGCTCGCGTCGGCCGCGGCCGCGTCCTCCGCCTTCGCGCAGGGCGCGCCGGCCACCCCGGTTCAGAACATCGGTCTTCCGCTCAAGACCGCCCGGACCCACACGTTCACGACCACGAAAGGCACGTGGATCTCGCTCGACGTCTCGCCCGACGGCCAGACGATCGTGTTCGATCTGCTCGGCGACCTCTACTCGCTCCCCATCACCGGGGGGAAGGCCACGCGTCTCACGCACGGCATGGCGTACGACGTCCAGCCGCGCTTCTCGCCGGATGGAAAGAAGATCGTCTTCGTCTCCGACCGCTCCGGCGGCGAGAATCTCTGGATCATGAGTGCCGACGGGAAGGACACCACCGCCCTCACTACCGGCAACGTCAACCAGTACATCTCGCCCACCTGGTCGCCCGATGGGAAATACGTCGTCGCCTCCAGGTCCGGCGGCACCTTCGGCACGGCGAAGCTGTGGATGTATCACGTCGACGGCGGTAAGGGTGTTCCACTCACCGCGACCCCCGCGCCGACGCCGCCGACCAAGATGCTCGGCGCCGCGTTCGGCAAGGATCCGCGCTACGTCTGGTACGCCGCGCGCCAGGGCGACTGGCAGTACAACGCGATCGGTCCGCAGTACCAGCTCTACGTCTTCGACCGCGAGACCGGACGCACCTCGCAGATGTCGAAGCGCTTCGGCTCCGCCTTCCGGCCGGTGCTGTCGTCCGACGGGAAGTATCTCGTCTACGCGTCGCGGTTCGAGACGAAGACCGGGCTCCGCATCCGCAATCTCGAGACGCAGCAGGAAGACTGGCTCGCCTATCCGGTGACGCGTGACGAGACCGAATCGCGCGCGCCGATGGACGCGTATCCCGGCTTCGCCTTCACGCCCGACAACAAGGCGATCGTCGTGTCCTATGGCGGCGAGATCTGGCGCGTGCCGGTCGACAAGTCCGCGCCGACGAAGATCCCCTTCGAGGCGAAGGTCGATCTCGAGCTGGGACCTGAGGTGAAGTTCGCCTATCGCGTCGACACGGCGACGACGTTCAAAGCACACCAGATCCGCGACATCGCGCCGTCCCCCGACGGGAAGAAGCTGGCCTTCTCGGCGCTCGATCGCGTGTACGTGATGGACCTGCCGAGCGGCACGCCGCAGCGCGTTACCAAGAGCGACGTCGGTGAGTTCGGCCCGGTGTGGTCGCCTGACTCGCGGTCGATCGCCTTCACCACCTGGCAGGACGCGACGGGCGGCACCATCGTGCGTGCCACGGCCGGCCGGAATGGCTGGAGCTCGCAGCCGCTCACCGGCAGCGGGTTGTACGCCGACCTCGCATGGTCGCCAAACGGCGACCGCATCGTCGCCGTTCGTGCCGCCGCGCGCGAGATGCAGGAGGCTGGCGCGGCGTTCTTCGGTCCCGCGGCGGCGGAGTTCATCTGGGTACCGGCGGCCGGCGGCTCGGTCACGGCCATCATGCCGACCGGCGGGATGGGCAATCCGCACTTCACCGCGAATCCGGATCGGATCTACGCCTACGGCCACGACGGACTCGTCTCCTTCCGTTGGGATGGCACCGATCTCAAGACGCACCTCAAGGTTACCGGACCGCTGCCTCCGGGCGCCGGGAGCGTGGCCGGCACGCCGATGACGCTGGATGCCGGGCTCGATCAGCAGGCGGCGGTACAGCTGCTCGGCGGCCGCGCGTCGCGTCCCATCGCCGTCGAAGCGCAGCACGAGCATCTCGACGACGATCACCTCGAGCCAACGCCGCCGCAGCCACCGCCCGCAGCGCTGGTGATCATGGCCCCCAAGGGCGATCAGGCGCTCGCCATGGTGGGAATGGACTTCTACGTGATCACCATCCCACAGGTCGGCGCCACGGCACCCACCGTCTCCGTCGCCGATCCCAGCTCGGCGGGCGTCCCGGTGAAGAAGCTCAACGAGATCGGCGGGGAGTTCCCCGCGTGGTCGAGTGACGGGCGCAAGGTCATGTGGTCGCTTGGCAACGCGATGTGGACCTACGATCTCGATCGCGCGAAGATCGTGGACGACTCCCTCAAGGCAGTCGAGCGCACGAAGCTCGCGCTACGCGCCGATCCGGCCAAGAAGGACAGCATCACTCGCGCGGATTCCATCGCCAAGGCCGACACCACCAAGAAGGAGAAGCCGGGCTACAAGCCGGTCGAAGCTCGCGTCGCCGTGTTCGCCACGCGCGACACGCCGCGCGGCGTGGTCGTGTTCCGTGGCGCCAAGACGATCACCATGAAGGGCAAGGAGATCATCGACAACGCCGACATCGTCGTGCGTGACAATCGAATCGTGGCAATCGGTTCGCGCGGGAGCGTACAGATTCCCGCCGACGCACGGGTCGTCGACGTGAGCGGCAAGGTCATCATGCCGGGCATGGTGGACACTCACTATCACCCGCAATGGCTCACGCCGCAGGTGCACAACACCCAGACGTGGCAGTACCTCGCCACGCTGGCCTACGGCACCACCACGACGCGTGACCCGCAGACCGCCACCACTGATTTCATGACCTACGGTGACCGCGTGGAGACCGGCGACATGATCGGTCCACGTGTGTACACGACCGGCCCCGGTGTCTTCGCCGGTGAGAACATCCGGGATCTCGACCACGCACGACAGGTGCTCGCGCGCTACGCGAAGTACTACGACACGAAGACGCTCAAGATGTACATGAGTGGCAACCGCCAGCAGCGGCAGTGGATCATCATGGCGGCGAAGGAGCTCGGCATCATGCCGACCACCGAGGGTGGGCTCGACGAGAAGCTCAACATGACGCACGGGATCGACGGCTATCCCGGCGTCGAGCACGCGCTGCCGATCACGCCGAAGTACGACGACGTCTTCGAGTGGTACAAGGCGACGCAGCTCACCAATTCGCCGACGCTCATCGTCGAATATGGTGGTCCCTTCGGCGAAGGCTGGTTCTACCAGACCGAGGATCTCCTCGGCGACACGAAGCTCCGGCACTTCACGCACCCCGTCGACATCGACACGAAGGTCCGCCGCCGCGGGATGGGGAACGCTCCCGGACCCGCCGGCTTCGCCGTGAAGGAGGAGTACGCCATGTGGCAGCACGCGCAGGACGTCGCCAAGATCGTCGCGCACGGCGGTCGCATCGGCGTCGGCAGCCATGGCCAGCTCCAGGGGCTCGGTATGCACTGGGAGCTGTGGCTGCTGCAGTCCGGCGGCCTGTCGACGCACGATGCGCTGCGCGCGGCGACGATCGTCGGCGCCGAGGCGATCGGGCTGTCACAGGACATCGGCTCGCTGGAGCCGGGCAAGATGGCAGACCTGCTCGTCCTCGACAAAGATCCGCTCGAGAACATCCGCAACAGCAACACCATCTCGATGGTGATGGTGAATGGCCGTCTGTATGACGGCAACACCCTCGACGAGACTTATCCGCGCCAGAAGAAGCTCACCCAGCAGCCGTGGACGTACGTGCTGCCGAGCTCCGAGGCCGGGATCAGATAGCAACAACGGATTACGGCGCCGGGACCGTTCGAGCCACCACTTCAGCGTCCCGACAGCAAACAAAGGCGCTTTCCTCTGTGTTCTCTGCGTTCTCTGTGGTAAATCGCTCTTCGAAGAGCATTTGAACCACAGAGAACACAGAGGACACGGAGGACTGCAACAACAAGGGCCTTGGAGTCGCGGGGGCTGGTTTGGTGCGCGGGCTCGTGTTCGAACGAGGGACAGATCCGTAGATCCGTTGTTTCCGTTCGGCCGGCACTCCCTCGTCCGTGGGACCGCCCGAGCGGCAGTGCTTGTGCGGCGCGAGGATTGCTTCGGAACGAGCCCGACCGACCCACCGGTCTTGATTCCTTCTGCTCGCGGGTAATCCAATGTGGTTGTTGCTGGCGAAGATCCTCGCCGCCGCCGTCGTGTACGGGGCGGCCATCGAGCCACGGTTGCTTCTCACGGAGCAGGAGCCGGGTTCCGTCCCCAAGCTTCCACCGGCGTGGGAGGGCAAACAGATCGCCGTCTTCGCCGACATGCAGGTCGGCATGTGGTGGTCCAACCGCGACGCGATTCGCCGGGCCGTGCACAACGTCGTCGAGCTGAAGCCCGCCGCGACGTTGATCGTCGGCGATTTCGTCTACGAGGCCGAGGAGAGCGTCAACTCGCAGATGAGCGAGGTGCTCGGCCTCCTGCAGCCGCTCCTCGATAACCACATCCCCACGTACGCCGTGCTCGGCAATCACGACTACGAACTGATGAACGAGCACTCGCGCAAGGAGAACGCCGTCTCTCGACGCGTGCGTTTCGCGCTCGATAGCGCCGGCATCCGCACGCTGGACAACCGGGTCGCGATCCTCATCCCGCCCGGCGTGGACTCGACCCCGGCGAACGCGCTCTATCTCGTTGGCGTCGGCGACAAATGGGCGATGAACGACAAGTCGGAGATCCCGCTCTCGCAGATCGGCGACAGCGTGCCGCGCATCGTATTCATGCACAATCCCGATTCATTCGCGCATATCCCAGCGGGCGAGGCGCCGCTCGCGATCGCCGCGCATACTCACGGGATGCAGCTGGGCATCCCATGGGTGTCGGCGTGGATGTGGCGGAAGTATTTCAGCGATGAGGGTGCGCCGGTGGCCGGCTGGGGGCACCACTACGGTGAGCCCGGCAACAATGTGTACGTCAATCGAGGGATCGGGTTCAGCGTGCTGCCCCTCCGCATTGGTGCTCCGCCGGAGCTCACCGTCTTCACGCTCAGCCGCGCGCCCTGAAGCGGCTCAGGTCGCCCGGATCTGGCGCAGACGCCCGGGGCGTGACAAATATGGTCGACCCATCGGAGTGAGATGATCATGCGTTCCGTACGTCGCGTCCGCGTCGTCGCCGCCATCGCGGCCGGCTCGATCCTCGCCGCCTGCAGCGGCGACAAGAGCACGAGCCCGTCCACGTCGAGCGTCTCGCTCACACAGGCACTGAGCGAGATGTCCCGTCCGGAGCTGGGTGCGTTGGGCACGATGGCGATGGGGACCTCGGTGCCCATTGGTCCGGCACTCGTGCCGTCCGACTGCTCCTATCAGCCGTCCGTGCAGAGCTTCACGTGCGCACCGGTGACCGTGGGCGGGGTGACCGTCACCCGCTCCTACACACTCTTGACGCTCGGCGGCACGCCGCAATCGCAGTACGATCCGACGTCGACCGACGGCGTGCGCACGAACACCCATGGCAAGGGCACGCTCACGGAGTCGGGATCCACGTTCACGATTGACGATCAGCGTGAGCTCGTGCTCACCGGGCTGCTCTCGTCCACCCACGTGCTCAATGGCACGTCCGTGACTCGCGTGGATGGCACGCTCGCCGGGACCGGTACCCCCGTCTCCAGCAGCAGCACGATCACGACGAGGATCGCCAATCTCACGCTGCCCACGGGCGCCAAGTATCCGACGTCGGGTACGATCACGACAGACGTCACGGGGCAGTTCGCGGCAGTCCCGCAATACACGATGCACATCGTCGCGACGTTCGATGGCAGCAGCACGCTCTCGGTCACGATGACGGGCGGCATCGGCACGACGCGGTGCAGCATCGATCTGAGCGGCACGGCAAAGCCCAGCTGCGCCTAGCGCGTCTCGCTGCACCGGCATCGACCGCGACTCTTGAAAAGGCGGGAAGGAGGCTCCGCGCTTGCAGACCTCAGTGTGCGTGCTTCGGCGCCGCTGGCCTCGGTGTGGCCTTGGTCGCTCCCTTGGCCGGAGCGTGCTCCGCCACCTGCGTCACGTACGCGCCGCGCACGTCGCTCCTGCGCACCGCGCCCGACAGCGTCTGCTCACCCGGCTTGGCACCGAGGGTCCACACCAGCGCCGCGCGGCCCTTTGAATCGCTCACCGCACGCGCGGGAGCCACGACACCCGATGTAGCGCTGAAACCGACCTTCGCATCGGGCACCGGATTCCCGTAGACGTCGGTGACGAGCACGTAGAGGTGCTTGACCTTTGCGCTCGCACCCTTGCTCTTGCTGGACGGCGCCGGTGCGTCGTCGAACGAGAGGTTGGCGGCGGCCGCCGGGACCGCGTGCGCCGTCAACTTGAACAGCTTCTTCACGCCGTTCACGTGCACGGCGAGCGAGTAGTCCTTCGCCATGTGCCCCATCGTCCAACGGGTGCGGACCACGCCGAGCGAATCAGTGCGCACCGCGCTGTCGGGGACAACACCACCCGACGGGGAGAAGACGACTTCGGCGTCGGCCACACCGCTGCCGTTCGCGTCGACGACCTTGATCACCACGGCGTTGGGCAGCTCGGCACCCGCGGCGGTGCGCTGGTTGTCGCCGCGGACGATCGTGATGCCGACCGCCTCGCCTGCCATCGCCGTCGCGCCGATCGTCACCGGCGCGATGCCGCGCGCGCCCGGGCCACCGACCTCGGCGCGCGCTCGTTGGGTTCCCGTCTTCTTGGCGAGCGTCCACCGCGCGCGGGCCACACCCATGGAGTCGGTGCGCGGCGTCGTTGCCTCGACGGTGCCTCCGTCGAGCGCTGTCCACCGCACCGGCACGTCCGCCAATGCGCGACCAGCGGAGTCGGTGACCCGCACCGAGATGGGCTCGGCGAGCTTGTCCCCAGCGCGCCCGGAGGGATGATCGGTCACAGCGACGACGCGGGTGTTGGCGACGACGGGGTCAGCCTCGGCGACGACGGCGATCGCGCTGTCCACTCGGGCAACGCTCGCGAGCAGTCGCTGGCGCCCCGGGTTCTCACCGAGCGTCCATGTGGTACGCGCACGGCCATCGGCGTCGGTGAACGCCGTGGCCGGCTGGACCGCCCCCTGGTCCGCCGGGAGCCTGAAGCTCACGAGCTGTCCGGCCGCCGGCGCGCCTTTGCGATTCGTCGCGCGCACGACGATCGGCTGCGGCAGCGTGCTGCCGGCGATCGCCCGCTGATCGGTGCCTGCGACGAGCGCCAATCCCGACGCGACCGTCACGACCGTCACACCGGTGTGGCCCGTGACGTCATCGAGCTTTGCGCCGACCATCGTACGTCCTGCGTTCTTTCCCACCAGCGTCGCGGACCCCGGCCCGTCCAGCGCCGCGACGCTGCTATCGTCCACCTGCCATTCGAGATGCGCCCCGGCGATCTCGTGCCCGCGGGCGTCGAGCGCGCGCGCCTTGAGCGACACCTGACTCCCCTCGGACACGACGATGCCACTGTCGCTGGCCGCGTTCGCGATCTCCACCACCGCGACTTTCTGCTTGACGTGGAGGCGCGAGTGGGCGACGTGGCTGCCGACGACGACGCTCACCAGGGTGGCGCCGGGTCCCCGCGCGATCACCGAACCATCCTGCAGCACGACCGCGACGTTGGTGTCGCCGGTCGTCCAGGTGGGATGTGCTCCGACGAGGATGCTGCCGTTCTTGTCGGCGATCGTCGCGGCGAAGTGCGTCGTCTCACCGATGGCCGACGCCGTCTCGATGGTCGGCTGGAGTCCGACCCAAGCGGCGCCGAAATTCCCGATCGCCTGGTGGGATTCGGATTTTCCGACTACACCATATGAGTAGAGCGCCGTGATCACGGAGACGAGCGCGGCGCCGGTGGACGCCGCCACGGCGATCGTCTTCCCCGCGTGGCGCAGCCACGTGGTTCTCTCTTGGGTCGCAGCGAGGAGGCCCATGCAAATACAAGACGGTGCGGCAGCTGAGGTCGTCACGGCTTTTCTCGCCCGACAGGCGGCATGCCGGAATGGCGCTGTCCGTAACTCGCCTAGTGGTATGCTGTTACACGATTGTCTCTGCTGGAGTACCTTACCGGTCCATGCCTGATCTTCGTTCCCTTGCCTTCCTCCTCGTGTCCGGCCTCGCCTTCCCGGCCATCTGATGACGACCTACGCGCGGGGAGAGTTCACGATCACCGACGAGCCGTCCGCAGTCGATCTCGACGCGGTACACGATTTTCTCCGACAGTCGTATTGGGCCGAGGACATCCCGCGCGACACCCTGGCCCGCGCGATCGAGCACTGCATCCCGTTCAGCGTATTCGCCGCCGGGCAGCAGGTCGGGTTCGCCCGGGTGATCACCGACCGGGCGACGTACGCGTATCTCTCCGACGTCTACATTCTGGAGAGCCATCGCGGACGCGGGCTGGCGGTCTTTCTGATGGACACGATCATGGCGCATCCCGATCTGCAGGGGCTCCGGCGCTTCAGTCTCACGACGCGCGATGCGGCGGGGCTCTATCGCCGCTATGGGTTCACCGAGATCACCAACCCGGCGCGTCACATGGAAATCAATCGGCCCAGCATGTATCGTAGCGCTCGACCCGAGGAGTCACGATGACGCACCGCGGCACGCCGATGCTCACCATCGTTGTCGCGACGCTTGCGATCGCATGCAGCGACATGCGCCGGGAGTCGCAGCATACCATCCCGCCCGTGACCGCGGAGTCGCTCCCGTCGATGCTGTCGTCGTCGGCCGTCGCGCCCTTCTGCAGCGACACGGGCGAGACGGCGGCGATGAGGTGCGGCGAAGGCGCCGTGATGCGACACGGGGACACACTCGTGATCGCGCTGTCGGGGATCGGCGCGGTGAAACGCGTGAACGATACGGCGGATGGCGAGAGGTACGTGCGGTATCAGTACGCGGGCCGCATGGGCGGCGGCAGTGGCACGCCGGCGTATCACATCCTCGACGTCGGACACTACGAGTCCGCCGGAGTCGAGCTGGTGAACGCGGCGAGCGGTGACTCCGTGTTCATCGGCGGCGCGCCCATTCTCTCCCCCGACGGCTCGCGCTTCGCGACGACGTCCGAGAACGCCGAGAGCTGTGAGGCGACGAATCAGCTCGACATCTGGCGTATTACCGGCGACAAGCCGGCCCGCGAATTCGAGCTGCCGCCATTCGATTGCACCCGCGCGCACAGCTGGTGGCCGTCCGAGATCACGTGGCGTGGGCAGGACACGATCACCTTCCTGCGCAACTCGCTCCCCGCCGACTCGACGCGTCGTGCACACGGTGAGTCGGATACGACGCGTGCCGTGCTCGTGCATCGCGCGACAGGATGGTCGCTCGACTCGACAGTGCCGGCGTCGCCGCGCGCACACTGACGTCGCAGCGAACGGAGCAATTCTTCATTTTCGATCATCGCGTACGAGGTACGCGGTATGCGACGTCTCCGTCTCCCGGTTTTCGGTCGGAGGAGACGATGGAGACGGCAACACAGCGGGAAGGAGCCGGTAGAACCGGCGACGGGAGAGGCTATCTCACCGGAACGGATCGTCCTGTTCGCCGTAGCGGCGAAGGCGGACGCGTCACGGATGACGGTCGTCTACGTGAGGTGAATCTCGCGAAGTCGCGCAGTGCGGACAGCCTGGCCCAAGGGCTCGGTTGGTTCAGCATCGGGCTCGGCGTTGCGCAGATAGTCGCGCCACGACGGGTCGCACGCATGATTGGCGTCAACGACAGCGACAGGAACAAGGCGGTCATGCGCGCCGTCGGCGTCCGCGAGATCGCCGCCGGTATCGGCCTGCTCTCGGATCAGAAGCCAACCGGATTCGCCGTCGCGCGCGTCGCCGGCGACCTCATGGACTTGGCGATGTTGAGCAACGCGTTGAGATCGCCGGTCAACGATCGCGGCAAGACGACGCTGGCGACCGCGGCAGTGATCGGCATCGGCGCCCTCGACGTGCTCTGCAGCGAGCAACTCGCCACGACGGTGCCGAAAGTCACGCATCCGGCGAAGCAATCGGGCAGCATGCACATCCGTAAGAGTGTGACGATCGCGCGGCCGATCGAAGAGGTGTACAGCTTCTGGCGCAACTTCGAGAACCTGCCGCAGTTCATGCAGCACCTCGACAATGTGCGCACGACGGACGACACCCGATCGCATTGGACGGCCAAGCCGCTTGGCGGGAGTGGCGACGGAAATGCGAAGGCGATCGAATGGGACGTGGAGATCATCGAGGACCGTGAGAACGAGCTCATCGCATGGCGCACGGTCGGGATCTCGGAACTGTCGGGCCGAGGGACGGTGGAGTTCCGGGTCGCGCCGGGAGGCCGCGGGGCGGAGGTGCACGCGGACATGCAGTTCGATCCACCGGGCGGTCCGGTCGGAGCGAAGCTCGCAAGGCTCTTCCGAGACGTCCCGGGCATCAAGCTCGAGAACAACCTGAATCTGTTGAAGCAGATTCTCGAGACGGGCGAGATTGTCCGGTCGGACGCCTCGGTTCACACGGGTCCGCATCCGGGACAGCCTCCAGGGACGAGGCAGTCGGGCGGTCGGGCGGCAAGACGGTAAGACGGACCGCCTGCCCACCGACACCTACGAACGTTCACCCTGGAGGAGATTCGTATGAAAGCAACATGCTGGATGGGCAAGAAGAAGGTCGAAGTGCAGAACGTGCCGGATCCGCAGATCCTCAATCAACGCGACGCGATCGTGAAGATCACGTCGACGGCGATCTGCGGATCGGACCTGCATCTCTATAACGCCCTCATTCCGTTCATGGAGCCGGGCGACATTCTCGGCCATGAGTTCATGGGCGAGGTGGTCGAGGTGGGGCGCAGTGTGAACAACCTCAAGGTCGGCGACCGCGTGGTCGTCCCCTTCCCGATCGCATGTGGCAATTGCAACGCGTGTCAGCAGGAATTGTATTCCTGTTGCGAGAACTCCAACCCGAACCGCTGGATCCCGGAGAAGATGATGGGGCACTCTCCGGCCGGCGTCTTCGGATACACGCACATGCTCGGCGGGTATGCCGGTGGACAGGCTGAGTACGCGCGGGTCCCCTTTGCGGACGTCGGCCCGATCAAGGTTCCCGATGGGCTCACGGACGAGCAGGTGCTCTTTCTCTCCGACATCTTCCCGACCGGTTACATGGGCGCCGACCTCGCGGAGATCCAGCCGGGCGACGTCGTCGCGGTATGGGGCTGCGGTCCGGTGGGACAGTTCGCGATCGCGAGCGCCTTTCTGATGGGCGCCGAGCAGGTTTACGCGATCGACCGCTTTCCGTACCGGTTGCAGATGGCGCGCGAGAAGTGCGGTGCGGTCACGATCAACTACGAGGAGGTGGACAGCGTCGTCGAGACGCTGACCGAGCTCACTGGCGGGCGGGGACCGGATGCCTGCATCGACGCGGTCGGTATGGAAGCGCACGGCCATGGCATCACCTACGCGATGGATCGCACCAAGCAGGCGCTCAAGCTCGAGACTGACCGCCCCATCGCGTTGCGCGAGGCGATCATGGCATGCCGGAATGGTGGCCGGGTGTCGGTCATCGGCGTGTACGGCGGATTCGTGGACAAGTTCCCCATGGGATCCTTCATGAATCGGTCGCTGACGATGCGCACGGGACAATGCCACGTGCAGAAGTACATGCCCCTGCTGCTCGAGCGCATCCAGAACGGCGACATCGACCCCAGCTTCGTGATCACGCACACGATGCCGCTGGCCGATGCACCGAAGGGCTACCAGATGTTCCTGAACAAGGTGGACAACTGCGAGAAGGTCGTGCTGAAGGCGTGAGAGGACGACAGGTGAAGCGGGTGAGGGGTGAGTCGGTGAATCGGTGAATCGGTGAATCGGTATGGCGGCTGGTGACTCGGTGACTCAAGACCGAAGGGCCACAACCACCGTGGAGATCTCTCGCAGGATTCTCCACGCGGGTTGAGGCCAGTGTCGTAGAGTCACCGAGTCACCAGCCGATTCACCGTCTCACCGATTCACCGATTCACCCCTCAGCGTCAGTCATCAGTTGCGCCACGCCGGACCGGTGCGCACTTTCGTGTCCATGCGCACTCATCTTTTCGGGCTGTTGTTCGGCATCATGACCGCCGCGATGCCGCTGTCGGCACAGGAAACCCTCGTCGCCATTCGCGCGGCGAGGATGATCGACGGTCGCGGACACCTCGTCGCCCAGACGACGGTCGTCGTACAGAGCGGGAAGATCGTGCGCCTCGGTCCGGCTCGCGGCGGCGCGAAGACGATCGACCTCTCGCGCTACACTCTGCTGCCGGGCCTGATCGACTCGCACGAGCATGTCGGCTGGCATTTCAACAAAGCAGGTCGGTTCCACACTGCGAGCGATGGTGAGACGCCGACCGACGAGACGCTCGCCGGCGCAGGCAACGCGTACACGGTGCTGATGGCTGGATGGACGACGATCGCGAGTCCGGGCTCGCCGTCGGACGCCCCGCTCCGTGACGCGATTGCCCGCGGCGTGCTCGTCGGCCCACGGATCCTCACGTCGCTCGAGCCGCTGGCCGATCCTCGACTGACTCCCGATTCCATCCGTGCACTCGTGCGGCAGCGGAAGGCGCAGGGCGCCGACTTCATCAAGATCTTCGCGTCGGCAAGCATTCGCGATGGAGGGAAGCAGACATGGAGTGACGCGCAGCTCGCCGCCGCCTGCGGCGAAGCGAAGACGCAGGGCCTGCGCACCATGGTGCACGCGCACAGCGCCGAGTCGATGCGCGCCGCGGCGCTCGCGGGATGTACGCAGATCGAGCATGGCGTATTCGCGACGCCGGAGGTGCTGCAGCTCCTCGCACGGCAGGGGACGTACTTCGATCCGCAGTGCGGGCTCGTGTTCCACAACTATCTCGACAACCGCGCCCGGTATGACGGGATCGGGAACTACAACGCGGCCGGGTTCGCGGCGATGGAGCAGGCGCTGCCGACGGCGGCGAACGTCGTGCGAATGGCCTCGCGTACGTCCGGGTTGAAGCTCGTGTTCGGAACCGACGCCGTGGCGGGCGCGCATGGGAAGAACGCGGATGATCTGGTGTGTCGGGTACAGAAGGCCGACCAACGGCCGATGGACGTCATCACCTCGGCGACGTCGATGACGGCGACGGCACTCGGCATCGGCAACGAGGTGGGGGCGATCGCGAGCGGGATGCAGGCGGATCTGATCGCGGTGGACGGCGATCCGACGCGCGACCCGACCGCGCTCCAGCGCGTGGTGTTCGTGATGAAAGGCGGGCGCGTGTACAAGGCGCCACTGCGGTAACCGCAGCGGCCTGACGTTCTCACACGATCCGGAGCATTCCATGTGGCGCGAGTTCAAGGCGTTCATTCTGAAGGAGAACATCCTCTCTCTTGCGCTGGCGGTGGTGATCGGCGGGGCGCTCGCCAAGGTAGTGAGCGCGATCGTCGCCGACTTCATCATGCCGATCGTGACCTACGCCGTGCCGGGTGGAGCGTGGCGCACGTGGACGGTAAACGCTGGCCCGGTACGCTTCGCTGTCGGTGATTTTCTCGGCGTGCTGATCGATTTTCTGATCATCGGCTTCGTCGTGTGGCGGATCAGCAAAGCCTTCATCAAACCCAAGCCCTCCGCGCCGGTCCGGAACTGCCCGTTCTGCCGGCTGTCGATCGACCAGGCGGCCACGCGCTGCCCCCACTGCACGAGTGCGCTGTAGACATGTTGTAGACGTATGGTGAGGAGAGGGGGCGGCCCGTTTTTGCCCAGCTCGCTACGCCCGCACGCGACTTGCTTTGCATCTCGGGCATGGCGACCTCGACGCGACGCGCCCTCACGATCCCGGATGATGAGTCCAACGTCGAGCTCACCATCCGAGGCAAAGGGGTAAAGCTCACCAACCTCGACAAGCTGTTCTGG
>DASXHF010000136.1:0-8574 GCA_036488775.1 Gemmatimonadaceae bacterium | reverse complement strand
GGCGGTGCGTTCAAGGTCACCGACGGCCTCATGGCGAAGTACGGCGAGTCGCGCGTCATCGACTCGCCGATCTCGGAGATCGGCATCGTCGGAGCCGCGGCCGGCGCGGCGCACATGGGGATGCGACCGGTGGTCGAGATGCAGTTCATCGATTTCATCGCGAACGCGTACGACATGCTCACGAACTACGTCGCCACGGCGCGCTACCGCGCCTTCCTGCCGACGCCGATGGTGGTGCGCGGTCCCAGCGGTGGGTACGTCCGCGGCGGACCGTTCCACTCGCAGAATCCCGAGGCGGGCTTCATCCATACGCCGGGCCTGAAGGTGGTGTACCCGAGCACGGCGGCGGATGCCAAGGGGCTGATGAAGGCGGCGATCCGCGACGACGATTGTGTGCTCTTCTTCGAGCACAAGTACCTGTATCGACGGATCAAGGGCGAGATGCCGGCAGGCGATCACGTGGTGCCGATCGGCAAGGCGCGGGTCGCTCGCGAGGGGCGAGATCTGTCGATCATCACCTACGCCGCGACGGTCTACAAGGCGCTGGAAGCGGCCGAGCAGCTCGAGCGTGAAGACGGACTGTCGGCGGAAGTGATCGATCTTCGCTCGCTCGCTCCCCTCGACGACGAGGCGATCGCGGCGACGGTGAAGAAGACGAACCGGGTGCTCATCGTGCACGAGGACACCCGGACCGGCGGGATCGCGGGGGAGCTCACGGCACGGATCACGGAGTCGTGCTTCGAGTGGCTGGATGCCCCCGTGTTGCGGGTGACGGCGCACGACGTCCCGCTGCCGTACGCTCCGTCGCTCGAAGATTTCGTGCTGCCGCAGACCCCCGATATCGTGCTGGCGGCCCGGCGTCTCGCGGCGTACTGACGTGCGGGACACTGATAATCTCGGGCCGGTTGGTTCGGGGCAGACGGGAAACGGGGTTTGGCCTTATCTTGGTGTCGGCTGCCTAACGGCCGTGGTCGGGCTGGTGGCGGGCGGGATGATTGCCGTGCTGATCGCCAAGATCGTCGGCGGGCTGCACGGGTGCAAAGCGGATGTCGAGACGGGCGCGCCGTGCGAGTGGGCGGCGTATTGGACGTGGGGCGCGCGCGCCGGCTTCGTGCTGCTGCCGACGATCGTGTTGTGGCGGATGCGAAAGACTCGCGCCGCGAAGAACTCCGAGTGAGAGGACACCGCATTGGCTCGCGTTGACGTGAACATGCCCCAGATGGGCGAGTCCATCGCCGAGGGGACACTGTCGAAGTGGCTCAAGAAGGTCGGCGACGAGGTGAAGCGCGACGAGCCGATCTTCGAGATCTCGACGGACAAGGTGGACGCGGAGATTCCGGCACCGACCGCTGGCGTGCTGGCGGAGATTCTCGTCACGGAAGGGCAGACCGTCCCGGTGCAGACGCTGGTGGCGCGCATCGAGACGGAGAAGGGGGCGGCGGTCGCGCCGGCCCCGGCGAGCACGGGCGGAGCGGGCGCGGCAGCAGGGTCGGCGGCGCCGGCGGGGGGCCCCCCCGTCAAACAACCTAGCGCTGCTGCGCCGTCTTCCTCTCATCCTTCGGCCGCACCCGCCACCGCTCCCGCGCCCTCCCCGTCCGGCAACGGCCTGGAGGAGCGGCTTCGCACCAAGTCGTCACCTCTGGTGCGCAAGATCGCCGCGGAGCACGGCATCGAGATCGCCGCCATGCGCGGCAGCGGCATTCAAGGGCGCGTCACCAAGCGCGACATCGAGGAGTTCATCGCCTCGGGCGCATCGGCCCAGCGTCCGTCCATGCACGCGCCCGCCGGTGCCGTGCAGCACGGGCCGGCGCCGGAGCCCTGGGCCGGCGACAAGGTCGAGGCGATGTCCAAGATCCGTGCGCTCACGAGCGAGCACATGGTCGCGTCGCGCCACACCAACGCCCACGTCACCTCGTTCTTCGAGGTGGATCTCACCCGAGTGGCGCGAATCCGCAACAAGGCGCGTGCGCAGTTCGAGGTGCAGACCGGGCAGAAGCTCACCTTCCTGCCGTTCATCATCAAGGTCGTCGTCGACACGCTCAAGCAGTTCCCCGTGCTGAACGCGGCGGTGTCCGGCAACAACATCATCTACCGCAAGCAGTACAACGTCGGCATCGCCGTCGCGCTCGACTGGGGGCTCATCGTGCCCGTGATCAAGGGGGCCGACGACCTCTCGCTGTCCGGGCTCACCAAGGCGCTCAACGACCTCGCCGACCGCGCGCGTACCAAACGGCTCAAGCCCGAAGAGGTGCAGGGCGCGACGTTCACGATCACGAATCCCGGCGTGTTCGGCTCTCTCATGGGCACCCCGATCATCCCGCTCGGGACGTCGGCCATCCTCGGGCTCGGCGCGATCGAGAAGCGGCCGAAGGTCATGACCGGCGCCGATGGCGAAGACACGATCGCCATCCGCACCTGTGCCTACTTCTCCCTCTCGTTCGACCATCGCATCGTCGACGGCGCGGACGCCGACAAGTTCCTGGCCGCGGTCAAGCGCGGCCTCGAGTCGTTCCCCGACGCCGCGCCCTGACGGCGATGTCGCGCGCACTCACGATCCAGCGGACGCTCGTTACCCCGCGCGACCGGGAGAACTTCGCCGAGCGTCTGCAGCGCAAGCATGCCTACTATGCCCAGGCCGGGTGCCGGTACTGGGTGTTCGAGGAGGCCGGCCTGCCGGGCGCGTTTCTGGAATTCTTCGAGGCGCCTGATCCTGCGACCCTCTCGCGCGCGCACGCCGCCGCGCCGGAGCGCGTGCTGGATCCGGCCCGCATCTATCAGGAAGTGGAGCTACCGTAACATGCCGAATCGCACGATCACTCACGATGGACGGAGCTGGAGCGTCCAACCGTCCGGCCGCGTCACCCAATACGACCGCGACGAGTTCGCTCTCATCTTCTCCTCCGGCGCCGGCGACGATCGCGAAGTCCGCGTGACCCGCTATTCGCCGCAGGGCACACGCTCCCGCGAGCAGGCGCTGGCCGAGATGAGCGACGCCGATCTGGCGCGGCTGTTCGCGGAATCACAACCGAGCGAGATGTCGCCCGAGGCCGGTTACACGCCGTGACCGCTCCGGCGGGAACGCCGGCGGAGCTCTTCGTCGATCTGCACATGCACTCGACGGCGTCCGACGGGTCGCGCGCGCCCGCGGATGTCGTCCGCGCCGCGAAGGACGCCAAGCTCCTCGCCATCGCGCTCACCGATCACGACAGCGTCGCCGGAATCGCCGAAGCCCAGAGCGCCGGGGGCGACCTGGGTGTGCGCGTCGTGGCCGGCGTCGAGCTGAGCGCCGTCGAGGGTGAGGCCGAGACACATCTCCTCGGTCTACATCTGCAGGACACCGCGTCGCTCGATCGCGCGCTCGGCGCGCTGCGAGAGATGCGCGCGCGCCGCGGCCGGCTGATCGTGGAGCGGCTCAACGCGCTGGGTGTCCAGATCTCCTATGATGACGTGCTCGCGCAGGCGGGCGCCGGCGTCGTCGGCCGGCCGCACGTCGCTCGCGCGATGGTCGCCGACGGATGGGCGGCCGACACCCGCGACGCGTTCGACCGCTATCTCGGTGCCGGCCGCCCCGCGCACGTCGGCAAGGAGCAGTTGAGCATGCGCGAGGCGATCGGGATGATTCATACCGCGGGGGGGCTGGCGGTGCTCGCTCATCCCGCCGCCGGGGGCACGCGCGAGCGCCTGGAGGCGCTGAAAATGCTCGGTCTCGACGGCGTGGAGGTGAAGCATCCGAGCCATGCGCCGGCCGACCTGTCGCGGCTGAAGACGTTGTGCGAGCAGCTCGACCTCGTGCCGAGCGGCGGGTCCGATTGGCACGGCGCGGTCGACGGCGCGCGCACGATCGGCATGATGCACGTGCCCGCGGAGTGGCTCGCGCGTCAGGATGCGCGTCTCGCCGCCATGGGCGGCGTGTCGGTGATCTGAATCGCGATGAACCCACCGCCGCGCGCGGCACTTGTCACCGGGGCGGGACGTCGGATCGGACGTGCCATCGCCGTGGCCATCGGCGCGCGCGGGCTGCACGTCGTCGTGCACTACAACGAGTCAGCCGACGGTGCGGAGGAGACCGTTCGTGAGATTCAGCGGTCCGGCGGACACGCGTCCACCGCGCGCGCCGATCTGCGCGACGTCGCGGCCGCCGAGCGTCTGGTCGATCGCGTCGTCGACGCGCAGGGCGGACTGTCCGTGCTCGTCAACTCCGCGGCGGTGATGGCGCGGACGCCGGTCGGTGAGGTCGATGCCCGGACGTGGGACGAGATGTTCGCCGTCAACGTCCGCGCGCCGTTCTTCCTGTCGCAGCGCGCGGCGCCTGCGCTGCGGCGTTCGGGGGGCTGCATCGTCAACATCGCCGATCTCGCGGCGTACGAGACCTGGCCGGCGTACGTGCCGCACGGCATGACGAAGGCCGCCGTGGTGCAGATGACGCGAGGGCTCGCGCGCGCGCTCGCGCCCGAGGTGCGCGTCAACGGTGTCGCGCCCGGCGTGGCGCTTCTCCCGAACGATTGGGCGGACGAGGATGCCGAGCACCTGCGCCGCACCACACCGTTGCGGCGGCTCGGCACGCCGGAGGACGTCGCGCATGCGGTGCTTTACCTGATCGACGCGACGTACGTGACCGGCGAGGTGATCACCGTCGATGGCGGCAGACGCATCCGCACCTGACCGCGCGCCACGCGTCGAGCGCGCCACGCAACGCTTCGGCACGATCGTGGTGGTCGGCGGTGGGTGCTATGGGAGCTACTACGTTCGGCAGCTCCTGCGTGCCGAGCGAGCTGACGCCCTCGCGTGGAAAGAGCTGGTGGTCGTGGATCGCGATCCGGCCTGCCGCGTGGCGCAGCTTCCAACGTCGGAGCGGCCCTCGGCGCTGCGCATCGTGGGCGCGGACTGGCGGGAATGGTTTGCCGGCTACCTCGCCGCGGCGGCAGCTGCCCCGGACGCGCACGCGACCGACGCGATCGTCCCGTCGCCGCTGATGCCGCATCTCATGGCCGATTGGCTGCTCGCCCGAGCGCGGGAGCGATGGCCTGACCGGCTCGTCCACACGGCGCCGCTCGACGATCCGCCCCGCGTTCCCTGGCAGCGCGCGGGAGAGGACGGGACGCACTATGTGAGCTTCGCCGAGTGGATGTGCCCGATCAACTGCGTGGAGCCCGCGCGCTGTCCGCACACGCGGGGGGAGCGGAGCTGGAGTCTGCCGACGGCGATCGCGTCGTACGCCGCCGAGGAGCGGACGGCGGGACGCCAGCTCGAGGGGCCGTTCGTGTTCCATTGCGCCCACCGCGCCTTCGGCGTCGGGATGCTCGACGTGCGGCCGGTGATCGACGCCGACCGCGCGATCGCCGAGCGCGGCGCGGCGGGCGCTGCCGACGTTCTCGTCGGGACCGCGTCGCACTGCCATGGCGCGCTGCAGCGCATCGTCATCGGCGCGTAGGCGCTTGGCCGGCAGGCGGCCGCGATCGGACGTGGAACGCACCGGTTCCCTCGTCGGGTTCATGTAGTGAGATTTCACCGAGATGCGCGCCCGAATGGATGACGCGCGCTCACACAGTACGAGGAACATGACCACCACGCACAACTACGACGTCGTCATCGTCGGCGCCGGCCCGGCGGGGATGTGCGCCGCGCTCTATACGGGCCGCTCCATGCTCAGGACCGTCGTGCTCGAGCGCGGCATTCCGGGCGGCGAGCTGCTCAACACCGAAAAGCTCGACGACTGGATCGGAGAGAAGTCCATCCTCGGCTGGGAGCTCGCGAAGAAGTTCGAGGACCACGCACGCGAATTCGGCGCCGAGTTCGTCACGGCCAACGTCACCTGCGTGCGTCGGCTGCCGGACGACACCTTCGAGGTGGACACCGACTCCGGCGAGACCTACGGCGCGCCGGCGGTCATCGTCACCGCCGGCGGGACCCCCATCAAGCTCGGGATTCCGGGCGAGGCCGAGTACGCCGGAAAGGGCGTGTCCTACTGCGCGATCTGCGACGGGGCGTTTTTCAAGCAGCAGACGATTGCCGTCGTCGGCGGCGGCGACGCCGCGGTAGAGGAGGCGGACTTTCTCACGCGCTACGCCGAGAAGGTGTACGTCGTGCATCGCCGGGACAGCTTTCGCGCCTCGAAGATCCTCCAGGAGCGTCTGTTCGCCAACCCGAAGGTCGAAGTGATCTGGAACGCCGTCGCGGAGGAGGTGCTCGGCGACGGGCATGGGCTGATGAAGGGACTGCGCATCCGGGACGTGAGCACCGACGACGTGAAAGTGCTCGACGCCACGGGACTCTTCGTCTTTATCGGATTCCGGCCGAACACCGGGATCATCGGCGAGCACTTCGATCACGACGAGATGGGATACGTGCTCACCGATACGACGATGAGCACTTCGATCAAGGGGCTGTACGCGGCCGGGGACTTGCGCTCCCAGCTCACACGTCAGGTGACGACCGCGGTTGGCGACGCGACCACCGCGGCGATCGCGGTGGAGAAGTACCTCAAGGCGCGCGCGGAGGGCGGACGGCCCTTCGATCCGCACGGCAGTGGAGGATACGCAGTGTGAAGATCGACGTGCGCACCGTGGGCCCGTTTCAGGAGAATTGTTATCTCGTCGTCGACGAGGCGACCAACCGGGCCGTGCTCATCGACCCCGGCGATGACGGCGCCCAGCTCGTGGAGATGGTGCGCGCGTCGGGCGCGGAGCTGGACGCGATCTGGTTGACCCACGCGCACATCGACCACATCGGCGCGATCGCCGACGTACGGCGGCGCTATGACGTCCCCGTGCATCTGCATCCGCTCGATCTGCCGTACTACGAGCGGTTGTCGGCACGTGCGGCGGAGATGTACGGCATCGCGTTCGAGCAGCCGGATGGGCCGCACCACGATCTCGCCGAGGGCGACGTCCTCTCGGTGGGCAACCTGCGCTTCACCGTCATGCACGTGCCGGGGCACGCGCCAGGCCTCGTGAGCTTCAATGGGGAAGGCGTCTCGCTCTCGGGAGATCTGCTGTTCGCCGGCTCGATCGGGAGGACCGACCTTCCGCTCGCCAACCCATTCCACATGGACGCGTCGCTGGAGCGGTTCTCGGCGCTCCCGGGCGAGACGATCGTGTATCCCGGACACGGCGGCCCAACGACGATCGCCGAGGAGCAGCGCACGAATCCGTTCCTGTCCGGGCGCGCCCGGGCACTCAAGCGGTGAGTGGACGCATGCTGCCCGCCGTCGCGAGCATCATCCTGCTTGCCGCCTGGCTGGGCGCCGCCGTCCTCGTGGCCGGTGTGGTCGCGCCGGCCGCCTTCGCCGTTCTGCCGTCGCGCGCGATGGCTGGGGCGTTGGTCGGACGCGTGTTGCCCGTGCTCTTCTGGTCGGGGATGGTGGTCGGCATCGGCGTCATCGTCGCGACGTGGAACGTCGCCCCGCGTGGCGGGCGCATCGGAGCTGTCGTCGTGTTGATCGTGTCGTGCGCTGCGGCGCAGCTCGTCGTCGCGCCGCGCATCGCGCGACTACGCGAGCGCATCGGTGGCAGCATCGACGCGCTCGACGCCGCGGATCCGATGCGACTCGCCTTCGGGCGGCTTCACGGCGTCAGCGTCGCCGCGCTCGGCGTCGGTGCCGCGGCCGCGCTGGTTGCACTAGTTCTCGTCACACGACTCGTCACCTCGCGGAGCACATCGTGACCGACGTATCTCGCTTGCCCGGCATCGATCCATCGACAGCCCCCGACGAAGTCCGCCCGACCTTCGACGCGTACATTCGGGAGCGTGGCAAAGTGCCGAACCTGTTCCGCGTCGCCGCGAACCATCCGCGCATCACCGTGAAGCTCGCGGCGCTACAGGCCGCCGTGATGGGGCCCGGCGACGTTGCGGTCGTGCTGAAGGAGCTCCTTGCCACGCGCGTCTCGCACATCAACTTGTGCGACTATTGACTGGCGTCTCATACCGCCTTGGCAAGGCGGCTGGGTGCGACCGAGGACCAGCTCGACGCGGTAGCCCGCGCCGACTATCGCGGCTTGGAGGAGGGGTGGCGACTCGCGTTTCAATATGCGGATGCACTGACGCCGACGCCGGGCATCGTGCCGGACGACGTCTACGCCGCGCTGGCAGCCCACTGGAATCCCGCGCAGATCGTCGAGATCACGTCGGTGATCTGCATGTTCAACTTCTTCAATCGATTCGCGCACGCGCTCGAGATTCCCGTGACGAGATGAGCGCGCGCCGTCGGCCGAGGCCAGCCTCACGCGACGAATGCCTTAACCGAATGCAGGAAACGGCTGAAACGACGGATGCCGGCACACCATCATGGCTCATGGCGCCGCTTCGACGTCCCGGCGGCAACAAGGTAGTTTCTCCGCGTCCTCTGTGTTCTCTGTGGTTCAATGTCGCTCAACGGCAATTGACCACAGAGAACACAGAGAACAGAGAACACGGAGAACTACAACTACAAGCACCTCCGCAGGTTCCAGTCGTTTCCGCTCGTTCGGCGCATTCCGTTGATCACCGCCAGGCAATGATGCCGGCGTGAACCCATAGACGTCGACTCTACACTTTCGAGACCGAGACCATGGCCGCTCCCGCTACTCGCACCGAGAA
>DASXHF010000119.1:0-5775 GCA_036488775.1 Gemmatimonadaceae bacterium | reverse complement strand
CCGCAGGATCCCGCGCTCCACCAGCATGTCGTGCGCCGGTTGTAGGACGCGCTGGAGGTGGGAAGGATACCGCTGCGCGAGCGGGAGCTGCTCAGCGAGACGGTCGAGCGCAATGCGCCAGGTGAGCTGATTCTCGGCGCGTGCTACCTCGAGGAGCCGATACAGCCGGCGGGCGACCGGGGAGCCGAGTGACCAGTACGATGGCGCGGAGAGACTCACGACGTGATCCGCGGCGAGGTTGTCTCGTAACACACCGGACAGTGTCACGCGCGCGACACCCGGTTCAGCCGTCGTGATGCTCGGAAAAAGTGGGAGCTGCTCGCGGTCCAGGGTACGCCGGCGCTCTACCGACACCGAGCTGAGCACGGTGAAGCGCATGTCGCGGCGAGTGTCCGAGCCGGCACTCTGATAGATCCCCTGCGATTCGAGCGTCGTCCGTTCCAGGCGCCCGAGCGCGGCGCGCAATTGCTCATAGGTTCGCCCATCCACACGCCGGCCCATCGCTCGCAGAAACGCGTGGAGCGTGAAGGAGATGACCCCATCGCTCGGATCGCCCGCCTCGTGGAATCGCCTGAGCAGCTCGACGTAAACGTCCTGGTCGAAGGTGCCGGGCAACCGATCACCGGGACTCGGGATCACACGCCAGCGTCCCCCGTCCGAGTCGGCGAAGGCGATGACGGCGTCGTCTGCGGAATCGCTCAGCCGGAACAGGGGCAGCGCCTCGAGCGACCGGTCGAGCCGGACCGCCCGTGCCGCAACCCGACGGCGTGCCGCGACAGTCATCTCGGGAAGGTGTGCATCACACTCGGAAGCGGCAAGCGTGCGCGCGGGTCAACGCACGAGCATGACCTGTCCGCTCACGGCTCGCGCGGATTCGGAGCACAGCCAGAGCACGACGTCGGCGACCGATTCACGCGCGACCATGGGTCCATATGCACTCCCTCCATTCGACGTCGGCGCGAATCGCCGATCGCAGCGACTAAAGTCCGAATCGGCTCGTGGCATGAAGTATGTTCAGCGGAGCCGACAAATGCGAAAAATGCTCCGGGTGAAACGTGTGTCGGTCGTGCTGGGCGTGCTGATCCTGGTAGCCCTGGCGATGGTCGGCGTTCTCTCCATCACGCGTGGAACGCCCGTGCGCACGGTGGTGGCCGTCGGAGACGCGGAAGGTCCCCCACCGGTGAGCGACTCGCTCTTTGCCGAGACGATGGAGATCTACACCGGGCTGCATCTCATGCCCGGCAACGCCGTGCGGCAGTTGAACAACGGCGACGTCTATGCTCAACTCTGGCGTGATCTCCGTTCGGCGCAGCAGACGATCACCGTCCAGATGTATTACTCGCAACCAGGCGCCGTGGCGGACACGATGGCGGCGATCCTCAAAGCGCGCGCGAGGGCCGGCGTCCGGGTGCTGTTCGTTCTCGATGCCTTCGGGTCGCAGGATCTCAAGAAAGCCTGGGCTGACAGCCTCGAGGCCGCGCACGTACGATTGGGGCTTCTGCGACAGGTGCACTGGTACTCGCTGCACAATGCGAGTGATCGCTCCCACGTGCGCGCGGTCGTCGTGGACGGCAAGGTGGGCTACACGGGTGGCTTCGGGCTCGCCGACTACTGGCTTGGCAACGGCAAGCAGAGAGATCAATGGCGTGACAGCAACGTACGGTTCGAGGGGCCGGCCGTTCTGTCGCTGCAGGCGGCATTCGCGGCCGCGTGGGCGGAATCCACGGGAGAGCTGCTGGCCGGCGACACCTTCTTTCCGCGCGCGTTGTTGCGCGCGCATCCGGGAACGGTGCAGGCTGGTGTATTCTTTTCCTCGCCGACCACCGGCAGCACACCCGCTGAGCGCTTCAATGCGCTCTCGATCGCCAGCGCGCGGAAGTCGCTCTACGTGACCAACTCCTACTTCGTCCCCGACGACGACTTCCGGAACTTGCTGTTGCAGGCCAGACGGCGGGGCGTCGACGTGCGCATTCTCACCGTCAGTAAGGAGACCGACGTCAAGACCACTTGGTGGGCCGGTCGCTCACGTTACGAACAACTGTTGGAGGGGGGGATTCGCATCTACGAGTACCAGCCAGCGATGATGCACTCCAAGACGTTCGTCGTCGACGGCGTCTGGGGGTCGATCGGATCGATGAACTTCGACAATCGGTCGCTCGCGTTCAACAACGAATCGAATCTGGTGTTGCTCGACCAGGGCGAAGGCGCAAAGATGGACTCGGTCTTCTTTGACGACCTGACGCGCTCCAAGGAGATCACGCTCGCCGAATTCCGGAGGCGGCCCTGGCGAGAGCGCGTGATCGAGTGGGGCGCGTCGTTGCTCTCGCGGCTGTTGTAGCTAGCGTATGTCCGCGCGGCCGAGCGCCGCACGAACCGCCTCGCGCATCGCGATGAGCGCCTCTTCACGGGCTGCCGGCGCGTCGTCACGCACGTGCAGCTCGATCCCATCCGCGACCGGAACGCGCCTCCAGCTCGCGGCCTGCTCGGCGTCCGTGTCGCGCACCGCGCGATCCGCGTGGACACCCAGGGCCGGCGCGAGCGAGGCGGCCACACGGCGCTCGAGCGCATCCCCGGTGATCTCCTTCATCTCCTTCTTGATCGTGTCGAGCGTTGCTCCTTCACGCTGCCGGATCTTGATGGCGAGGAGTTGCAGCAGATGGCGGTAGTTGTACGTCGCGGCCGTGCCGGCCCCTTCGGGGCGGTCGAGCAATCCGTTGGCGACGTAAAAGCGCACCGACCGCGCGCTGGGCGCTACGCGGGCCGACGCGTTCGTAGGGCGGATGCCCGCCGCGTCGACGAGGGCGGTGACGTGCGCAGCCAGGCCGCGCGCGTTCCAGGGGGCGTGGCGCGAATGTGCGCGCAGCAACGCGACAGGCGAGAGTGACGAATCCGACATAGGCGGCGGAAGATAACAGACGCCAACTGGGGATGTGAGGCGGACTCAGGGCTGCTGACGAGTCGCCTGCCGCGTCGGCGTCGACGCTATGCGCTCACCAACGAGGGGCCCCGTCCTCGAGTGCCGCTCTTCACGCGGTCCAGAAAGCCCAGCAGCACTTCATTGGTCCGCTCTGGCTGCTCGTCGTGCGGTAGGTCGCCGGCGCCGGGGATGAGCGCCCACTCCGTCTCCGGCTTGAGCACGCGGAAGGCGTGTGCGTGCTGGACGGGATTCTGCCGCGCCTGGTCGCCCCAGGCCAGCAACATCGGATGACGTACGCGTCGCAGGGCGTTTCGGATGTCCACGTTCAGCCGACCGCCGAGCAGCGCACCGATGACGTGCTTTCCGCCGGGCTGACGGGCATTCTGTACGTAGCTCTCGACCAGCTCGTCCGTCACGAGCCGGTCGTTCGCGTAGCTCTCCTCGAGGGCGCGGCGCATGCTCGTCGGCGAGGTCAGTCCGTTGTAGACCGATGTGCCGACGACGGGTGCCTCGAGCAGCAGTTGCGCCGCGCTTTGTGCCGTCGATGTGGTCCCGCGCAGTGATCCCATCCCTTCCGGTTCGATGAGCGCGAGCGCGGCGACATGGCGTGGATCGCGCGCCGCGAGCGCGACCATGTATGCAGCCGACAGCGCGCTCGCGATGACTGCCATCGGCCCACGGTCGAGCCGCGCGACGACGTCCGCGAGGAATGCCTGATACATCGCGGGGCTGTACCGCAGGCTCGGGCGATCCGAGCGGCCGAAGCCGAGCAGATCGAGCGCAAACACCTGATAGCGCTCCGCGATGGCATCCACCGTATGGCGCCACTCGAGCGATGATGCGCCCGGATAGAAGCCGTGCAGCAGGAGCACGGGTGATCCCGCCCCGTGACGCGTGAATGCGACGCGGTGCCCGCGCCAGAGCAGCTCGTCGCTTTCCCCGCCGAGCCGATTCTCCAACGCGGCAATACGGTGAGAGGCGGTGGCGTTGTACAACGCCGCCGCGCCCAATGCCGCACCCCCAGCTGCTGCTGCTTTCCGCCAACGCATGATCTTCCCCCGGTCGTCCGGATACCGCGCGATTCGGGCGCACATCAATCATAGCGCTCTGCAGCCCGCCGGTCCCATGCCCAAATCGACGCACGTCGTCGCATGCGTCGTTCCCAACACAACGGCCGCTCACGGCATCGCGGAGCGCGGCATCACCAAATCAGCATCGAATGTTTCCGGCGCCAGCGGCCCACTCGCAGCACTTACGCTGCCGGGGGAAGCAGGATCGTCGCCGCGGTACCCAACTCCGGGTCGCTCTCCAACATGATCGTACCGCCGTGTCCCTCGATGATGCGCTCGCACAGCGGGAGCCCGATTCCAGTGCCACCGGGCTTGGTGGAGAAGAAGATCTCGAAAACGCGAGGCAGAACGTCGGGCGGAATCGCCGTGCCGCCATTCTGGAGGTAGCAGCGCCATGCGCCATTCGCCAGCACGGTGCTGCGCAGCGTCAAATCCGTGCCCTCGGGAGCCGCGTCGGCCGCGTTGGCGAGCAGATTGACGAGGGCCTGCGAAAGCTGCTGCGCATCGATGGCGCAGCGTGCGGCGGGTTCAGCCCGCGTGCGTTGTAGAAGGAGCGCGCGGCTCTCGAGCAGTCCGCGCTGATTCTCCAACACCTCGTCCCAGACGGCGTCGGGATCGCGCGGCTCGAGGCGCATCGGACGCGGACGGCCATACTCCAGCAGCGCCGTCGCCAGGTTGTTCAAGCGCTCGACCTCGCGCAGAATCCGGCCAACGTTCTTCTCGATGACGGGGTCGTCCTTCACGCGGAAGCGCAGCAACTGTGCGGCGGAGGAGATGCCGAACAAGGGCGTGCGGAGCTCGTGGGCGACTCCAGCGAGCACCTGCTGCTCCAACGAATGCGACTCTCGCGCCCGTGCCATGACGAGATATTAGAGGCGCACGCCGATGGAAGGAAGCAAGCACGACGGGGTGTGGCGATTGCCACACCCCGTCGCGTCCTGCCAGGTCACGGTGCGGCCAGCGAACTAACGGCCACCGCTGCGCCGTCCACTCTTCTTGGCTCCGCCCTTCCGGCTGGACGACCGCTTGGCCCCGCCCTTTCGCGCCGACGACTTCTTGGCCGACGACCTCTTGGCGGACGACTTCTTGGCGCCCCCACGCTTCGCCGCCCCGGTGCTCCGGGCTCCGCCCTTCTTGGCCCCGCCCTTTCGTGCCGACGACTTCTTGGCGCCACCTTTCCGCGCTGAGCTCTTCTTGGCACCGCCTTTCGCGGCGCTCTTGCCGGACGACTTCTTGGCGGACGTCTTCTTGCCCGATGATTTCTTGGCGCCTCCGCCCGACGACCCGCGCGAGCCGCCACCGCCACCGACACTGCCGGTCGACCCACCGCTGCCGAACGCCGAGCCACGAGAGACGGACGTGCGGTTGCCAGGCGTCTGAGTGGCGGGATGCTTCGATGGAGTCAGGCCGCCACTGGACGCGCCGCCCGCGCTGCCCGCTCCACCAGCTCCCGCTCCTGCAGCGGACGGGGCACCACGTCCACCGCCGGTCCGCGGTCCCCGCGCCACCACCAGCGGGCTCTCCTCATCTTCCTCCTCTCCCTCGACGACCGGAGTTCCCAACCCTCCCTCTTCCTCGTCGTCGTCGGAGTCATCGGTGCTGTCCCACAGATCGTCGCTGTCATCTTTGTGGGTTGTCCAGCCACCATCCTCCTCGTCGTCATCGTCGTAGGACGACGAGCTGCCGCCCCCACCGCCGTAACCGAGATCGTCGGCGTCGTCGTCGCGATCGGAAAAGTGTAGCGATTCGTTCAACTCGTCACCGCGCGGCATTACCGCCTCCTGAAGA
>DASXHF010000054.1:0-1537 GCA_036488775.1 Gemmatimonadaceae bacterium | reverse complement strand
AGGTCGAACACCGACATGTTGCCGATTGCCTCGAGGATCTCGTCCTTGCTCAGAGTCGCGTTAGCCATTGTCGTTCTCTCCTGAAGTGTTCCCAGGTGTATCCTGGGGCGTGTTGGTCAGGCGTACGCCTGGGAATTATGCGCCTTCGCGCTGGGTCTTCAGTGCGTCGAGCGCACCGGCAAACATTGTCAGCAATCCGTTCATCGCGCCGAGGAAGGCGCCGAGCGGGGACTGCAGGCCCGCTCCGAGCTCGGCCAGCATCTGCTCGCGCGATGGCATGGCCGCGAGCCGCTTCACCTGGGCCGCGTCGATCGACGTGCCCTCCAGCATCCCACCCTTCACCGTCGGCCTCGCGTCGTTCTCCTTCGCGAAGTCCGACAGCACCTTGGCCGCGCTCACGGCATCCTTCGCCATGACCAGCCCGGTGGGCCCCTTGAGCTTCGAGCCGACGAGCCCTGACTCGTTCACCGCCCGAAGGGCAAGGGTGTTCTTGATGACGACGTACTCCACGTTCGCCTTGCGCAGGCGGCGGCGAAGCTCGGTCATCCGCTTCACGTTGAGTCCCGTGAAGTCGGTGTAATAGAGCGCGCTCGCGCCCCCGATCTTTTCCTTCAGCTCGATGACGAGCTGCTCCTTGTCCGTCCTCTTCATCGCGCTTTACCGGTAGGGAGTGGTGTCGACGGCAACGCCCGGGCCCATGGTGCTGGAGACCGACACGGTGCGCACGTAGACGCCCTTGGCCGCACTCGGCTTCGAGCGAATGATCGTATCCATGAACGCGGTGAAGTTCGTCTCCAGCGCGTCGAGTGCGAACGAGACCTTGCCGAGCGGGACGTGCACGTTCCCTCCCTTGTCGACGCGGAACTCGATCTTGCCGGCCTTCGTCTCACGGACCGCCTGGCCGACGTTGAACGTCACCGTGCCCGCCTTCGGGTTCGGCATGAGCCCGCGAGGACCGAGCACGCGGCCCAGCTGACCGAGCTGCCCCATCTGGTCCGGCGTCGCGATGAGCACGTCGAAGTCGAGCCATCCTTCCTTGATCTTCGCGAGGTACTCGTTGCCGACGTAATCGGCGCCGGCGGCCTCGGCTTCGCGCGCCTTGTCGCCGACGGCGATCACGAGCACGCGAACCGTCGAACCGGTTCCAGCCGGAAGCACGACCGTGCCACGCACCACCTGATCGGCGTGCCGCGGATCGACGCCGAGGCGAACGACTGCCTCGACCGTCTCATCGAACTTCGCGAACGCCGACTTCTTCACGATGTCGAGCGCCTGCTTCGCCTGGTAGGCGGTGCCGAGCTCGCGGTTCTTCGCGGCGGCGTTGTACTTCTTGCCGTGTGTTTTCATCTAGTCCACGACCTCCACACCCATCGACCGGGCCGCGCCGGCGACCATCGCCATCGCGGACTCGAGCGAGTCGGTGTTCAGATCGGGCATCTTGATCTCGGCGATCTTCTTGATCTGCGCCTTGGTGATCTTCCCGACCTTGTTGCGATTCGGCTGACCCGATCCCTTCTCCAGGCCGATCTCCTTCTTC
>DASXHF010000350.1:0-10920 GCA_036488775.1 Gemmatimonadaceae bacterium | reverse complement strand
CCGAGATCAGGCCCCCGGAATCCGCGTCCAGATCACGATTGCCCCGCACGTATACGAGAACGGCCGCGGCGCGAATTGCGGCGGCAGCGTGGCCGGCCCCGAATAGAACTCCACCGCTTCCACGTCCTGCGGCGTGAACTCGTCGGGCATCCCGGCCTCGATGCGCATGCCGTCCACGAAATACTGCGGCGGACAGTCGCGCGCTCCACCGCCGCGGTTGAAGCGGAGCACCTTGCGACCGGCTCTCGACACCACGGCGATGCTCGGAACCAACCGCGCGATGTCCACGAAATCCTGCGGATCGCGCCGCTCGATCTCGTCGCGCGTGACGTAGTTGCCGAAGCCGCGCGACCGCCGGTCCCAGAAGCCGGCGAGCAGGCGGTGCGACCGCGCCTCGTACTCGTCCTCGACGAGCACGCCCGGCAGCGTGGCGGCGATCGCCGTGAGCGAGACGACGAGCGAGTCGGTGCGCCCGGCACGCAGTCGCACGTCGACGGTGGCCGGCGCGAAGCCCATGCGCCGCACCTTCACACTGCTCGGACCGGCGACCAGGTTCGTCAGGCGGAAACCGCCCGCGTCGTCGGTGCGCGCGAAGCCGACGTCGCTGCCGAAGATGCGCACCTCGACTCCGGGAATCGCGTTGCCGGCCGAATCCCGCACCATCCCGACGAGGATCGCGTACTGGGTCTGCGCGGATGACCCCGCCGTCTGCGCCGATGCCGCCGGCGCGCAGCAGCAAAGGCACGCCACCACTGCGCCGCGCATCCGTCCTTCGAGGCTGGCCATGATCCCTCCTCCCTCCGACGCTCGGCCGCGGGCGACGGAGGACTGGTCGTCTACCCGATGGTCCGCTGCACGCGGCGCGCCACGAAATACAGCGGCACGGCGAGCAGAGCCACGTAACAGACCAACGACACGATGTTGCTATTCCCAAACCCGCCGACGGCCTTGCCGAAATCGATCCCTTCGTCGAGATGCCGCGCCGCGAGCGCCGCCAACGTCACCCCCATGATCGCGCCGCCCGCGATGAGCCCGGACGAGAACAGGACCCCCGGGCCGGAGTCGGCGTCAGCCGCGTCACGCTCGGCCGGCGACATCCGCCGGTCCACCAGCCACCGGATCACCCCGCCCATGAACATCGCGGCCGACGTCGAGATCGGGAGGTACACCCCCACCGCCACCGGCAGCGAAGGAATTCCAATCAGCTCGATCGCCACCGCCAGGAAGGCGCCGATCAGGATCAGCCCCCACGGCAGCTTCTGGGTGAGGATGCCGTCCACCACCAACGCCATGATCTGCGCCTTGGGAGAGTCGAGCTTGTCGACCTCGCGTCCGTCGTAGTTCACCCGCTCCCTCCCCCCGACGCCCGGATCCACGAGGTACTTGATCGTGCCGGCATCGTCCACGAGATACTTGCCTGCAATTGCACTTCCCGTCTGCTCGTACAGTCGGCCGACGCGGTAGCTCGGTGCGCCAGGCGTCTGGTCCGCGCTCACCATACGTCCGTTGGACAGCGCGAACCGCCCAATTGGTTCCACGACCGACACGTGAACGCCCGGGTAGTCCTTCGGGACGATCGTCGTCTTGGCGTCGTTCAGGAACTGGATGATCCCGCCGACCAGCAGCGCGCTCGCCGTCACGCCGATGAGCAGACCGATCTGCTGATACCTCGGCGTCGCCCCGACGAGAAAGCCTGTCTTGAGATCCTGCGACGTCGCCCCCGCGGTGGACGCGGCCACGCACACCACGCCCCCGATCGACAGCGCGAGCACCCGATGCTCGATCCCGACCCATCCGACCGCGAGGAACATGAGCGACGTGAGCAGCAGGGTCGCGACGGTCATCCCCGACACCGGATTGGCCGAGCTGCCGATCTGTCCCGTGATTCGGCTCGACACGGTGACGAACAGGAACGCGAACAACACGGCGAGAATTCCGCCGGCGAGATTGATCCCGATCTGCGGCAGGATCACCATCGCCGCGAGGCAGAGCAGAATGCCGATCAGCACGACGCTCATCGGGAGATCGCGATCGGTGCGCGCAACGCCTTCGCCGGTCCGCGTACCGCGAAAGTCGCCGAGCCCGGCGACGAGCGCGCTCCAGATCGTCGGCAACGAGCGCGCGAGACTGATCAGCCCCGCCGCGGTGACCGCGCCCGCGCCGATGTAGAACACGTAGTTGGCCCGCACCTGCATCGCGTTCATGTCCTTGATCAGGACCGTCGCCGGAAAGATCGGCTGGAGCAGCCCCGCACCGAACAGCTTGATCGCCGGAATGAGCACGAAGAACGAGAGCAGTCCGCCGCCGAACAGATACCCGGCGATCCTCGGCCCGATGATGTAACCGACCCCCGTGAGCTCGGGGCTGATCTCGGCTTGGATCTCACCGAAGAGCTGCGTCTGGCCAGTGGTCAACACGCGAGTGAACGCACGGCGCGGGACTTCGAGGAAGAGGTGCAACCCGCCGTTCAGGAACTTGTACAGCAGGCCGAGGCCGAATCCCATGAAGACCGTCTTGGCCTGCACGCCGCGCTCCTCGCCGACGATGAGCACCTGTGCGCACGCCGTCCCCTCGGGGTACTTGAGGTTGCCGTGCTCCTTCACGATCAGGCTCCGTCGGATGGGCACGAGGAAGAAGACGCCGAGCAACCCGCCGACGATCCCGATCGCCATCACCTTCAGCCAGGGCAGCTCGTAGCCGAGGAGCAGCAGCGCGGGAAGAGTGAACGCGATCCCCGCCGCGATCGACTCGCCGGCCGATCCGGTCGTCTGCACGAGGTTGTTCTGAAGGATCGTCGCCGGCTGCGCGCCGAACACTCTGGCGATGTAGCGGAAGATCGTGATCGACAGCACCGCGATCGGAATCGACGCGCTCACCGTGAGGCTCACCTTGAGCGCGAGATAGACGCTCGACGCGGCGAAGACGAGGCCGAGCAGGACGCCGAGGATGATGGCGCCGGGCGTGAACTCCTTGGGCGCCTCCGTTGGCGGGACATACGGAGTGAAGGTCGTCCCGGGCGTGGTGTTCGGCGTGGCCATGAGGGAGGGGGAAGGGTGAATCGTGAACTGTGAGCTGTGAACTGTGAACCGAGTGAGGCAGGTGACCCAACACTGTTCGACCGGCCCGTCATGAGTCCTGAGGAATCAGTGCATCAGGTAAGAGTCACCGACTCGCACTCACGTGTGCACCGACCCTCCGAAGTTGCCCCTCATACCCCGGTCACGCCAGGCGGCGTACCCGGCCGCAGCATCCGCCGCTTCACCATCACCCCGGCCGCGACCAGCGCCCCGAGCGGGATCAGCACTCCGAGCGCCGCGATGCAGAACGCCACGACGGCCACCGCGCGCTCCCATGCTTGCGCGAACGCCTCGGCGAGCGGACCAGGGCCGCGTTGCGGATCGATCAGTGGCAGCGGCTCGTGGATCGTCACGTCGAGTGAGCTCAGCGTCGCCCGGCGCGCGAGCCATTTGAGCCGGGCGTCGTAGCGCTCGATCTCCTCGCGCACTCGCCGAAGCTCCTGCTCCACCGAGAGGACCTCGGACAACTTCCCCGTCCGGCCGCTCAGCATCTCGAGCAGCCGCGCTTCCATGTGCCGCGCGTTCGTCTCGCGCGCCTGGAGATCCACGTATTCGCCACCGACGTCCTCCACCGTCGACGCCACGGATTCCACCCGCCCGAGGGACGACAGCGCGGCGAGGAGCGCGTCGAACCTCTCGCTCGGAACCCGGACCTGCAGCGTGCCCGTGTGTCGCTCGTCCTTGCCGCTCGACAACGTGACGTTGGCGACGAACCCGCCGAGCTGTGCCGCGGTCTGTCGCAGCGCGGTCACTCCGTCGTCGAGCCGCTTCACCTCGACCGACGCCTGACCCTGACGCACCAGCATCGTCCCCACCGGGTCGCTGCCCGCGCTCGATTCGCTTGCCAGCGCCTGATCGATCTCGACCGACGGAGCGGCTCGGTCCGGAGCGGCCGCGGCCCGCGGCGACGACGCCTTCATCGTGGCCCGCGCCACGGCACCCCCATGCGCCTCGGACGGCGAGCGCGAACACGAGGCGAGCATTAGAAGCGGGATCAAGGCATTTGGTAGACGTCGTGGAATCGAGTATCTGACGCGCTTTCGCATGGCTGCTCCTCGGCGTAAATCATGGTTGGTCGGAAGGCCGCGGTCGCGGCCACACATGGAGACGTGCATCCGGGCTCCATTCACACAGGTCCACAGCCATGCCCCGTCATTCGGCGTTTCCCCTACCCTTCCGTCGCGCGCTCGTCGCGTTCACCCTCGGGCTTCTCGCCCCGCGTCACGCGGTCCATGCGCAGCGTCCGCTGCCCGACTCCGCCATCTCCGCACCGGTGACGAACATCCGCTACGAGGTCGATGCCGATCGGGCGGCACTCGCGGCACGGCGGCTTCGGGTCACGACGACCTTCGACGTCGCCGGTCCGGCGCCGGTGGTGCTCTCGCTGCCGGCGTGGACTCCCGGTGCGTACGAGATCAGCAACTTTTCACGCTGGGTGAGCGCCTTCACGGCGACGCAGAACGGAGGGCCGCTTCGGTGGGACAAGCTCGACTACGAAACCTGGCGCGTGCAGCCAACGCGCGCCGGCAGCGTGACGGTGAGCTTCCTCTACCAGGCTGACACGCTCGACAATGCGATGTCGTGGACGCGCCCCGACTTCGCGCTGTTCAACGGCACCAACCTGTTCCTCTATCCCGAAGGACGCTCGCTCGATTTTCCGGCCACGATGGTCGTGCGCGCCGAGCCGGACCACCATGTCGTCACGAGCATGAGCGGCGGCGGGCCCTCGCGAACCTTTCACGCTGCCAACTACCACGAGCTGGTCGACATGCCAGTGTTCGTCGGACGGTTCGACGTCGACAGCGAGACGGTGTCCGGCAAGACCGTGCGCTACGTGACGTATCCCGTGGGGAGCGTCGCGGGGCAGGCTCGCTCGACTGCGTGGGACCAGATTCGCCGCGTGATCCCCGTCGAGGTGAACGTGTTCGGCGAGGTACCGTGGCGAAGCTACAGCGTCATGCAGATCGCCGATTCTTCGTACCAGGGAGCGAGTGGTCTCGAGCACGCGGACTCTCACGTCGACGTCGTCACGCCGCTCGCCATCGGCAGCCCGTTCCAGCCGTCGCTCTACGCCCACGAGATCTTCCACGCGTGGAACGTCAAGCGTCTTCGTCCCGCCGACATGACGCCGTATCACTACGACTCGGCGCAGCCTACGCCGTGGCTGTGGGTGAGCGAGGGGATCACTGACTATTACGCCGATCTCGCCGAGGTGCGCGGCGGCGTCATCGCCGCACCCGGGTTCTACGCGCTCACCGCTGGCAAGATCGGCGAGATCGAGAACACGCCTCCATTCGCGCTCGAGGACGCGTCGCTCAATACGTGGGTCCATCCCACTGACGGCACTGCCTACAGCTATTATCCCAAGGGCTCGCTCGCCGGTCTGCTGCTCGACATCTCCATTCGCGACGCGAGCGACAACCGCAGCTCGCTCGACGCGATGATGCGGGATCTGTATCAGACGACGTACAAGGCCGGCCGCGGATTCACGTTCGCGGACTTCTGGGGCGCGGCGCGTCGCGCGGCCAATGGCCGCTCGTTCGACGACTTCTACCGCCGCTACGTCGACGGCCGGGATCCGTATCCGTGGCCCGAGGCGCTGCGCACGATCGGCCTGCGCATCGAGCGCGACAGCGCCCCCCGACTTGGCGTGAGCACCGGTCCGAATGCGGCGAACGGCGTGAAAGTCATGGAGGTCGCACCCGGCGGCGCGGCCGCGACGGCCGGAGTGCTGCCGAACGACGTGCTGCTCAAGGTGGGCGACATCGACGTTCGCGACGAGGAATTCGGCGCGAAGTTCCGGCAGGCGTACGCTGGAAAGCCGAGCGGCGCACCGCTGCCCATCGTCGTGCAGCGCAATGGTGAGACGCTCACCCTGCGCGGCGTGCTGGTCTACGCTCCCGCCCCACCGCGCATCACCGAGGATCCCGCGGCGCCGGCGCGGGCGCTTCGACTCCGCAACGGCATCCTGCGAGGCACGACCGACCGATGAGCGCACGCTTCCGACTCATCGTCGCCGGCGCGCTGGCGACGCTTCCATTGATCGCCCGCGCGCAGGGCGGACCCTCCGCACCCGCTGCAACGACGCCCGCAACGATCGCCGCGCGCACCGCCGGTTTCGAGCGGCGCGACGGCTTCGTTCCACTCTACGTCGACAGCAAGCAGGGACGCCTCTATGCCGAGCTTGCACGCGAGCCGCTGCGCGCCCTGTTCTGGGTGAGCCTCGCCTCCGGGCTGGGGTCCAATCCAGTCGGACTGGATCGCGGTGCGAGCGGTGCCGAGCACGTCGTGCGCTTCGATCGCGACGGCGATCGTGTGCTGATGGTGTTCGAGAACACGGCCTTTCGCACGTCGCTCGACGACGCCGCGCACCGCCGCAGCGTCGAGGAAGCGTTCCCCGCGAGCACCGTGGCCTCGCTGCCGGTCGTTGCCGAGGAGGGAGGCCGTGCGCTCGTCGACCTGACCGACGTCGCCTATCGCGATTGGAACGACGTCGCGGGTGCGCTCGCGCGGGCGAACCAGGGAACGTACGCGGTGGCGCGCGATCGATCGTTCGTCGACAAGCGGCACACCCAGGGTCATCCGACGAACACCGAGATCGACGTCGCGCTCACCTTCGCCACAGCGGCGCGACCCGGATCGATCGTGAGCCGCATCGCGCCGGACGGGCGCGCCGTCACCCTGCGCCAGCACATCTCGCTGCTGCCGCTTCCGGTCGGATATCGACCGCGCGACCTCGATCCCCGCGTCGGCTTCTTTGGTGTCACCTTCAAGGACTACGGCCAGCCGATCCAGCGCGCGCTGGAGCAGCGCTGGATCTCCAGGCATCGGCTCGAGCGCATCGATCCATCGGATCCGCGGTCGCCGATCAAGAACCCGATCGTCTATTACGTCGATCCCGGTATCCCGGAGCCGATCCGCTCGGCCACCCTCGATGGCGTGCGTTTCTGGTCCGAGGCGTTCGACCGCGCCGGACTGCCCGGCGCATTCCGCGTCGAGCTGCTTCCGGACGGAGCCGATCCGCTCGACGCACGATACAACGTCGTGCAGTGGGAGAATCGCAACGAACGTGGCTGGTCGGTCGGCGGCTCGCTCGGCGATCCGCGCACCGGTGAGATCCTCAAGGGAATGGCGCGAATGGACTCGCATCGCGCGCGCACCGACTACAATCTCTACGCGGCGCTGATGGGTGCCGATGCCGCGGCTGCCGACACGGCGTTCGTCCTCGCCCGCGTGAGACAGGTGAGCGCGCACGAGGTCGGGCACACGCTCGGCATGCAGCACAACTACATCGCGAGCACCTACGAGCGCGCGTCGGTCATGGACTATCCAGCGCCGCGAGTGCGTCTCACACCGAACGGGGAGATCGACATCGCCACGGCGTACGCCAGGGGCCCGGGCGACTACGACGTCTGGGCGGTGCGCTGGGCGTACGGCATCTTCCCCGCCGCCACGGAGCGCGATTCACTCGCCGCGATCGTCGCCGAGGGGCTGCGGAAGGGCTACCTGTACCTGAGCGACGCCGACGCTCGGCCCGAATTCGCCAGCGACCCGCGCACGAACCTCTGGGACGACGCATCGTCGCCGTCGGAGTTTCTGCGTCATCAGACCGAGGTGCGCCGCGTCGCGCTGTCGCGGTTCGGGCTCCGCAACATCCGCGTCGGCGAGCCGGTCGCGACACTCCAGGAGCGCCTCGCGCCGCTGTACTTCTGGCATCGCTTCGCGTTGAACGGTGTTTCGAAGACGATCGGCGGGATGGAGTACGCCAACGCCGTGCGCGGCGACGCACAGACCGCCACCCATCCGATCGACGGCGCGCGACAGCGTGCCGCGCTCTCGCTCCTGCTCGCCGAGCTGCAGCCGAGCGAGCTCGCGATACCGGACACCGTGCTCGCGCTGCTCGGTCCACGGCCAAGCGGGTACGACGGCCCGGTCAACAACAGCAATAGTCCCGTCGGAGAGCTCTTTCGTGGCCGCACCGATCCCGCCTTCGACGAATTGGCCGCGGCACGCACGCTGTCGCAGATGATCGTCGACGGAATCCTCCAGCGCGAGCGCGCGGCGCGGCTGGTCGTCTTCGCGAGCCGGACGACCAATCCGCTCACGCTCGGCGAGACGATCGATTCGCTCGTCGCCCGCACCTGGAATGCGACCGACGCCACCGCCAAGAGCGCCGCGTTGCGCCGCGCATCGCAGCGTGCGGTGGCCGATCGTCTGCTCGCGCTCGCCAGCGACTCCGATGCATCGCCCGATGTTCGCGCGGTGGCCGAGTACGAGATCGCGCGATTGAGACCGGTCGCGGCCCACCGGTCGACGAGCGGCGACGTGATGAGCCGCGCGCACTGGTCGGCGATCGCGGGCGACTTTGCGCGTTGGCTGGACCGCCGCGAATTGCCGAAGCCGACGCCAGCGCTCGCTGCACCGCCGGGAGATCCGTTCGGGGAACCGTGAGGACTGGTGTGCGGTTAGCACTGTCGTCTGTCAGCTTCTAGATTTGCTGGATCTCTCACCCAACCCAATGCGCATCGCAAAGCTCGGCGTGATTGGCGCCGGTACCATGGGAAGCGGCATCGCTGCCCTCGCCGCCTCGGCCGGCATCCCCGTCGTCCTGCTCGACGTCGTCGCCGCGACCGGTGACCGCAACGCCGCGGCCAAGGCCGGCCTCGAACGCGCCAAGAAAGCGCGGCCCGCCGCGTTCATGGATCCGGCGCGCGCGTCGCTCATCACCGTCGGCAACCTCGACGACGACCTCGAGCGGCTGCGTGACGCCGATCTGATCCTCGAGGCGATCATCGAACAGCCGGCGCCCAAGCAGGCGCTGTTCGCGCGACTGGAGCCGCTGCTCAAACCCAACGCGGTCGTCGCCAGCAACACGTCAGGCATCCCGATGCAGGTGCTCACCGAAGGACGCAGCGCGCGTTTCAAGCAGCGCTTCCTCGGCATGCACTTCTTCAATCCGCCGCGGTATCTCCATCTCCTCGAGCTCATCCCGACCGCCGACACGGCGCCCGACGCGCTCGACGCCGCGCGCCGATTCAGCGAGACGGTGCTCGGCAAGGGAATCGTCGTGGCGAAGGACGTGCCCGGCTTCGTCGCCAACCGGCTCGGCGTGTTCGGCATGTTCGCCGCGATGCGCGGGATGATGGAGAGCGGCCTCACGATCGACGAAGTCGACGTGCTCACCGGCCCGCTGATCGGGCGCGCCAAGAGCGCGACCTTCCGGACGGCCGACATCACGGGAATCGACGTGCTGCAGCACGTCGCCAGAGGATTGAGCGCGAGCACCGGCGAGGATTTCTCGATGCCCCCGTGGGTCGAGAAGCTCATCGCCAACGGTGCGTTGGGCGACAAGACGGGCGGCGGCTTCTACAAGAAAGTCGGCAAGGACATCACGACGCTGGACTGGCGCACACTCGAGTACGGCCCGCAGCAGAAGGTCGACGATCCGGCCCTCGCGCAGATCATGAAGGAGCCGCTCGAGAAGCGACTCGTCATGGCCCCCAAGCTTCCGGGCAAGTATGGTGAGTTCGTGCGCAACTATCTCTTGCGCATGTCCCACTACGTGCTCGCCACCACGCCGGCGATCGCATACGACATCGTATCGGTGGACCGCGCGATCGAGTGGGGCTACGCCTGGGAGGCCGGCCCTTTCCGGCAGATGGACGCGCTCGGGCACGACTTCCTGCGTGAAGGATTCGGCCGTCTCGGTCTGCCCGTGCCGCCGCTGCTCGCGAAAGCAAAGGATGGCGCGTTCTATCGGGTGTCGGACGCGGGCGTGACGCAACTGTCGTTCGGCGGCACGTATGAGAAAGTCCCGCCCGTGCCCGGTCAGATCGAGCTGGCCGCGGTGCGTGCGCGCAAAGGTGGAGTCGTCGAGTCGTCGAAGGACGCGAACCTCCTCGACCTCGGCGACGGCGTGCTCCTACTCGAGGCGCGCAGCAAGATGAACACGATGGGCGCCGGCGTGCTCGCAATGCTGCGCAAGGGACTCGAGACGGTCCAGCAAGGGCGCTACGTCGGTCTCGTGATCGGCAACGACGATCCTCGCGCATATAGTGCCGGTGCGGACCTCGGCGCCGTCGTGGCGCAGGTGCAGGCGGGCGACTGGAAGGGTCTCGATCAGATGGTGCGCTATTTCCAGGAAGGCGCCCAGCTCGTGCGTCGAGCGCCATTCCCTGTCGTCGCGGCACCGTTCGGCCTCACGCTCGGCGGAGGTGCCGAGTATGCGCTGCACGCGGACCGGATTCAGGCGCACGCCGAGCTGTACATGGGATTGGTGGAAGCCGGCGTCGGTCTGATCCCCGCGGGTGGGGGAACGAAGGAGCTACTGTTCCGATTTACCGAGCAGCTGGCGCCATACGACGAAGCGGATCCGTTCGAGGCGGTGAAGCGCGCGTTCAAGACGATCGCGATGGCGACGACGAGCACGAGCGCCCTGGAGGCCAGAGCGCTCGGCTTCCTCCGGCCGGTTGCTGACAGAATCACGATGAACCGAGATCGTCTCATCGCCGACGCGAAGGCGCGAGTGCTCGACCTTGCGCCGGACTACGTGGCACCGGTGCCGCGCACGATCACGGCGCTCGGCAAGGAAGCGCTCGGCAATCTGTCGTATGCCGGCTGGGCGATGCGCGAGGGTGGACAGATCACCGACCACGAGGTGCGCATCGCGCGAGAGCTGGCGTACGTTCTCGCCGGCGGAGACGGGCCGCCGCGTACCGTGACCGAGCAGGACATCCTCGAGCTGGAGCGCGAAGCATTTCTCCGGCTGCTGGGTACGAAGGAGACGCAGGAGCGTATCGCCTACACACTCAAGACGGGCAAGCCGCTGAGGAATTGAGGCGAT
>DASXHF010000346.1:0-4758 GCA_036488775.1 Gemmatimonadaceae bacterium | reverse complement strand
GTCGCCTCACCCACGACCGGACCGTCATCATGCCACGCTGGCCTCTTGCTCTGGCGCTCGCCGCCATCGTCGTCGCGGTACCCGCGATCGCGCAGTCGGTGCAGTACACGTCTCCGGCGGGCGTCGTCTATCGCTCTCAAGGCGACACCGGCCCCGTCGCGCGCGCCGAGCAGGCGCTCGCCGCCGATCCGCGCAACGTGCAGCGCTTCATCGACCTCGGCGTCGCCCAGGCCGGCGCGCGGCAGATGCAGGAGGCGGTGCAGACCTTCACGCGCGCGCTCGTCATCGCACCCGCCGACCCGATGCTCTATCGGTGGCGAGGGCATCGCAATCTGTCCGTCCGCAACTTCGACCGGGCGATGGCCGATCTCACGCGCGGGTACGGGATCGACAGCACCAACTACGGGATTCTTTATCATCTCGGCGTGCTGCGCTTCGTGCACGGCGACTTCAACGCGGCCGCCGACGCCTTCGCCCGCGCGCAACCGCGTGCGCCGGACGGCGGCGAGCGCGCGGGTGCCACCGATTGGCTCTGGATGTCGCTTCAGCGCGCGGGCCGAGCAGGCGAGGCGGTCGCGATGCTGGCGCGTCATCCAGACAGCATGCCGGCGTCGAACGCGTATGTGCGGCGGCTCAAGCTGTATCGCGGCGAGATCGGACCCGACGCGGTGCTGACGCCGCGTGACACGGGCGACATCGACGTCGCGACCCTCAACTTCGGGCTCGGGAACTGGTACATGGTGAAAGGCGACTCGGCGCGGGCGCGCGAGATGTTCCGGCGGTCGATCCAGTCCGGCGGGTGGCCGGCGTTCGGGTTCATCGCGTCGGAAGCGGAACTGGCGAGGATGGGGAGGGCGCGGTGATGTCACAGAGTCCACAACAGCAGCTCACAACCTCGACAGAGCGACCGCATATGAGATTCATCGTTCGTCCCGCCCGTCACCTCGCTCTCATCACATTGTTCGTCGGTGTCGCAGTCGCGCTTCCCGCCCAGCCGGCCGCGCCGAAGTACGACCCCGCCGCATACGAGCACACGTCGGCCGACATCCCGATGCGCGACGGCGTGAAGCTTCACGTCGAGATGTTCGCACCGAGAAACCAGACGGAGCCTCTGCCCTTCCTGCTCGAGCGCACGCCGTATGGCGTGGCGGACTTCGGCGACCGGCTCACCAGCGGCTACGACGACCTTGCCCGCGAGGGCTACATCTTCGTCTTCCAGGACATTCGCGGCCGCTACAAGAGTGAGGGAACGTTCGTCATGCAGCGGCCGCCGCGGCCTGTCGACTCGCCGGCGATCGCGATCGACGAGGGGACCGACACCTACGACTCGATCGAGTGGTTGTTGAAGCGCGTGCCGAAGAACAACGGACGCGTCGGCATGCTCGGCGTCAGCTACGACGGATGGACCGCGGCGATGGGAATGCTCGGCGGACATCCCGCGCTCCGCGCCGTCAGCCCGCAGGCGTCACCGGCGGACATGTGGATCGGCGACGACTTCCATCACAACGGCGCGTTTCGATTGAGCTATGGATTCGAGTATGCGTATCTGACCGAGGCGTCGAAGGAGAACTCCGACTTCGACTTCGACCGCTACGACACCTACGAGTGGTATCTCGCGCTGGGTCCGTTGTCGAACGTGCAGTCGAAGGTGCTGAAGGGGAAGACACTCCCGACGTGGACCGACTTCGTGAATCATCCGAACTACGATGGCTTCTGGCAGCGGCAGGCGATGAAGCCGTATCTGACGCGCGTCACCGTGCCGACGTTGAACGTGGCCGGTTGGTGGGATCAGGAGGACTTCTACGGGCCGATCACCATCTATCGAGAGCTCGAGAAGCACGATCAGAGCGACCGCAATTTTCTCGTGGTGGGACCGTGGCGGCACGGTGGATGGGCGCGCGATCCGGGCAACAAGCTTGGCAAGATCGACTTCGGCTCGCCCACCAGCGAGTACTTCCGAAAGAACATCCAGGCGCCTTTCTTCGCTCACTATCTGAAGGACAAGGGCTCGTTGCGGCAGCCCGAGGCGACCGTGTTCGAGTCGGGGAGCAACCGGTGGCGCACCTTCGATTCGTGGCCGCCGAAGAGCGCCGCGACGCGGTCGCTGTACTTCCACGCCGGTGGCAAGCTCTCGTTCGATCCGCCAACGCCGAACGAAGGATCGGCGAACGACGCCTACGTGAGCGACCCCGCGCATCCGGTGCCGTATCGACCGAGGCCCATCGAGCCGACGTACTACCCGAAGGGATCCGGGTGGTACACCTGGCTGCTGGAGGATCAGCGGTTCGTGAACGATCGTGCCGACGTCTTGAGCTGGGAGACCGAGCCGCTGACGCAAGACGTGGTGGTGGCCGGCGAGATCACGGCGAAGCTGTTCGCCAGCACGACCGGGCAGGACGCCGACTGGGTGGTGAAGCTGATCGACGTCTATCCCGAGAAGTACGAGCCCGACTTCAAGCTCGGCGGGTACGAGCTGATGGTCGCGAACGATGTCTTCCGCGGGCGGTTCTGGAAATCATACGAGCAACCCGTCGCGCTCGTGCCCAACGCCGTGACGCCGTTCACGGTCGACCTGCACACCCAGAGCTATCGGTTCCTGAAGGGGCACCGGATCATGGTGCAGGTGCAGAGCACGTGGTTCCCGATCATCGACCGGAATCCGCAGACGTGGGTGCCGAACATCTTTCTCGCGACGGAGAAGGATTTCAAGGCACAGACGCACCGCGTGTGGCGGACGCCGGCGGCGCCGTCGCGAGTGGAGATCCAGACGGTGCCGGCGACGGAGCCGCCGTCGGAGGCGCGGCGTCGGACGTCGGGTATCGGCTCGCGCGAGCACGCGGGGGCGGGGGCGCTCGATCTCAGCGGAGCGTGGGCGACGGGCAGTGGCGCGGAACCTTCGGTGGAGCGTGTCGGGTTACAACTCGAGTGCAACCGCACGCCGGCGATGTGGCTGATTCAGCAGACCGGTGACCGCGTGGAGTCGTGGATCAACCCCGAGAGCATCAGTCAGGGGATTCGGGCTCCGGATCGTCCGCGGCCGGTGAGCGCGGTGGGGACGATCTCGGGACAGGACGTGGTGATGGACGCTGCGTCGTCGCACTATCGCCTGCGCTATGACAGCGCGAGCGGGCATCTCCGCGGTACGCTGGACGGTCGGCCGTTCTGGGCCGTGCGGCAGGATGTGGTGCGGCCGGAAGGGTGCATACCGCCGCCGTAACTCCAATGCGGACCCAACGTCGATACTTGCGGAACGTGCGAGTGTGGGCGCTGATTGTCCGGGCGCGCTGAGCGGCTCGCCGCTTCGGCCGAGCCGGCGCTCAACCACGAGACGGAGCATCGCCCATGGCCTCGGTATCTTCCTCCATCGCTGCACCGATCATGACGTCGCAGCAGTTCCTCGAGAGCTGGCAGGGTCACCGCGCTCTGACGCGCCGCGTCATCGACGCCTTCCCCGAGGATAAGCTGTTCAGCTACTCCATCGGCGGGATGCGGCCCTTCTCCGCGCTCGCGATGGAGCTCATCGGCATGGCGGTCCCGACGCTCGACGGCGTGATCACCGGCAAGTGGTCGCAGTTCGCCGGTGCCAAGGCGACGACGAAAGCTGAGTTGCTGCGGTTGTGGGACAAGACGACCGCCGAGATCGACGAACGCTGGCCGAAGATCCCGGCGGCGCGGTTTCAGGAGGTGGATACCGCGTTCGGGCAGTGGAAGATGCCGATCTGGGAGCTCCTGCTGTACATCCGCGACAACGAGATTCACCATCGCGGGCAGGGGTACGTGTATCTCCGCTCGCTCGGGATCGAGCCGCCGCATTTCTGGGAGCGTGGGTAGGCGACGGCCCGTGCCCACGACCCGCAGCTCCTGACGCTAGTAGCCCACCGCCATCCCATCCTTCCGCGGGTCGCTTCCCGCCGCGAACCCTCTGGGCAGTCGCACGATCGCCTGCGCTCCGCCGAACGCGATCGTCGGCTGCTCGATGATGACGTGTCCCATCGCGGTGAGTGCCGCCCGCACGTCGTCGCCGATCGGCGGCTCGAGTGCCACCCGCTGCCCGTCGTAGTGGCGGAAGCGCGGCGCATCGATCGCCGCCTGCACGTCCATGCCGAAGACGAAGTAGTTGAGCAGGAACTGCACGTGCCCCTGCGCCTGCACCCCGCCGCCCATGAGCCCGAAGCTCATGTACGCCTCGTCGCGCCCGTCCACGGTGCGGGTGACGAAGCCGGGGATCAGCGTGTGGAATGGCCGCTTTCCCGGCGCGACGGTGTTCGGTAGGCCGGGAGTGAGCGTGAATCCCGCGCCGCGGTTGTGCAGCACGAAGCCCGTTCCCGGCACGACGATGCCGGAGCCGAAGTAGTCGTAGTTCGAGTTGATGAACGACACCATGTTCCCATCGGCGTCGGCGACGGTCAGGTAGATCGTCTCGCTCTGAGTGCGCAGCGGGCCCGGGTCGACGCGTTCATGTGCGCGGTTCGGATCGAGATGGCGTCGTCGCTGGGCGATGAACTCGTCGGTGAGCATGCCCTCGGCGGGCATGTCGAGATGATCCGCATCGCCGACGAACCGGTCGAGGTCCGCATAGGCGAGCTTCTTCGCTTCGATGAGGTGATGCAGGTAGGCTGCCGAGTTGTGTCCCATCGCCTTGAGGTCGTACGGCTCGAGGATGCGCAGCATCTCGAGCGCCGCGATGCCCTGATTGTTGGGCGGCAGCTCCCAGACGCGATAGCCACGGAAGGGCACCGAGATCGGCGTCACCCAGCT